>CAJQNK010000180.1 GCA_905479655.1 uncultured bacterium | reverse complement strand
GGGAATCGCGCTGTCGAGCCCCGCGACGTCGAGCGACGCGAGCGCGACGAGGCGGCGGAGCTGATCGGCGAGAGGCGGGCCGAGTCGAAGGGCCCCTGGGGCTTCAAGGATCCGCGCGCCACGCTGCTCCTGGAGCACTGGCTGGAGGTGGTTCCCGACGCCGCCTTCCTGTTGCTCTACCGGGAGCCGTGGGAGGTGGCCGCCTCCATGGAGCGCCTCGGTGCCGACGTCTTCCTGGACCACCCCCACTACGCCTACGATCTCTGGAGTGTGTACAACCGTCGACTCCTCGGGTTCTTCCGCCGTCATCGAGAGCGTTGTCTGTTGGTGCACTCAGGAGCGGCCATCCGCCATCCGGCGACGGCGGGCCGGCTGTTCCGCGACCGCCTGGGGATCGCGCCGCCCGCCGACGGTCTCGACTCCATGGTGGATCCCGGGAGGTATCGCACGCGCCCGCCGGGCGATCCTCTGGCGCGGAACGTCGAGTGGGCGCTCCCCGAGGTGGCGGGGTTGTTCGGCGAGCTGGAGGCAGCGGCCGACCTGACCTCCAGCGACGACCGCTCCGGGGCTGTGGCTCCGGCCGTCTCGCCGGAGGCTCCCGCCGAGCTCCGTCTGACGGTTCTCGTCGACGGCCACGGTCCGGCGCCGCAGGTACTCGAGACCGTCTCGAGCGTCGAGCGCGCGGCTCCCCGGGGGGTCGAGAGGGTCCTCGTCTCCGGAACGCGAAGCGGCGAGGCGGCCGGGGGTGGCCGCGCCGCGACCGGTGCGCGCGACTCCACCCCGGCCCGACGTGTCGCCGCCGCCGAGCTGCGGGCGGCCTCGGCGACCGGCGCGGCACTCATGCTCCTGAGCTGCAGGCAACGCCTCCTCCCCGGTTTCGTCGAACCGGCGCTCGAGGTGTTGGAAACGTCCCCGGAAGTGGGTCTGGTCTGCGGCTCCCGACTGGAGGTGGGGCGGCGGACGGGTCTGCGTCACCCCCCGGACCCCGAACTCGATCGGCTGCTGGCGGAGGATGGCATGCGGGGCGCCTTTCTCGTCCGTCGCCGGGCGTGGGTGGAGGTGGGGGGGCTCGACCCCGAGGCGGGAGAGTGGTGTCGCTGGGAGTTGGCCATCCGCCTCGCCAGGGAGGGTTGGGGCCTGCGCCGGATCGAGACGCCGGCGGTGGAGGAGGTGGTCGCCGGCTCCGACCTGGAGAGCACGGTGCCCGAGGCGATCTGGCGTCATCTCATCGAACGCCACCGCGAGGCCTACCTCGACCGGTTGCCGCAGGTCCTGGAGAGTCTGCGCCGCGGGCTGGCGACGCCCGAAGGGCAGCCGGCGCAACAGCTCGCGGCCGCTGTCGCCGAGCGGGAGGCGCGCCTCCATGGGCTGGCGGACCGGCTGCGGCGCAAGGAGGAGGAGCTCGATCGCCTCACCTCGAGCCGGTCCTGGCGTTGGCTCTCCGCGCTCCGCGGCTTGTTGGGCTAGCGGTCGGTGGACCCCGGGTTCAGACCCACTCCTCGATGTACTTCTCCTGGGCGAGTCGCCAGAAGACCACCAGGAAGGCGGTCAGCGGGATCGCCAGGATCATCCCGAGGATGCCGCCCAGCGCGGAGCCCCAGAAGAAGACGGCGACGATGATCGCCATGGGATGGAGGCCGGTGCGGTCGCCCATGATTTTCGGGGTCAGGAAGTAGCCCTCGATCATCTGCACGGCCACGAAGACCACCATCACCGCCACGAGGGTGCCCCAGCCCCCGCCGTCCTGGAACATGGCCAGGGGCAGCGCGATACCCAGCCCGACGATATTACCGAGGTAGGGGACGATGTTCAGGAAGCCCAGCATCAGGCCGAGTACCAGGCCGTAGCGCAGTCCGGCCAGCGAGAAGCCCAGGGCGAAGAGCATCCCCTGGAGGAACGCGATGGTCAGCTGGCCGCGGAAGAAGGCCACGACGATCTCGAGAAACTCACCCACCAGGAAGACGACGTCTTCCCGGGTCTCGGGCTTGAGGAAGGGCAGCACCTTCTGCGCATCGAGCGTCAGTCCCTTGCCGCCCACGAGGAAGAAGACGAAGTAGATCGGCGCCACGGCCCAGCTCAGGGTGGCGCCGATGCCCCGCAGGAGGCCGGCCCCGGCCGACAGGGCCTTGAGGCCGAAGACCTGGAGCCCCTGGAGGATCTCGTCTCCCTGCCCCTCGACCGCGCCGCGGATCCTCTGGCCCATGGGGTTCTCTTCGAGATAGGTGACCATCGCCGGCCAGCGCTCCTCGACGAACGCCAGAGCTTGGCGCCACCACTCCGGGACCCTCGACACGAGCTCGGAGAGCTGGTCGGCGACGATCGAGCCGAAGAACCAGGAGAAGGCGACGATCGGCAGCAGGACCGAGAGGAAGAGCGCCAGGAGCGCCAGCGGCATCGGCAGACGCAGGCGTTCGCGGAGGAGCTCGTAGTAGGGCTGGCAGACGAGGGCGGCGACGCCGGCGACGGCCAGGGGGAGCAGCACGTTCTGGTAACTGCGCACGAAGATCGCCAACAGCCAGACGACCCCACCCATCGCCGCGAGGATGACGAGCACCGCGAGGACCGTCACCGCGACCCCGACGGCTTTCGTCTGTCGGTCTCCGAGCTCGATCACGGCGACGAGCCTACCGCATGTCGGCGCCCAGCATGCGCTCCCGGTAGCGACGGACCGGCACCGGACCGAGCTCCATCATGCCGTCGAGGAAGCTCCTCAGGTCGAACTCCTCGCCCTGCTGGCGGCGGACGTCCTGGTACAGGCCGAAGACCTGGTCGTAGCCCTGGAAGTAGTAGGTCAGCTGCGGCGAGCCGGTGATGGCCCGGATCCACATGTTGCCGGCGAACTGCTCGTCCTGGAGGGCCTCGTCGCGCACCAGGGCCAGGACCTCGTCACGCTGCAACCCGCCCGTGTGCACCCGGATATCTACGAGGGTCCGAGCGATGTTCTCGAGTTGCTTCTTGAGATGGGCCAGGCGGTCCAGCGGCCCGCCCCAGCCGAGATCGAGCATCAGACGCTCGCAGAAGGTCCCCCAGCCCTCGACGTAGACGCCGTCGGCGAAGAGGGCCCGGACCTTCCGCGGGTGATGGGCGGCCAGGACCAGTTGGAGAGTGTGCCCGGGCACCAGCTCGTGAGGGGTGATCATGACGTTGAAGTGGTGGTTGAAGTCGCGAAAGAAGGAGTCGAGGGCCTCGGGCGGCGCGTCGGGCGGGGGGGTCGGCAGGAACAGCAGGGTCTCGGCGTCGGGCCCCGCCCACGGTCCGGCCGGGTAGACGCCGCCGACACTCTGGCCGAGAAAGAAGGACGGCGACCGGTCGACCCGCACCGGTAGCCGGTCCGGCAGGGTCATGAGGCCGCGCTCGCGGACGAACGCGACGGAGTCGCGGACGAGGGTCCGGTAGTCCTCCACGAACGCCTCGACGGACGACGCCCGGTCCTGGGCCACCCGCTCGAACAGCCGCGCCACGAGCGCCCGGTCGTCGGCCGGAGGCTCGCCCGCCATGCCGACCTCGGCCCACACGGAGCGCCCGTACTCGGCCGTCTCGGTCCGCTTCGCCACCAGGGCCCGCTCGGCGTCCTGCAGGACCTCGCCCACCGGACGCTCGACACCCGTCACGATACGGAACAGGGCGGGGTAGACGTCGCCATGGCGGCCGTCGCCCGTGGCGCCCTCCGCCCGGTCGTCCAGGAAGTCGGCCAGATGGTCGACCGCCGCGCCGGCCTCGGCGCCGGCCTCGGCCAGCCCCTCGCTCGTGGCCTGGTGTCCGCCGCCGGCGGCCGCCAGTCCCTCGCGGTAGAAGGTCGCGGACCGGCGCGCCTGACGCGCGGCCAGGGCGACGATCTCGGGGTCGAGCTCCGAGTCGTCAGCGGCGCCGAGGGCCTCGACCGCCTGCTGGACGAGTCGTGGGATCTGACGGGCCCGCGCCTCCGCCGCGGCCAGGCGCTGGGGCTCGGGCAGGTCCTCGCGGACCAGCAGGAAGATCGTCGCGTTGCCGGCGATCCCGGTCCAGAACAGGGGATCCCTGCGCGGTCGCCGGAGGACCTCCAGCCCGAACAGCTCCCTCTCCAGCTGTCGTTCGAGAAGCTCGAGGTCGAGCTCGTCGTCGAACTCCAGCGCCTTCGTCGAGCGGAGGCGGCGGGTCTCCTCGAGGGTCCGGTGATTGAGCTCGACCCAGGCGGCGAGGGCCGGGCCCGAGAGGTCCTCCAGGGACGCGTCGTGCTCGTGTCGACCGGCCGCGGTGGCACGGCTCGGGTAGTGCTCCAGCCAGGCGTCGACGTAGTCGTCCGCCAGCCGGCCCGGATCGGGCTCCGGCGCGGAGGGCCGGCAGCCCGGCCCGAGGACGGCGGCGACGAGAAGAAGTGGCAGCAGGGAGACGGTCCGGGTCCGACGGTTCATCCGGCATCCTCCTTGGACGTCCGGCTCGCCGGATCGGCGAGCGCGTTCAGGTCATAGCGCATGATGGAGCCGTGGGCCCCCCGGCGGTCCCGTTCGAGGTGGTAGACGTCGCCGGTGGGGCCGGGGAACCCCTCGAGCGCCCGGGAGAGGAGCTCCCGGTCCTCGTCGTCGAGCTCGAGGCGCAGCGTCTCGAGATTGCTGGCGAGATGGGCCGCGCTCCGACCTCCGACGATGGCCGCGGCGACGCCGGGACGGTCGAGAATCCAGCGCACGGCCACGTTCGCCGGGGAGACGCCGTGGCGTGACGCGACCTCCTCGAGGGAGGCGAGAAGATGCTGGTAGGCCCGCCAGCCGCCGCCGTCGCGGATCACCAGCCGGTACTTCGTCAGCGATCGGTTGGCCAGCTCGGCGTCCGGCTCGTCGGCGCCGCTCCAGGTGCGGGTGAGGAAGCCGCCGGCCAGCGTGCCGTAGGCCAGGAGGGCCACGTCGCGGCCCCGCGCCAGCTCGACGAGCCCGCCCTCGGGTCGACGGTCGAGCACGGAGTACTGGACCTGCTGCGCCACTAGGGCGATCCCGGCGTCGAGGATGGCGCCGACCTGTTCGCGGTCGAAGTTGGTGACGCCGAGGTGGCGGATCTTGCCGACCCGCCGGAGATCGTCGAGCCAGGCCGCGGCCTCGAGCCAGCCGGGGACGGAGGTGTCCCACCAGTGGAACTGGGCCAGGTCGATGCGCTCGGTTCCCAGCCTGCGCAACGACCGGTCGACCAGGGCCTCGACGTGGCGGCGCTCGAGCTTCGGCAGGAGGGCCAGGTCGGGGACCACCTTGGTGTGGATCTGGGGCGGCAGCGTGCCGCGCCGGCGGCAAGCGTCCAGCAACCGGCCGTAGAGCGCCTCCACCCCGGTGTAGATGTCGGCGCCGTCGAAGGTGGTGATCCCGGCGTCGACGAGTCGGAGGAGCTCGTCCACGGTCTCCCCGGCTCGGAGGTGCGCGCCCCCCGTCGTTTCCGGGTGGTGGCCCGCGGAGAGTTGCCACCCGCCGTGGATCAGGCGACTGATCGTGTAGCCGGGGGCGAGCTCGATGCGGGCGTCGCTCACGGGGCGTCCCGAGGTTCGGGCGGCGGCATCGGCACCCGCGTCACCTCGCCGTGGCGGAAGGTCGAGCGCCCCGTGCGGGTGATCCGGAACCGCGCGCCGCAGAGGGGATCCGGGCAGGCGATGTCGGTGTCGGTGGTCATCCAGTCGGCTGGATCGGTGGGCCGCTGCTTGGCCGTCAGGATCGGCAGGAGGGCGGCCAGCGGGTAGACCGGGAAGGTCTGACCCGCGGGTAGGCTCAGGTTCTCTCCTCGGAGCTCCAACACGTCTCCCGGACGGTGGCTGCACACCATCGTCTCGGGCTCCCCGATCACCTCCACCTGCAGGTCCCAGAGGGTGAACTCGTCGACTCGTTCGGTCATGGTCGGATCATAGTCGCGGGTCGCGGGTCGCGGGCCGCGACGGGGTCCCGGGGTCCCGATCGGGGAGCGGGCTCGCGGGGACCTCGTATCATTCGCCCATGCGCGACGTTCCCGACCTCCCCGTTGTGTCCTACCGCCTCGGCGGTGTCGGAGCCGTGGCGCCCCTGGCGCTCTTTCTCGGCGGGGTCATCGCGCTGGCGCTGGCGGGGGCGCCGGACGAGAGGGGCTTCTGGCCGGTCCTGCTCGTCGCCCTGGCTTCCGGCCTGCTCCTGGCCCGGGACCGGGCGGCCTACTCGGAGGCCGTGGTCGCCGGTATGAGCCGCCCGCTCGTCGCCCTGATGATCCTGGCCTGGCTCGTGGCCGGCGTCCTGGCCTCCCTCATGAGCGCCAGCGGCTTCATCGGCGCGCTCACGGGCCTCGCCGCGACGGCCGGCCTGCAAGGGGGGGGCTTCACCGCGGCGGCTTTCCTCGTGGCCTGTGTCGTGTCCACGGCCACCGGCACCAGCCTGGGGACCCTGGTCCTGTGCGCGCCGCTGCTCTACCCCGCGGGGGTCGTGGTCGGAGCGCCGCCGGCGGTGCTCATGGGGGCTCTCCTGGGCGGCGCCACCTTCGGCGACAACATCTCGCCGGTCTCGGACACGACCATCGCCTCGGCCGGCACCCAGGGCGCCGATCTGGGCGGGGTGGTGCGCAGCCGCCTACGCTACGCGCTGCCCGCGGCGGCGATGGCCCTGGGGGTCTACGCGTGGCTGGGCGCCAGGGGCTCCGGTGCGGCTCCGGCGGCGGCGGTCGTGCCCGACACCGGCGGCCTCCTGCTGCTTCTGGCGCCGGCGGTGACCCTCGCCCTTCTGCTCGCACGTCGGCCGCTGCTCGAGGGGCTGTTCGCCGGCGTCGCCGTGGCGGCTGTCCTGGGTCTCGCCCTGGGACGCTTCGGCTTGGCCGATCTGTTGCGGGTGGAGCCCGGAGCCTTCCGTGCCCAGGGGCTGCTCCTGGAGGGCATCGAGCGCGGTGTCGGGGTCTCGGTGTTCACGCTGCTCCTGGCCGGCCTGGTCGGGGGTCTCGAAGCCTCCGGTCTCCTCGACCGGGCGGCGGGGATCGCCGTGGCCCACGCTCGAACGCCCCGCAGGGCCGAGGCGGCGACGGTCGCTGCCGTGTCGGCCGCGGTCGTGCTCACCACCCACTCGGTCGTGGCCATCCTGGCCGTCGGCCCCTTCGCCCGACGGGCCGGGGAGCGGGCGGGCCTGGGCGCCTACCGCCGGGCCAACCTCCTCGACCTCGCGGTCTGCATCTTCCCCTTCATCCTCCCGTACTGCATCCCCACGGTGCTGGCGGCCAGTACGACCGGCGGGGCGGCGCCGGCGCCGCGCCTGGACGCCCTCACGATCGGTCTGCACAACTTCCACTCGTGGGCGCTCGCGGTCGTCCTGGTCTTCGCGGTGGCGACAGGCTGGGGGCGGGGTCCCGTCGAGGCGAGGGGGGAAGGGCGGAGGGGAGGGGAGGGCTGACCCATGGCGAGGCGTCGGAGCCGCCGAGGTGGGGATCTCCCTGACGACGAGACCCGGTTGTTCGAGCAGGCCATGGCCGATGTCGAGCGCCTGGAGGGACGGGAGCGGCTCGTCGATCCGGCCGGGCCGCGGCGCAGCGCAAGGAGCGGGGCAGCCGAGCCGAGCGACCCGCCGGGATTCCGGATCACGCGCACCGGAGAGAGGCGAGAAGGGCTGGCCGACGGGGTGGATGCCCGCATGCTGACGGCACTGAAGGCCGGCGAGGTGCCCCCGGAGGCGCGGATCGACCTCCACGGGAGGACCCGGGAGGAGGGGCGGGAGCTCCTGGACGATCTCCTGCGCACGGCTCGGACCCGGAGGCTGCGCTGCGTCCTCGTGATCCACGGCCGCGGCCTGCGGTCGCCGGAGGGTCCGGTGCTCAAGGAGTGGCTCGTCGCCGTTCTGACCCGGCCGCCCTGGGCTCGGCGGGTCCTGGCCTTCACCTCGTCGCGGCCCGGCTGGGGAGGCGTCGGCGCGACGCTGATCCTGCTTCGGCGACGCTGAGTCGGCCGAGCTTTGCACAGGTGTCGCATTCTTCGTCATCTATCTGTCCGGGTCTGTCGACCGCCCCGCGTGAGTCCCTCGCAAGTGGCTGCAAATAGGAAACTTGCCCATTTTGCACAGGGACTTGTGCAGAGCGGTCGGAGCGCCGTGGTCAGCGACCTCGGCAGCGTTTTCCAGACCGTTGTCCACAAGTTTTTGCACAGGCGCTGTGGGAACCGCCTCAAGCCCCTCGGGTATCGTCACTTACGGTCGTTGGGCGGACCCGGGCCCGCGGGCTCGGTGTTACGGATTGGGCGATCTGGCGGCCCGTCGCCTCGACCTTACCTTCGGGACTGCTGTTCCAGTCGGCCCCACTGCGATATCCTCGCCGAAACCCTGTCTTTCGATGTTCAACCTCGCCCGGCATCAGCCCCGGGGAAAGGAGAAGTCGTGAACTGGACCCGCACCCTCTTGGCAGGCGTCGTCGGCGGCGTCGCCCTGAACATCACGGACTACGTGAACCACGGCCTGATCCTCGGCAGCGCCTACACGAAGTACCCGGAGGTCTTCAGTCAGGAGCAGGCCAAGATCGCCTGGTTCTTCGGCATCGCCATCCTCGTGGGCATCTTCACGGCGGCCCTGTTCGGCAAGACGCGCGATGCCTGGGCCGATGGCCTGAAGGGGGGACTGACCTTCGGCTTCTGGCTCGGCATGGTCCTCTTCTGGGTGCCGTTCTACAGCGTGTTGGTGATCGACGGCTTCCCGTATCACCTGGCCTGGTGCCACGGCGGCTCGAACCTGATCGGCTTCCTGGTCCTGGGCGCCGTCCTGGGCGTCATGGTCAAGAAGAGCTGAGCTCTCCCAGGCCCGTGGGGCAGCCGACACCGGTGCCCCCCAGGCCGCAGTAGCCGCCGGGGTTCTTCGCCAGGTACTGCTGGTGGTAGGCCTCGGCGAAGTAGAACTGCGGCGCGGGGAGGATCTCGGTCGTGATCGCGCCGTGGCCGGCTTCGGAGAGGGCTCTCTGGTAGGCGTCGCGGCCGGCTTCGGCGAGGCGTCGCTGCCGCTCCCCGTAGGTGTAGATGCCGGAGCGGTACTGCGTACCGAGGTCGTTCCCCTGCCGCATCCCTTGGGTCGGGTCGTGGCCCTCCCAGAAAGCGCTCAGGAGAGTCTCGAAGGGGACGGCCTGCGGGTCGAAGACCATCCGCACCACCTCGTTGTGCCCCGTGCGCCCCGAGCACACCTCTTCGTACGTCGGGTTGGGGGTCTCGCCGGCGGCGTAGCCGACCGCGGTGGTCCACACACCCGGAATCTGCCAGAAGAGCCGCTCCGCACCCCAGAAGCAGCCCAGGCCGAACAGGGCGAGATCGAGCTTCTCCGGGAAGGGGGGGGCCATCGGGTTGCCCAGGACGGCGTGGCGGCCCGGCTCGACGATGGGCTCGTCGCGTCCGGGAAGGGCCCCGCCGGCCGCGGGCAGGCGGGTCTTGTCGAAGGGCCATCCCATGGGGGTCTCCTCTGGGTGCGGAAGTCCGGCTCCGGACCTCGCTCACAGTTGCGCGAGAGTCGTCGGCACGAGGGTCGTCGGCACGATCGCCAACGCTGCCCGAGCCGCCGAGATTCCCGGTCCGGTCAGGTGGGCTCGGCGCTGGCGCCGGAGCGCTCCGGGTCGAGCTCGTCCAGCAGACGGGAGAGCTCCGTCGCCAGGGGGCGGGTACGCTCGGAGTCCCGCTCGCGGAAGATCCTCTCCAGTGTTCGGTAGTACCACAGGGTGCCCTTGCGACCCGCCGTGAAGCGCTTCCAGACCGCCTCCCCCACTTCCCGCCGGTCGCGGACGATGGAGCCGACGTTGTGCACCTTGTCCGCCAGGGAGACCAGGAGCACGTCGTCCCCCGGCGCGTTGTCCCGGAGATGGGCGATGTAGGTCCTTTTCCGCTCGAGCCACTCGGGCTTGGGCGCCTCGAAGGTGTCCGAGCAGGACTCGACGATACGGGCGACCCGCTCCCCGAAGCGTCGGCGGATCCGTTCGAGGACGGGGCGACCGCCCTGGTCTTCGGGGCCGTCGTGCAGCAGGGCGGCCACGGCTTCGTCCTCGTCGCCGCCGTGGGCGAGAACCAGGGCTGTGACCGCCAGCAGGTGGGAGAGGTAGGGCACGTCGGGGCCGGTCTCGCCGGGCCCCTTCTTGCGGATCTGGCTCCGATGGAGCTCCACGGCCAGGTCCAGCGCCTCCGCCAGACGGTGGGTCAGGAAGGGCTCGTTCACCCCTCGAGTCTAGCCTGCCCTTCTCGCCGGGTTCGGGTGTCCAGCACCTTCAAGGTGACGGGCGACCTGACAATGCGCGGCGTCACGAAGACGATCGATCTGATGGTCGACTATCTGGGTCAGGCCACCGATCCCTGGGGCAACGTGAAGGCCGGTTTCTCCACCTCGACGGTCCTCGACCGCAAGGAGTACGGCATCGAGTGGAACAAGGTGCTGGACAACGGCGGCGTGTTCCTGGGGGATGGCGTCACCGTCTCGATCGATCTCGAGACGGCCGTCAAGGCGCAGGAGGGCTGAGTCCGGCCCTGGGGTTTCGCCGGTTCGTGACGCACCGGGCCGCTGGGGAATGCTCCGGCGGCCCTTCCCGTCCTGCCCTGTCGTCGCGGGCAGTGTCCTATTGGGACACCACCTCGTCGCGGGCTCGATTGACCGGGGCCGCGGCCGGCGGTAGGGTGTTCGTCCACAGCGCGGACGGAGAGCTGGGCCCTTCCGGCGTGGACCCACGAGGAGGTGCACCGTGCAGAGAACCCGAGCTTTTCTCCTTCTCGCGGCGTTGCCGGCCCTGGCCGTCGGTGCCGCGATCCTGGCGCACCGGGGGCCTACGGCTCCCACTGCACCGGTCGTCGACGGAGTCGCGGGAGCGCCCGCGACCAGTGCCCAGAGGGCCTGGATCGACCCGGCGACCGGCCGCTTCGGCGTTCCGTCGTCCTCCGAGCTCGCCGCCGAGGCGGAACTGCGGCCCCTCGAGGATCCGCAGGCCGAGCGGCTGCGAGTGGACGCGGAAGGACTCTGGCAGGAACCCCTTCCCGGCGGCGGCTACCGCGTCGATCTCCAGGGTCGCTTCGTCAGCGCGACCGTCGCGACCCTCGATGCGGAGGGACGCCTGACGACGCGCTGTGTCGAGGCCGAGGACGCCCAACCGGAGTCCGAGGGAGAGGAGGGCCGCCATGACCACTGAGCGCCGCCGCGGCGTCGTCCTCGTCGCATGTCTCGTGCTGGGTCTGTCGGCACTCGCTTCCGACGCCGCCCAGATCCGGCTGGTGATCGGCGATCGGCCCAATCAGGGATTCAACTCGAATCGCCCCGTGCCGGCGGTCCAGGGTAACTCCGCGTCCACTCTCGGCGGGCAGCGGGTCGCCGCCTTCGAAGCGGCGGCCAGGGAGTGGGAGCGGATCCTCGTGAGCAACGCCGAGATCCTCGTCCTCGGCACCTGGGAGGACCTGGGCTGCGGCGCCAACTCCGCCACGCTGGCGTCCGCGGGGCCGCAGACCATCTTCCGTGACGATCCGGCCTTTCCCCTCGCGAACACGTGGTACGTGGCCGCGGCCGCCCAGGCGCTGCTGAAGGAGAGGGTCCTCGGCGCCGACGAGCAGGAGATCGGGATGGTCTTCAACGACGCCGTCGACGGCACGCCGGGCTGCCTCGGAGGCACCGAGTGGGACTACAGCATCGGTGCGGGGGTGGTCCCGGGCGATCACATCAGCTTCGTGGACATCACGCGCCACGAGCTCGCCCACGGCCTGGGCTTCACGACCTTCGTCGATCTCAGGAGCGGCTCGAAGTTCTTGGGGTTCGACGACAGCTACATGGTGAACCTCGAAGACCACGGCCTGGGTCGGGAGTGGCCCGAGCTGTCGAATGCCCAGCGTGCGTCCTCCGCGACCGACACCAACGACCTGCACTGGGTCGGGGGGGCGGTGCAGGGGCGCGGCGGCATCCTGTCCCAGGGTCTCTCGGCGGACTCGGCGCATGTCGAGATGAACGCCCCGGCGACCCTCTCCATCGGTTCTTCGGTCTCCCACTGGGACTCGGACGTCGGAGTGGCCGGCTTCGACGAGCTGATGCAGGCGTTCTCCTCGCCCAGCATCGCCAACCTCGTGACGCCGCCCCTGCTCGAGGACGTGGGCTGGGGCGTGGCCTACCCGCGGGTGGCCTCGGTGCCCGACGCCGACGGCAACGGCGTCGACGAGGTCGCCGTCGTCCGCTCCGACCGGGTGAGCGGCCGCCTCTCGACCGTGGTGGTCGATCCTCAGACCGGCGTCGCCGTCTCGCGCAGCGAGCTGCTGCGGGGATACGCCTCGGTGGACCTGGGCGTGGTGTCGAACTTCGCGGACACGGCGGCGGACGAGGTCGCCGTCCTGGCGCGTAACCCCGCCAACGGGGCCGTGCAGGTCTTCGTGACGGACTCCGGCTCGGGCGAGGTGGTCTCGCAGGTGGGCTTCGCGCCCGACTTCCGGCCCATCGCGCTCGCCGTCGTGCCCAACTTCGCCGGCAGCCCGGCCGACGAGCTGGCGGTGCTGGCGATCCGGCCCAGCGACGGCGTGGCCCTGGTGCTCCAGAAGGACGCGCAGACGGGCCAGTCGCTGAAGACCCTGGCCTTCGCCCAGGGCAACCACCCGGTGGACCTCGCGGTGTTGCCCAACGTCGGTGGCGGGCCGGCCTCCGAGGTGGCCGTGCTGGTTCGCCGACCCGACCAGGGCAACCGCGGCGTCTACGTCCGCGACGCGAGCACGGGAACCACCCTCCAGCTCATCCAGCTCGATGCCGGTTTCTCGGCCTCGCGTCTCGCCGAGGCCGGTGGCGACGTGGCGGTGGTCGGAGTCGACAGCTTCGGGGCGCGGGTCGTCGTGCTGGACCCGTCCACGGGCTCCCAGACGTCGAGCTTCACGCTGTCGAACGACCTGCTGCCGCTGGCGATCGCCGCGGTCCCCGACTTCGGTGGCACGACCGCCGCGGAGATTGCCGTGATGGGGATGCAGCCGACGGATCGCGCCCTGCGGGTCCTCGTGGCCGACTCCTCCAGCGGCGAGGAGCTGCATCGGATCAACCTGCCTCCGGCCCGGGTGCCGCTGGACGTGGTCGTCGTTCCCGACTTCTCCTCGACTCCAGCGGACGAGGTCGGCGTCCTGGTCGCGACCGAGACCGACTTCCGCTACCGCGTGTTCATCGACGACCCGGGAAGCGGCCTGCGCCTCGCCCAGGTCGGGGTGCCGACCGACGGCGAGATCGATGCGGGTGGTGTGGCCGTCGAGGCGGAGGCCCAGCGTCTGGTCGTGGGGCCGCCGCTCCCCGCCGAGCCTGGCGACGAGCCCGGTCTTCTCGTGCCGGGGCTCCTCGATTGGCGCCAGGGACCGGGCCGCGGCGCCCTCGAGCACGAGGGCAGGGAGCCGCGGATCCGCTAGCCTGACCTTCTCATCGGGTGTGTTTCGCGGGCTGGCGCCGCGGGTGGCCGACCGGTCAGGCCAGGAGGTCGTCGAGCGGGCCGCCGGCAGACCGCTCCTCGGGGGGGCGCCCGCGGCGGAAGATCCGCGCGCTGTGCAGCCCTCCGAGGCGGCCCCCGGCGCCTTCGACGCGGATCCAGCCGCCCTCGCGCAGGCCGACGACCGGGGTGTCGTTCTCTTCCAGGTACTCCTGCAGCCGCTGCTCCCGTGTCTCTCCCATGTGGGTCGAGCCGGGCTCCGGGTCCAGGTAGTGGGGGTTGATCTGGAACGGCACGAGGTCGAGCGAGCGGAACGAGGCGGGCTCGACGATGGGCATGTCGTTCGTCGTGCGGATCGTGGGCGCCGCGATGTTGGAGCCGGCGCTGGCCCCGAAGTACGGCATTCCGGCCCGGGCCCGTCGGCTGACGATGTCGAGGAGGCCGGTGCGCTGGAGCACGTCCAGCAGGCGGAACGTGTTGCCGCCGCCCGTGAAGACGGCCTCCGCATCCTCCACCGTGCGCTGGCCGGCCTCGTCCGCCGTGACCCTGGCGACCTCGATCCCCTCCCGGCGGAAACGCTCGGCAACGACGTCGGCGTACCCCTCGCGGTCGCTCAGCGCGAAGGGCACGAACGCGACGCGTCGGACATCGCCCAGGAGGTCGAGGATCTCGGCCATGCAGTGATCGAGATAGCCGGTCCCGTGTTGGGTCGAGTTGCTGATCAGGAGTAGCCGACGCATCATGACCGGGATTCTAACGTCGCCGACGGCTCCGGTCCGCGAGCGGGACAGCGGTTCGTCGGGCTGGTATCATCTAGGCTCGCCGGAGGGCGCGGTCCGTCCCCGGTCTGACACGACGAGCCCACCCGAACCCATGGCATTCCGCCTACCGGGCGCGACGACGAGCGTCGGGCGCCCCCGGTTCCGCGGTCCGCGGTCCACAGACCGCAGAGCGATCCCTGTTGGAGAACACGTGGCACAGAGGATGAAGAACCTGATCGAGCGCTGGGACGGCCAGGCGGTGGTCACGCGTTACGACGCGGAGACGGGCACCTGGATGTTCATCGCGCTCCACAACATGACCCTGGGTCCCGCCAGCGGCGGCACCCGGATGAAGATCTACCCGACACCGGAAGACGGGCTCGCCGACGCGATGAAGCTCGCCGAGGGCATGACCTGCAAGTGGGCGGCCATCGACTTCCGCAACGGCGGCGGCAAGGCCGTCCTCGCCATTCCACGTACCCTGGAGGGCGAGGAGCGTGTGGGTCTCTTCCGTCGTTACGGCGTGTTGGTCGACTCGCTGAACGGCGTCTACTCGACCGGCGTCGATCTTGGCACCACCCCGGAAGACATGGTCGTCGTCCGCTCGCAGACCTGCCACGTGCACGGCGTGAACACCGAGAAGCAGTCGGTGGATGCCGGCTACTTCACCGCGTTGGGTGTGTTCAGTGGTCTGCGCGCCGCTCTGGGACACGCCTTCGGCAGCTCGGAGGTCGAGGGCCGAACCGTGCTGGTGCAGGGTCTCGGCGACGTCGGCGGTGCGCTGGCTCGCTTCGTCGGCGACGGCGGCGGCCGGTTGCTGGTCTCCGACGTGGATCCACGTCGCGTGAAGGCGATCACGGACCATTACGATGCCCGGGTCGTGCCGTTGGAAGAGGTCTACTCGACCGAGTGCGATGCCTACGCGCCCAGCGCCATCGGCGGAACGCTCAACCAGAGGACCATCCCCCAGCTCCGCTGTCGGGTCGTGGCCGGTTCGGCCAACAACCAGCTCGAGGACCCGGAGGAGGATTCGAAGAGGCTCCTCGAGCGGGAGATTCTCTACGCGCCCGACTACGTGATCAATGCCGGGGCCGCCATGGTCTTCGGCCTGATCGCCCGGGGTGTCGTCGAAGAAGGGGTTCTCGCCCGCTCGGTCGAGGGGATCGGCGACTCGCTGACCGAGATCTTCGCCGAGGCCCGGGAGCGGAAGGAGTCTCCGGTCGCGGCGTCGCGCCGGCGGGTGGATCGCATCCTGGCCCGGGGACCGCACGAGGAGATGTAGCTCGTCACCAGCCGGCGGCGTCAGTTGTCCGGAGGCTCCCCGCTCGGCTCGAGCTTCTCCTCGGGAAGAGGATCGAAGTTCAACTCGGTCCCGGGCGGCAGCGTCTCGAGTCGTGTCAGCTTGGCCGGGAGATCGGCTCGCCAGTCGATCTCCAGCACCGCCTGGACCTCGTCCCCCCGCGCCAGGCTCCCGATCTCGACGCCCGGGGCCAGGGGAAAGGGCATCTCCATCGGATCCATGCCGCTCTCCCGACCGTCGGGGCCGACGAACCCGGGGATCGCCTCGTGGCGCAGCCAGACCTGAGGCGGCGAGGTCTTCGGTTCGAGGCGCGTCACGACGCCCCGGACGACGTACATGCGGGAGTCGCCCCCGGTCGCCGAGGAGCGTCCGTCGGTCCCGTCGTCGGCGCCGCAGCCCAGGACCAGCAGGGTGCAGACCATGATCGCGGCCCGTCCGGTCATGGCTGCGCCGCCACGAGGTCGAGGGTCACCAGGTCGGCGGCCGCCGGTTCGGCGAGCGGCGTCACCAGCACCCACAGCCGATCGCCGGAACGGCTCCATGCGGTCGGCCCGAGGCGCATCCGACCCGCGTAGGCCGGGTCCATCGGATCGTTGAAGTGGGTGAGCCTCCGGCGCTCCCCGGAGTCTACGTCCATCGTCCACAGATCGAGAGGGACGCTCGCCGCGGTCCGGTCGCGACGACCGAGCGCACCGCCTCCGGCGTCGAGACCCTCGCTCGAGCTCCAGACGAGGAGTGTGCCGGCGGGCGCCGGCGCCGCGAAACGGTCCCAGGTCCGGGGGCTGTCGGTCAACCGCTCGACCTTCCCCGAGTCCAGCCGGAGAACGAAGAGATCGAGGCCGCTCTCCGGGGCGCCGGGCGCCGGGTTCGACGCGTAGATCACACCCCGGTCATCGGTCGTGAAGGCGTAGGGCTCGTAGAACGGCCCCGGCCCGGGCTCGTAGGTCTTGACCTTGCCGAGCCGCGGTACCCCCCGCCGAACCTCGACCTCGGCCACCCGCAGCACCCACTGTCCCCACGTTCCGCCCGAGGCCGCGACCCTCTCCGCGAAGACGAGGTGGCGGCCCTCGTAGGAGAGCCGGGGGGAGAGCACCCGCCCGCCGCGCTCGCCCCGCCGGGTCAGAGGTCCGGACCGCGAGCCGTCCGCGCTCACCGTCCAGAGGTCGTCCCCCAGGCTGCGTCCAGGAACCTCCTGGAACGGGAAGGGCCGCCCAGCTTCCTCGAACGGCTTCTCGAGCTGGAAGACCAGCCAGTCGCCGGACGGATGCCAGGCGGGCGCGCCGGCGTGGCGATTGCGGAACGCGATCGGCCGGCAGGTGAGGCAACGTTCGTCCGTGCCGTCGGGACGGGCGGTGTAGAGATCCAGGTACCCCTCGGCGCCGGCTCGGCTGAAGGCGATGCGGTCGCCGGGGGGGGCCGTGGCGGCCGGACCGGCGTGCTCGGCGAAGGCCCTCGGCAGGAGGACCTCGGTCGTCGAGGGGCCCTGGGATCCGGGCTCAGCCGCGACCGCGAAGGAGGCCGCGAGGAGGAGTGCGGCGGACAGACGGATCGCAGGGTGGCTCATCGCCCTCATGATGCCACGGCGGACACTCCCCCGGCGCCCGTTCCCGACGCTCGGGCCGGGCTATGATGTGCCGCGATGACCTTCCTGCTTCTCCTCGCCGGTCTCGGCGTCGCATCGCCGGCTCCCCCGGCCCCCGCGGACGGGCCCCCGGCCATCGTCGGGCGCTCGATCGAGTTCCATGGAGGGGAGCGCTACACCTCGAGCCGCACCCGGCTGAAGCTCTGTTCGCTGTCCGGGTGCTACGACCTGGACGTGACGGTGGATGGCGGGCGCTTCGCCTACCGCGTGGAAGGGCCGAGGGGTGAGGAACGCTGGGTCGTGCGGATCGACAACGACAGCGTGGAGTGGTGGGTGGACGGCGAGCCGCGCGAGCCCGAGCCGGAGCGTGTCCAGGCGTTGCGCGACTGGGCCACGGCCAGGGTCTACTTCTGCTTCCTGCCCTACCGGTTGGCGGACCCCTCGGTGCGCATGACCGACCTGGGGATCGAGAGCTGGGGAGACCGGCGCCTCCACAAGGTGAAGGTGTGGTTCGAGGCCGGCTCGAGCACCGACGCGAACGACGAGTACCTCTACTGGTTCGACGCCGGGACAGGCCGCCTGGAGCAGTTCGCCTACAGTTTCGAGGGGCGCCCCGGCGGTCTCCGCTTTCGCCGCGGTTTCGAGTACCGACGGGTGGGCGGTCTCCTCTTCTTCGACCAGGAGAACCTCGGCGTGGACGCCGACGGGCTCTCTGTCGACTCCATCGACGAGGAGTCGGTCGCTGCCATGCGGACGGTCTCGACGGTGCGCCTGAGAGAGCTCCGGGTCGAGCCCCTGGCCCCGTGACGGAACGACCCGCGTGACGGCCGGCGACCCAGGGGTCGAAACCGCGCCGATGCGGCGCTACCCGGTGTGGGAGATCCTCCACGAGGGCCCCTACGACTCCCTCGTCGATGTCCTGCTCGCGAACCGCTCGCTGAGCTCCGCGGATGTCTCGGACTCGCCCGAGATCCTCCACGATCCCTTCGAGCTGCGCGACATGGAGGCCGCGGTCGAGCGCCTGGCTGCGGCGGCGGGGAGATCCGAGCCGGTCCTCGTCTTCGGGGACTACGACGTGGATGGCGTGACCTCGACCGCCCTCCTCCTCGACTATCTGGAGCGGGTCGGCGTTCCCGCGCGTCCCTTCCTGCCCGATCGTCTGCGCGACGGCTACGGGATGCGTCCCGCGGCCCTGGAGCGAGCGATGCAGGAGGGCGTCCGGCCCGGCCTGATCGTCACGGCGGACAACGGCATCGGGTCGTTCGAAGCCATCGATCAGGCCCGCGGCCTGGGGATCGACGTCATCGTCATCGACCACCACCTGCCTGAGGAGTCACTTCCCGAGGCCGTCGCGGTCGTCAATCCGAACCGTTCCGACTGCCCCTATCCGTTCAAGGGACTGGCCGCGGTGGGGGTGGCCTTCAAGGTGATCCAGGCGGCCAGCGTCGGGCGGCTGCCGGAGGACGAGAGGAGGAAGTACCTCAACTCGCTCCTCGATCTCGTTGCTCTCGGGACGGTGGCGGACGTGGCGCCGATGGTCGGCGAGAACAGGCTCCTGACGAGGCGTGGGCTCCAGATCCTGCGGGGGACGCGCCGGCCGGGGTTGGTGGCCCTGAAGCGGGCCGCGGGAGCCTCCACCCGGATCGACACCTCCACCATCGGCTTCGTTCTCGGTCCCCGTCTGAACAGCGCCGGCCGTCTGGCCTCGGCCGACCTGGCTCTCCGGTTGGTCCGCTGCACGAGTGTCGGCGAGGCGACGGCGCTGGCGGAGGAGCTCGACCGGCTCAACGGCCGCCGTCAGGACCTACAGGAGAGCGGTGTCGAGGAGGCGATCGAGCAGGTGGAGAGCGAGGGGATGACCGACGCTCGGGCGTTGGTCGTTCGAGGAGACGACTGGCATCTGGGCGTCGTGGGCCTGATCGCATCGCGTCTGGCGGACCGCTACGGGCGCCCCGTCCTCGCCTGCTCCGGCATGCGCGGCGGCGGTCTGCTGACCGGCTCCGCCCGCAGTCCCCGGGGGTACAACCTGGCCGAGGGGCTGTCGCGGATCTCGGATCTCCTCGTGGAGCATGGAGGGCATGCTGCGGCGGCTGGGTTCTCCCTGCGAGCGGAGTCGTACACGGCACTCCAGGAGAGGATGGCTGCCGACGCCGCCGAGCACATCGAGCCGGAGGACCTGGAGCCGACCCTGACCATCGACTGCCGATTGGATGCGAGGGACGTGAGCCTCGCGGCCCTCGACTCCATCTCCGGTCTGGCGCCGTTCGGTCCCGGCAACGAGCGTCCGCGTTTCCTGGTGGCAGGATGCCGGGTCGAGCGGGTTCGGACCATCGGTCGGGACAGGCGGCATCTGAAGCTGGTGGTCGACGCCGGCGCCGGGCTCGCGGAGGCCGTCCTGTGGCGCCGCGGCGACCTCGCCGGCGGGGTCCGTCCCGGCGACGGTGTGGACCTGGCCTGCAAGCTCGAGCGCAACGACTTCCGGGGCGCCAACCGGCTCCAGCTCGTCGTCGACGACCTGCGTCCCGCGACCTCCCCGTGAACGACGGGATCAGTCGGGTGGCGTGAGGCCTCGTCGTTTCTCCCGGAGGACCCGGCTCACGACGTCGAGAAGCTCGGTCGGCTTGAACGGCTTGAGCAGTACCCGCGCCTTCGTGCGGTCCAGGCTTCCGGGCACCGAGTAACCGGTCATCAGGATCGCCGGCAGATCGGGTTGGCGCTCCCGCAATCGGTCCACCAGCCGCGGCCCCGTGAGGCCCGGCATGACGACGTCGCTCAGGACGAGGTCGAAGGGAGGGGAGGCCGCGGCCAGCTCCAGAGCCTCTGCGCCGTCGACGGCGGTCTGGACGTGGTAGCCGGCCTGGCGCAGGACGCGAGAGGCCAGTTTTCGAACCTCCGGATCGTCCTCTGCCAGGAGAATTCTCTCGCCGTTACCCGAGACGCTCAGGCTTCCCTTGACGATCCGCTTCGGCTCAGGATCGTGCTCTTCGACGACCGGGAAGTAGATCTCGAAGCGGGTCCCGCGTTGCGGCTCGCTCTCGACGTGGATCTCGCCCCGGTGCTGGCGGACGATTCCGTAGACGGTCGACAACCCGAGCCCGGTGCCATGCCCCTTCTCCTTGGTGGTGAAGAAGGGCTCGAAGACACGTCCCCGCGTGCCCTCGTCCATCCCGTGACCCGTGTCTGCCACCGCCAGGACGGCGAACCGGCCCCGGGAGAGGCCCTTTCGCTGGGCCGTCTCCGTCCTCAGAAGGCGCTCCGAGGTGGAGATCGTGATCCGCCCCCCCTCGGACATGGCGTCGCGAGCGTTGATAACCAGGTTCATGAGGATCTGCTGGATCTGTGCGGGGTCGCCCCGGATCGGCAGAACGATGGCGCCCAGATCGAACTCGATGGCGATGTCCTCGCGGACCGAGCGGCGGAGAATCTCTGCGAATCCGTCCACCTCGGCCGCCAGATCGAGGTGGTGGAACTCCATGATCTGTCGGCGGCCGAGCGCCAGGAGCTTCCGCGTGAGGCGCGCGGCGGCTTCGGCCGCCTCGCGGATCCGGTCCACGTCCTGATTCCTGGGATCGTCCTCCTCGAGCGTCGAGCCGAAGAGTTCGACGTACCCCAGGATCGGCGTGAGGAGGTTGTTGAAGTCGTGGGCGATCCCCGCCGCCAGCTGGCCCAGAGCCTCCATCTTCTGCGCCTGAAGCAACTGGCGCTCCAGGTCGACTCGTTGTCGGATGTCCTTCGCGATCGTCGAGTAGTAGTCGACGGACCCCTTCCTGGACTTGTGCGCCAGGAGGATCTGGAGTACCGGGATCTCCTCTCCGTTCTGGGCGACGAGGGAGGTCTCGGCCGACCAGACGCCCCTCCGGCGGGCGGCGGGCATGCCCTCTTTGACCACGGCGGCCCCGAGCTCCGGGCTGTAGAGGTCCTCGATCCGCAGTCCGGTCTCTCCCTCCAGCGGCAGTCGGAGGAGCCTCCTCCCGGCGCGGTTCATGTAGAGGATCTTGCCGTTGTCGTCGGTGGTCGCCACGAGGTCGGTGGTGGCTTCGAGGATGGCGGCGAGGCGGGAGGTGAGTTGCTCGCCGGCCCGGTGTTGGGTGATGTCGAAGGCCACGGCATTCCAGACGACGTTTCCGGCCTGAGCGGTACGGGGCGTGGCCTCGACCCGGACCCAGCGCTCGCTGCCGTCCGAGAGCTGGACCGTTGTCTCGATCTCCAGGGGCGAGCCCGTGCGACTCGCCTCCTCCAGGACACGGCTCACCCGCTCGGCCTCTCCGGGAACGAGCCACTGGGAGTAGTCGAAGCTCTCGCCGGTGACGCTGTCCGGGTCGATGCCCAGGAGGTTGCGGATTCCCTCTCCCACGAAGGTGATCCGCGGGAGACGGCCGGGCCGGCCCACGGCCTGGAAGACGATCCCGGGGATCTGGCGGGCGATGTCGACGAGCTGCTCTCGGCTTCGCCGCTCCCTGTCCTCGGCTCGGCGGAGCGGCGTCAGGTCGATCCCCGAGACGACGACGCACGAAGCGCTCTCGATCTCGATGGGGCGGACCGAGAGCAGGAAAGGGCGGCACTCGCCACCCTCGCCGACGAGGTCGCACTCGAAGCTCGACTCTCCCTGACTCCGGGCCGCCTCGAAGGCGCTCTCGGCACGCCGCCTGTGCCGACGGTCGACGAAGGTCAGACCGTCGAGGCTCCGGATGGTCTCCCTGGAGGTGCCGGTGATCGACTCCAAGTGGCGGTTCCAGCGCAGAAGCCGGCCGTCCGGGTCGGCGACGAACGCGACGCCCGGGAGGCTCGAGATGAGAGAGTCCGACAGCTCCTTCTCGCTCTCCAGGAGCAGCTCCGCGATCTTGCGGTCGTGGATCTCCTGCATCGTGCCCGTGACGCGCCGAGGCCTTCCGCGCAGGTCGTGCTCGACCACGCGACCACGATCGAGCAGCCAGCGCCAGCCGCCCGCCGCGGTCCGGAAACGGTACTCGACCTCGTAGTCCGGGGAGTCGGATCGGAGGTGCCGGTCGAGGGCGGTCTCCACACGAGGCCGGTCGCCAGGGTGCACCCGCTCCAGCCACTCGTCATGACTCGACGGCCCCCCCCCCGTCGCGACGCCGAGGAGCTCCCTCCAGGTGTCGTCCCAGCGCACCTCGTCGGTCTCGACGTCGAGCTCCCAGACTCCGTGGCCCGCCGCCGCCAGGGCCAGCGCGAGACGTCTCTCGCTCTCCTCCAGCGCGAGCTCGATCCGGTTGCGGTCCTGCAGGACGGCGCTCACCGCCAGGACGGCGAGCAGGCCCAGGGCGAGGTAGAGCTGCAGCGGGAAGATGCTGTCGGGTGATCCCCAGAACCGGGTTGAGAACGGCCCCGAGCCGTTGTGGGAGGCTGTCAGCAGAACCGTCCCGACGACCAGGCCCATGGCACTGGTCGTGCGGATGGAGAGTCGCAGGGCCGTCCAGAGAAGGAACGCGATGGGCCAGACCGGGGCCGGTACGTGGAGAACGGACCACGGGCCTCCCAGGACGAAGGTCGCCCAGACGAGGACGACCGCGAACAGCAGCCCCTTCTCGGCCTCCCGCCGGTCGAAGAGGGCGCGGTAGGGACTCGGCTCCTCTCTCCAGGCGAAGACCACGGGGACGACGAGCAGGATGCTCAGGAGATCCTGCGTCGCCAGCCGCAGGAGGAGATCCTGGAACGGGGCCGGCTCCGAGATCAGGCCGCGGAAGCCTTGCGGACGGCTCAGGCTCCACCAGTTCAGCGCCTCCAGCGTGGCGCCCGCTGCCACGCTGCCCAGCGCCGCCAGGAAGAGGCGGACCGTGTCGCCGATGCGGTCGAACAGAATGGGGCGGTCGTCGTCTCCTCGCAGCAGCTCCGCGAAGAGCAGTGGCGTCAGGGTTCCCGCTCCCGCCAGGGCGAGGAGCACGGTGGGGGGGTGGCCGATCCGAGCGCCGAGGCCGGCGATGAGCAGGAAGAGGGCGCCCGCCATGGCGAATCGCGGGCTGCGACGAAGGCTGGCGAGCGTCGCCGCCGCGAGTCCCGGCGCCAGCCAGAAGGGGGGCGCCGTCGGGGGAGGCTCGAGGAGCCTGCCGAAGAAGAGCGCTGCCAGGAGTGCGCTCGCGCCGAGAGCCACGATCCCGGCCAGCAAGGTGCGCTCGGACCGTCCCTGGAGAGGCGAGAGAGAAGGCGAGTCAGGCTCCCTTCCGCCCGGCACCGCGACGACCTATCGCGGCGAGATCACCGCCGGGGGCGCGCTGGTTGCGCTGACATCCGGTCACACCCAATTCCTCATCCCATCGATCAAGATAGTCGATGTGCAATGAAATTGGAAATATCAGGTGCTTGATTCTTCTGGACTCTTCGCGGGGAACTGCCGAGCCCTGAGAAGGCCCTGGAGATAGGCACCGTAGGCGCTGCTGCCCATCGCCCGGGCCAGGCGGGTCAGCTGCTCGGTGTCGATGAACCCCATGTGGTGCGCCACCTCTTCGATGCAGGCCACCTTGAGACCCTGGCGCTCCTCGAGCGCCTGGATAAAGTTGGCCGCCTGGAGGAGCGAGGCGTGGGTCCCCGTATCCAACCAGGCGATGCCGCGCCCGAGAACCTGCACGTGGAGGTCCCCGGTCTCCAGATAGGCGCGGTTGACGTCCGTGATCTCGAGCTCCCCGCGGGCCGACCGCTCGGTTCGGGCGGCGATCTCCAGCACCCGGTTGTCGTAGAGATAGAGGCCGGTCACGGCATAAGGGGATCGCGGTCGCTCGGGCTTCTCCTCGATCGACAGCGCTCGTCCCTCGGGGTCGAACTCGACCACGCCGTAGCGCTCCGGGTCGCGCACCCGGTAGGCAAAGACGGTCGCTCCGGTCTCCCGACCCGCGGCGGCCCGCAGCTCCTCCGGGAAGCCGTGACCGTAGAACAGGTTGTCACCGAGCGCGAGCGCGACACTCTCGTCGCCGACGAACCGGCGGCCGATGAGGAAGGCCTCGGCCAGGCCTCCAGGGTTCGGCTGCTCGGCATAGTCGATCTCCATGCCGACGCTGGAGCCGTCTCCCAGGAGCCTGCGGAAGGCCGGCTGGTCGTGCGGCGTCGTGATCACCAGGATCTCCCGGATGCCGGCCAACATCAAGGTGGAGAGCGGGTGGTAGATCATCGGAGTGTCGTAGATCGGGAGGAGCTGCTTGCTCACACCCCGGGTGACCGGATGGAGTCGGGTACCGGATCCACCGGCGAGGATGATGCCCTTCATGAGCTCTCCTGGTCTTTCCGCCCGGCACTCAGGCCGAGGCGCTCGCGGCGGTAGCGGCCGGACTGGACGGCCTCGCACCACTCCAGGTTGTCCAGGTACCAGGAGACCGTCTCGCGAAGACCGGACTCCAGGTCGTGCCGCGGTTGCCAACCGAGCTCCCGCCGGATCTTGCCCGGGTCGACGGCATAACGGCGATCGTGGCCCGGGCGGTCGGCGACGAAACGCTTCAGCTCGGAGTAGGTTGCCGCTCCGCGGCCTGTCAGGGCGGGGTTGTCCGCCGCCGGCCGCAGCTCCTCGAGGAGGTCGCAGAGGGTGTCGACGATCTCGAGATTGGTGCGCTCGCTGTCCCCACCCATGTTGTACTTCTCGCCCGGCCGGCCGTGCCGGAGGACCTCCAGGATGCCGGCGCAGTGGTCGCCCACGTACAGCCAGTCGCGGACGTTGCCGCCGTCGCCGTAGAGCGGCAGGTCCTTGCCCTCCAGCGCGTTCAGAATCATGAGGGGGACGAGCTTCTCGGGGAACTGTCGAGGTCCGTAGTTGTTGGAGCAGTTGGTGATCAGGACCGGCAGGTCATAGGTCTCGCCGTAGGCGCGGACGAGGTGATCGGCTGCCGCCTTGGATGCCGCATAGGGGGAGTTCGGGGCGTACGGCGTGGTCTCCGAGAACCGTCCGGTAGCGCCCAGAGTGCCGTAGACCTCGTCCGTCGAGACCTGCAGGAAGCGGAAGTCGCTCGGGCCCCCGTCGTCGTCGCACAGCGCGCGCGAGGCCTCCAGCAACTCGAAGGTGCCTCGGATGTTGGTGTGGAGGAAGATCCCCGGGTCGTCGATCGAACGGTCCACGTGGCTCTCGGCCGCGAAGTTCAGCACCGCCTCCGGCCGGGTTCGGGCGAACAGCTCGCGCATCGCCGCCCGGTCGGCGATGTCCGCCTCGAGGAGGCGGAAGCGCGGATCCTCGGCGACCTCGTCGAGGCTCATCGGGTTGCCAGCGTAGGTCAGCTTGTCGACGACGACCAGCTCCACCTCGGTCGCCCCCAGGGCGTGACGCACGAAGTTGGAGCCGATGAATCCGGCTCCTCCGGTTACGATCCAGGTGGGCACTGGGCTCTCTCCGTCGACGGGATGCTCGGCATGGGGAAGCCGCGGGGGGCGGGTCGGGACAGGCTCGCGCTCGGCGTGGGAGGCCTGCTCGGAGTGGTCTCCCGACGAACGGAGACCTCGACCGCGGGGCGGCTCTCAGTCTAACCTATCGTCAGCCGCCGCCCCGGGCATGGCGGAAGGCCTCGAGGCAGCGCTCCCGCGCCATGCCGTGGTCGACCATCGGCCGCGGGTAGCCGAGCTCGGCGAGGCCCGGCGCGGTGAGCTTGTCCGCGTCGTGGAGGGCCTTCGTTGGAGCCTCCCGGAGCTCCGGCACCCACCGACGGATGAAGGTCCCGTCGGGGTCGAAGCGCTTCCCCTGGGTCCACGGGTTGAAGATGCGGAAGTAGGGCGCGGCGTCGGTGCCGGTCGAGGCCGACCACTGCCAACCGCCGTTGTTGCTGGCGAGGTCGCCGTCCACCAGGTGACGCATGAAGTGACGCTCGCCGAAACGCCAGTCGAGCAGGAGGTCCTTGGTGAGGAACTGTGCGGTGACCATCCGCAGGCGGTTGTGCATCCAGCCGGTGGCCGCGAGCTGACGCAGGCCGGCGTCGACGAATGGCACCCCGGTCCGCCCCTCCCGCCAGCGCGCGAGGTCCTCTTCCTCATCGCGCCAGGCGACGGCCTCGGTCTCTTCCTTGAAGGGCCGGCCTTTGGAGACCCTTGGATAACCGACCAGGACGTGGCGGTAGAACTCGCGCCAGACGAGCTCCGTGATCCAGGTCTCCAGGCCCTCGTCGCCCCCACGGAGGCGACCGCGGTTGGTCGCCGCCGCCGCCGCGAGACACGTGCGTGCGGAGACGACACCCAGGGCGAGGTAGGGGGAGAGAGCGGAGGTGCCCTCGACGGAGGGGATGTCCCGATTCTCCCCGTAGCCGCCGGCGTGCGACTCGAGGAACCGCTCGAGACGCCGATGGGCCTCCGCCTCTCCGGCGGGCCACAGCTTCACGAGGCCGGCCGGCGGCCTCGCGAAGCCGGCGACCGAATGGGGGACGGCCTCCGTCTCGACGGAGAGCGGCTCCCGGGCCTCCGGCGCGGGTAGGGGATCGCCGATCCCCCCGGCCTCGACGCGTTCCATCCAGGCGCGCCGGAACGGCGTGAAGACCGTGTAGAAGGTCCCCTGCCGGGTCTGGATCTCGTCGGGCGGAACGATGGTCTGGTCATGGAGAGAGACCAGGCGTCGGCCGTCGGCCGCGAGGGCGTCTCCGACCCGCCGGTCGCGCCGCCGCTCGTTGACCTCCAGCTCCCGGTGGCAGACGACGAGGTCGGCCTCCAGGCGCCGCGCGAGGCGCACGAGGGCTTCGGGAGCGTCCGCGAACCGGTCCGCCCTGACGAGATGAAGGGGGATCCCGAGTCGCACCAGGCTCCCGGCGAGGCTGCGCAGGCTCCGGAGCAGGAAATCCGTCTTCGGGTCACCCCAGTCGTGCTCCCGCCACTGGCCGGGGGAGAGCAGGAAGACTCCCTCGACTCCACCCGGGGCCTCCCGCGATGCCAGGTGCAGGGCCGGGTGGTCCTCGGTCCGCAGGTCGGAGCGGAACCAGACGAGCGCTCTCCTCACGATGCCCCACCGTCGACGGCGCCGATCCCGAGCTCCTCGCGCAGCTCGCGGGCTCGTTCCCGGACGGCCTCGATCTCGTTCGGATCGAGACGTTCGAGGTCGCTCATCATGGGCCTCATCCGCGGGTTCGTCGAGAACCGCTCCCGGTGCCGGTCCAGGAACTCCTGGTAGAACGTGGTGAACGGGCAGGCGTCCTCACCCGTACCGCGCCGGGGGTCGAAGCGGCAATCGCGGCAGGCATCGCCCCGGCGCCGGATGGCCAGTCCGCTCAACGGGTCGGGCCTGTCGGCCACCACCCCCCCGTCCGCGTACAGCGCGAGGCCCATCGTCTCGGGGACGGTCGCCCACTCCACCGCGTCGACATGGGTCGCCAGAGTCCACTCCGCCAGGGCCCGCGGCTCGATCCCGGAGAGGAGGGCGAAGTTGCCCGTGACCGCCAGTCGCTGCGCCCGGTGTCCGTAGCCGTGCTGCAGCACGCGGCCGACGGCGTCCCGCAGGCAGTGCATGTCGGTGTCCGCGGTCCGGTACAGGGGCGGCAGCCGGCCGTGCTGTCCTAGCTCGTTGCGCTCGGCGTACTCCGGACCCTCCAGCCAGTAGACGCCGCGAGCGAACTCCCGCCAGCCGATGATCTCGCGCAGGAAGCACTCGACCGACTGGAGGGGCGTCGAGGGGCCTCGGTAAGCGTCGAGGGCCGCCGCCACGCAGTCGCGCGGGTCGAGGAGCTTGAGGTTGAGCGCCGGCGAGAGGAGGGAGTGGAACAGCCAGGGTCGACCCGTTGCCAGGGCGTCCCGGTAGGTGCCGAACTGCCCGAGCCGGTTCGCGACGAAGTCCTCGAGGGCCGCCAGCGCCTCCGTCCGGGTAACGGGCCATCCGAAGGGCTCCAGCTGCCCGGGGGCCTCCGGGAAGCGCTCGGCGACGATCTCCAGCACCTCGCGGGTCAGCTCGTCGGGTGGGAACCGACGGGGCTGAGGCGGGCGTGGACTTCCCCGTCGCCACGGATTGTGGCTGTCGCGGTCGAAGCTCCAGCGTCGGCCCTCGGGTCCCCCGTCGGCATCCAGGAGGATGTGGAGGCGCTTCCTGATCCTCCGGTAGAGCAGCTCCGGCCGAACCCGCCTCGTCGAACGGGCCCAACGCACGAAGGCGCCGGGTGTCTCGAGGAAGTGGGGTTCCTCGGCCACCTCCAGCTCGAGGCCCGCCGCCTCGGCCTGGCCACGGAGCAGGTTCAACAGTCGCCAGCTCCCCGGCCGGAGCGCCCGCAGCCTCGCGGGGCGGAAGCGCTCGATGGCGGCCGAGATCTCCGCGTCCAGGGCTCCGCGGTTCGTCACGTCGTCGAGCGCTCGATACTCGAGCCGGTGCCGTCGCCGCCGCGCCAGGCCGTCTGCGAAGTGACGCATGGCGGCGAGGTGCAGGGCGATCCGCTGCCGATGAGCCGGTCCGCGCCCGAGCTCGTCCGCGGCCTCCACCAGGAGGACGAGGTCCTTGCGCCGGTCCAGGCGCAGCGAGTCCAGTCCTTTCGGATCGAGCTGGTCCGAGAAGACCACGACGAGATCCCGCACGGGCCGTGCGCCGTCGTCGACCGGCGGGCGGAAACGCCGTCGGCGGCTCACGTCGCGATCCTCCCGTCGAGCAGCAGCCAGGCCACCGCGCCGCGGGCGGTCCAGAGGCCGGTGCGGAAGCCGTTCGTGAGAACCAGCCGGCGGATCACTTCCGGATCGACCGGCACCACGACCCACGAGGTGCGCCGCTGATGCTCCGCTGCGTAGCGGGGCGACGTCTCGCCGGTCACGAGGCTGAAGAGCGGATAGTGGACCATTTGGACGAACCAGATCAGGCCGACCAGGGTCCAGGTCGCCAGGGCGTGCAGCAGCAGGATCGTCACGGGCGCTCCGCTCCTCCGTGCCGGCCCAGGAGATGGCGCAAGGCCTGCTCGACGTCGGTGTGCCGGAAACGATAGCCGCTTTCGACGAGGCGGGCCGGAACCGCGCGGGTGCTGGTCAGAAACGCCGGGTCCTCCAGGTTTCCGCGAACGAGCCGCGCCAGCGGAGCAGGGAGGCGCAGCAGCCGCCCGAGCCCCAGGATCCGGCTGCCGTCCTCGATCGCGGCCGGCTCGGACACTGGGCGCACGTCTTGCCAAGGAGGCGCGAGACGGCGAAACGCGCCCGGCCGGGCGCGCCAGGCCCAGACCTCCGCCCGCGGAGAGTCGAAGGGCTCGTTGTGCTCGAAGACGATCATGGGTCGCGGGGGGAGTCTCGTATCCGCCGCAACGCAGACGGCCGCCCCGGTGTTCCCGGAGCGGCCGTCTGCGAGGGGGATCAGGGGAGGGTCAGGCCCGGCTGCGGTCCTGCTCGGAGCCGCCCCGTGTGTGGCCCAGCAGGAACAGGGAGACGAGTCCGCCGAGGATCCGGCCGCTACAGCCGGAACGTGTCGGAAGTCCTTCCCGTTGACTTCACCGGTACGTCGAAGAGGCCGACGGGAGCGTAACGCCGCAGACTCAGGCACATACGGCTTCGCAGTAGATACTTGGTGAGAAGGTCAGGCTATGGCTTACTGGGGCAGGATGACCGTGTCGACGGCGTGGATCACGCCGTTGCTGGTCAGGATGTCGGCCTGGAGGACCGAAGCGCCGTTGATCATCACGCCGCCGTCGGTAGCTGCGAAGGCGAGCTTGTCGCCCTGCAGCGTCGCGGCGTCACTCTGACCCATGACGTCTGCGGCCATGAGCTTCCCGGGCACGACGTGGTAGGTGAGGATCGCGCGCAGCTGGTCGAGGTTCTCGGGCTGCAGCAGGCTCTCGACCGTGCCGGCGGGCAGCTTCGCGAAGGCCTCGTCGGTCGGCGCGAAGACGGTGAAGGGGCCGTCGCCCTTGAGGGCGTCCACCAGGCCCGCGGCCTGGACGGCGGCGACGAGGGTCTGGAACGAGCCGGCCGCGACGGCGGTGTCCACGATGTCCTTATCCGCGGCGATCCCGGGAGAGACGACGAGGAGGAAGGCGAGGGCGGCGAGGGTCAGGATTCGGGTGGTCTTCATGGTGTTCTCCTTGGTTGGGTGGTTGTCGATGGATACGTCCAAAACGACTAAAGCGTTCATAACGTGCAAAAGCTATCAGGGAAGTGTGGGCTCGTCAAGGGTCTATTGGATCTTTGTGTGCCTTGCAGGATTGGAGACTTTCTGCGATGATGATCGAGAAGGGTCACTCCTGAATCATCCAAATCGTCTAGGCAATTCGTCCGAATCGTTCCATTGGATGTGGCGGAGTGCCCGCGAGCGAGAGTCGAGATCAGAAGAGAGCGAAGGAGCCGATGAAAGCGATCCTCTCCCCCCGCGAGCTGGCGGAAGCCATCGGAGTCAGTGAGTCGTCCATCAAGCGCTGGGCGGATGACGGTCTCGTCCGTGTCACGCGCACCGCCGGAGGGCATCGACGGATCCCGGTGCGCGAGGCGCTGCGTTTCGTCCGGGACACGAGAGCGGAGCTGGTCCGGCCCGATGTCCTAGGTTTGACCGAGATCGAGGTTCTCCGCCGCCGGCGGCCCGCAGCGGGAGACAGCGGTGACGACCAGCTCTTCCGCTTCCTGCGCGATGGCGCCGGCGCAGAGGCGAGGGGTCTCGTGCTCTCGATGTACCTGGAGGGGGGCAGCGTGGCCGAGATCGTCGACGGTCCGTTGCGACAAGCCATGGATCGCCTGGGCGAGCTGTGGCACGACCGCGGGGACGAAGGCATCTTCTGGGAGCACCGGGCGACCGATCTCTGCATCCAGTGTCTGAACCAGCTTCGCGCCATCGTTCCGTTGGAGCCGGGGGCGCCCACGGCTCTCGGTGGAGCGCCCGGCGGCGACCCCTACCTCCTCCCCAGCCTGGCGGCGGCGACGGTCCTCGAATCGCTGGGGTACGAGGCGACCAACCTGGGCCCGGACACGCCCCTCGCCACCCTGTCGGCAGCCTGCGACCAGGAGCGACCGGACCTGGTCTGGCTGAGCGTCTCGGTCGTCCGGGAACCCGGTCGGCTGGAGCGCGACATCCGGTCCCTGCTGGAGCGACTCTCGGCGAGGGGAGCCAGCCTCGTGGTGGGGGGCAGCCAGGGTAGCTCGCTCGAGCTGCGCAGCCACGGAAGCCTCCTGGTCGGCCGTTCCATGGCCGAGCTCGAGGCCTTCGTCAAGGGGCTCGCCTCGTCGCGCAACGGCTCCGCCCCGGTTCGGGCCTGAACCGGTCCGGCCGGGGTCTGGCCGGCCGGTAGTAAGCTCGGCTCCATGGACTCCAACGGCCTCACGCCGGGTCGCGGCAGGCGCGGTGGGCTGGTGTTGCGGCTTGGCCTGGTTCTGGCGGTGCTCTGCCTCGTCGGAGCCGCGCTCGTCCTGGCGCCCGCCTACCGACGCGAGGAGACGCGTCTGCCGGCGGGTGTCGAGCGCGAGCTCGCCGTCGCCTCGGCTCGGCTGCAGGGCTGGCTCGAGGGGGTCGACCCGGCGGACGCCTCTCCACGGCTCGCCAGGATCTCGTCGGAGGTCAGGGAGTTGCGCGACGGCCTGTCGGATCTGCTCGAGGTGGACGGGCCAGCGTGGAATCCGGAGAGGCTGCGGAATCTGCGGGCCGAGGTCGCGACCGTCGAGGCGCTGCTGGCCGAGGGTACGGGCGCGGCTCTGGATCGGGCGGGCGTGGCGGTCGGCGAGCTCCGCCGGCAGGTCGAGACCCTCCTCGAGGAGGCGAGATGAGCTCCTCGAACTCCTTCTGGCACCTGAGTCGAAAGGGGTGGCGACAGCTGTTGCGCGACACCGGACAGCAGATGGCGGCGGACGAGGTCTTCGGGCGCTCGGCCCAGATCGCGTTTCACGCCTTCTTCGCCGTCTTCCCCCTCCTCCTCACCCTCACGACCCTCTTCGGCTACGTCGTGGACGAGAGCGCCGCCCTACGAACCGAGCTGTTCGACTTCCTGCGCAAGGTCGCGCCGGGCCCGGACGTCCTGGCGCTCCTGGAGGACACGCTGGACGAGATCCGGCGCTCGAAGAGCGGAGGGAAGCTCTCCCTCGGCGTCGTGGTCACCCTGTGGGCCGCCTCGAACGGCATGATGGCCATCGCGCAGGGGCTGAACCGGGCGTTCGGCATCTCGGAGGAGCTTCCGTGGTGGCGGGTCCGGCTGACGGCCACCGGCATCACCGTCGTCTTCGCCGGCCTGGTGGTGGGTGGGTTGGCGCTCCTGCTGGTGAGCGGCGAACTCGGGCGGCAGGCGCTGGAGTGGCTCGGTCTCGGAGGGCTGTTCGGCCGGGGATGGAGCCTGCTGCAGTGGCTGCTCCTGCCGCCCGCGGTGGTGGTCGGCTTCGACCTCGTCTACAACCTGGCCCCGGGCCAGCGCCACTACCGCTGGCGCTGGCTGACGCCGGGGGCGGTTCTCGGTTGCCTCCTCTGGATGTCGGCGTCCCTGGGCCTGCGCCTCTACCTGGAGGAGTTCGCGTACACGAAGGCCTACGGTTCGCTGAGCGTCGTCATCGCCCTGCTGAGCTGGCTCTACCTCACGGGATTCGCCGTCCTCGTGGGCGGCGAGATCAACTCCGAGCTGTGGAAGACCCTGTGTGAGAACGCGGCCACGGGGTCCGACGAGGGGACCTCGAAAGGGGGTTGAGGGCGCGGGCCGCCGGCAGGCCTCAGTTCTCGAGCTCGACCTCGTCCGCGGGCGGCGGGGACGGGTTCCATCGGATCATCGCTTCGTCCTCGCTCCGCCACCGCATCTCGAGCTCGCGGTCGCGCTCGCGCCGCCTGCGGGCGGCGAGAAGGAAGAGCGCGGTCACACCGATCCAAAGCGTGGCGGAGCTGGTGAGAAAGGGCAGCCAGCGGTAGGTGAAGTCGAGCCGCCGCCAGAATCCGTCGAGCTCGCTCTCCAGGGTACGGCCGACCGCCCGCGTGTACGCGTCGTCGAACGAGAGGCCCAGGCGGACGCCGCGCAGGATCGCCGCGGGCGTCCCCGCTCCGTGGCGACGGACGAGGTGGTGGACCAGCGCCCCGGAAAGGGCGTAGGCGCGGCCGATGTCACCGCCGCCCGCCCGGAACCGGGCGTCCAGGGTGTCGAGATCCATCCGGTCCTCGGCGAGCAGCGTGAGGGTCAGGCGCGACCGATCCCCTAGGCCCCAGCCTCCGGCCGTCACCATGGCGAGGCCCTCGTTGAACCAGCGGGGCAGCGGGCGGCCGCCGGCGGCCCGTGCGATGAGAACGTGGGCGACCTCGTGGCGGAGCAGCTCGCCCAGACTGCCGTCCGGGTAGGCGGGTACACGGCGGGGCAGAAGAACCACTCGGCCGAGGGCGCCCCAGGCCCAGCCGGAGACCCACGCGGGCGCCGACTGTGCCAGGGGCGTCCCTTCGTCCGCGAGGAGGATCTGGATCGGTGGCCCCGGAGCCTCGAGGCCGAGGGTCTCGGCGATCCGCTCGAGGCCGGCGGGGTCCATCGCCCGCAGTCTCCTGGCGACCGGCTCGAGGTCGGCGGGCGCCTCGATCACGAGGTCCACGCCCCGGGCCGGGGGCGCCGCGAAGGTCGCGATCGTGATCGACAGCGCGACGAGGGCCGCCAGGGGCGGTCGGAGTGCCCAGGAGCGGCCGCGGGAACGCCCGCCATCGACCCCGTCCCGGTCGCACCGGGATGTGGGGGCAGTTCGCATGACTCGGCCGCATGGTAGCGGCTGCGTCGCGGCCGTGCGTCGCGATACTCTGAGTGGGTCATGCCTGGGCTCGACCCCCGCCACCCGAACCGCCTCCGCCTCCTGGCCGCGTGCCGCGCGTGCGGGCTGCAGTTCGATGCCTCGGGGCGCCGATCGGGAGAGCGCTTCCGCTGCGTCTGTGGCGAACTCGTGGAAGTGCCGGAGACCCGCCTGGAGGAGGCGGACGTGGTGCGCTGCTCGTCGTGCGGCGCCGGGCGCGAGGGCGGGGCGCTCACCTGCTCCTTCTGCAACTCGGACTTCACACTTCACGAGCAGGATCTCGACACCCTGTGCCCGGGATGCTTTGCGAGGATCTCCCGCCGTGCCCGGTTCTGTCACCACTGTGGTCTGGCCATCGCCCCCCAGGAGGTCCTCGGCGGGCGGACCGAGCACCCCTGCCCGCGGTGTGGAGACCCGCGGCGCCTGGCGTCCCGCCGGTTGGCGGACGGCGTGACCGCGCTGGAGTGCGGCCGCTGTGCGGGCCTATGGCTGGCGCTGGAGGTCTTCCGCCGTCTCGAGGAGGAGGCCGCCGACCGGAGTCGCCCCTGGCGAGCGGGCCCCGACGAGGAGCCGCGGCCGCCGCTGACCCACGACGACGGTCCGCTGTACCGGCCGTGCCCGTTGTGCTCGAGGCTGATGCACCGTCGCAACTACGGTCGCCGCTCGGGGATCGTGGTGGACACCTGCGGCGAGCACGGGATCTGGTTCGATTCGGGAGAGCTCGACGCCGTCCTGCGCTGGATCCGGAGCGGCGGGCTGGAGCGGTCGCGAAGGCTGGAGACCGAGGAACAGGTCGAGGAGCGGTCGCGCGAGCGACGGCTCCGGGCCATCGCCCCGCCCGAGGCTGGGCAGGGGGGGTGGACGGGCGACGGGCGTCGCGGGCTGCTGGCCGGTCTCATCGACCTCCTGGCCCGGTAGGCCGCAGGGCGCCCCGGGGGGTCAGCGGCCTCCGATCTCCAGCAGCTCGGCCCGGTCGATCCGCCACTCGCCGTCCCGTTCGACCCAGTCCAGTCGGAAGCGGTAGCGGTCACCCCGTCCCAGGCCGACGGCCCCCGTGGCGAACTCGATGTCGAGGAGCATCAGGGCTCGCCCCATGGCGGAGTCGAGCTCGATGTGGGTGTCGGCGATCCGTACCCGGAACCTCTCCGACCGCAGGCGGAAGGCGTGGATACCGCCGATCAGCTCTCGTCGGTCGTGGGTGGAGAACCCGAGCTGAGGGGCGACGACCTCGAAGGGCTCGGCAAAGCCCTCGGCGACAGCCCGGGCGGCCGCCAGGCCCTGGAGCTTGCCCTCGCCCGAGTCGCGCGCCGCGCTCTCGGCCAGGCTCTCGAGCCGCCGCTCGATCCTCTTCTCGTCGCTCGGCCGGGTCAGGAAGAACCCGGCGACCACCGCCGCGACGACCGCGACCAGGGCGATCCGTCCGCGTGTCAATGGGTGGGCTCTCTCGCCACTCTTGCCATCTCCAGAGGGACGGGCCTCCGTTTGCGTCTACGGGTTGGCCTCTTCGACCCGGACCGAGGTCGCGTCCTCGGGGGCCACCGCCTCCACCCGCTGCTTGAGCTCTGCCAACTCTTCGGCGATCTTGCCGAAGACGCGCAGGAGGTCGGTGGCGGTGAGGATTCCGATCAGCTCCGACCCCTTGGTCACCGGCAGGGCGCCGATCCTCCGTCTGGCCATGGTGTGGGCGGCCTTGGCCAGGTCGGCCTCGGGCTCGATCGTGATGACGCCGCGGCGCATGATGTGGCGCACCTTGCGCGGGATGACGTAGAGCGACGTCTCTTCCTTCTGCTCGATCACCGACCGCCGGCGGCCCCTCGGGCCCAGGGCCTTGTAGAGGTCCCGGTCCGAGACGATCCCCACGAGCCGCGGGCCGTCGAGCACCGGCAGGTGGCGGATCTTCTCGAAGTTGATGAGGAAGAACACCCGGTCCACCAGGTCGTTCACCGAGACGGTGAAGACCTTGGTCTGCATCAGATCGCCGACTTTCATGATCACCCTCCTCTCCGAGACCGAGACCCCGGTCTCTCGCTCGTCCTTCGGCTCACTCAGGACAGGTCCTTCGGTCCACTCAGGTTGGCTTCCGGTGGGGCTTTCACCAAGACCCCACGGGGTGGTGACACGCCCACCCCGGCGCGGGGTGGCTCCGCCGTCACGCCCCACCCACCGGCCAGCTAAGCTACCGACGTGTCCGGAGAATACCGCACCGTCATCCTGACCCTGGGCCTCGTCGCCGCGTCGTGGGGCGTCGCGACGCCGTCGGCCGGCTGGAGCGAGGAGACTCACCGGGCTGTCGCCGAGGCGGCCCGGAGCCGGCTCTCGCCCCCTGTCGCCGCGGAGGTGGAGCGTCTCCTGGGCGGAGCGTCCATGGCCGAGGCCGCGGTCTGGGCCGACTCGGCCCGGGACCAGCCCGACTGGGAGTGGACCTGGCGCCTTCACTTCATCAACGTGCCCGACGGTGCCTTCGAGCTGGATCTCGACCGCGACTGTCCAGCGCTGGGTTGCGACTCCGCGCCTCCGGGCGGTCCGGCCCGCTGCTGCGTGGTGGGGGCCCTGGAGCACTACCTCGAGATCCTCGCGGATCCTCGGAGAGACGACGCGAGCCGAGCGACGGCCCTGCGCTTCGTCCTCCATTTCACGGCCGACTTGCATCAGCCGCTCCACGTCTCGCGCGCCAGCGACCGCGGTGGAAACGAGATCGAGCTGCGGTTCTTCGGGGAGCCCATGGACCTGCACGACGTCTGGGACCGGGCGATCCTGCGCAGGCGGGAGGCGGAGCTGTGGGCGGCTCCGGGTTGGCGCTCCCGGGCCAGCCGCATCTCGGCTGGGATTCCGAGCGCTCCGAACCCGGCATGGACGGACGGTGGGCCCCCCGAGTGGGCCCAGGAGTCCCTGACGTTGGCCCTGGAGGTGGCTTACGACGTGGGGCCCGAGCCGATCCTCCTGGGGGAGAGCTACCAGAGCCGCGCGCGCCCCGTCGTCGAGGATCGGCTGCGCAGGGCGAGCGTCCGCCTGGCGGAGCTCCTGGAGAGGACCCTGGGGAGCCGCTAGACTCAGTCTTCGAGTCCGGTCCATTCGAGCCTGAACAGCCAGCCCAGTCCAGCCGACCCAGTCCAGCCAACCGAGGTCTCCTCACAGATGTGCCGATTCGCCCTCTACCTCGGTCCTCCCACCACCCTCGGCTCTCTGGTGACCCAGCCCGAGCACTCCATCATCCGTCAGAGCCTGCGGAGCGACGAGGGGATCGAGCCGCTCAACGGCGACGGGTTCGGCGTGGGTTGGTACCGCCCGGAGCTCTCCGAGGGGCCCGCGGTCTTCAAGGACCTGACCCCGGCCTGGAGCAACGCGAACCTGTTGAACCTGGCTCCCGTCACGGTGAGCTCCTGCATCCTGGCCCACGTCCGCTCGGCGACGCCGGGGTTGCCGGTCACCCGCCTGAACTGCCACCCGTTCGGTTGGGGACGCTTCGCCTTCATGCACAACGGCCACCTCGCCGGCTTCCACTCCTATGTCCGGCGGCTGCGCAGCGGCCTGTCCGACGAGGCCTATCGCCTGATCCAGGGCTCGACCGACAGCGAGCACCTGTTCGCGCTGTTCGTGGACGCCTGGCGGGCCCTCGAGGGCACCGAGGAAATGCCTCGGATGGTGCGGGCGCTGGCCGAGGCCATCGGTCGGAGCGAGGAGTTCCGGCGCTCGGCGGGCATCGAGGAGCCCTCCCTGCTCAACCTCGCCCTCACCGACGGCTCGCGGGCCGTCGTCACGCGCTGGATCTCCCCCGGGGCTCGGGAGGAGAGGGCCAACTCCCTCTACTACCACCCGGGGCGTTGCTACACCTGTGAGGCCGGCGTGGGTCGCATGGAGCCCGCTGCCGACGCGGTCGAGGAACAGGCGGTGATCATCGCGTCGGAGCCGTTGACCCACGACGCGACGTGGCGCCGGGTCCCGCCGAACCATGCGGTCGTGGTCTCGGAAGAGGTCGACATCCTGGTCGTCCCGATCGTCATCTAGCCTGACCTAGCCGGCTAGCGCAGGAGCCGGAGCGCGTTCGCGATCACCAGGAGCGAGGCGCCCATGTCGGCGGCGATCGCCATCCAGAGGGTGGCGACGCCGGCGGCCGCCAGCAGCAGGAAGGCCGCCTTCACGGCCAGCGCGAAGATGATGTTCTGCCGGATCACGTTGAGGGTGCGGCGGGAGTGACGCACGAGCCAGGGAAGCCGCCGGAGCTCGTCCGTCATGAGGGCGATGTCGGCGGTCTCGATGGCCGCGTCGCTTCCCCTGACCCCCATGGCGATCCCCACCGAGGAGGCCGCGAGGGCCGGGGCGTCGTTGATGCCGTCTCCGACCATGGCGGTGGGTCCGACCTCGGCCTGCAGCCGACGGACGGCCTCCACCTTCTCCTCGGGCAGGAGCTCGGAGCGGGCGGCGTCGAGGCCGAGGGCCGCGGCGACGCACTCCGCGGTCCGCTGATTGTCACCGGTCAGCAGCTCCAGCCTTTCGACTCCGGAGGCCCGGAGCTGGCGAATCGCCTCCCGCGCCTCGGGCCTGATCTCGTCCGCGACGGCCAACAGGCCGCAGACGTGGTCCTCCTCGCCGACCGCCACCACGGACCGTCCCTGACCCTCCATGGCGGCGGCGAGCTCGTCGGGGTCCGGGCCGCCGGCCTCCCCCGGTCCGCTGCGCTGGATCACGAAGCGGTGGTTGCCGATCCAGGCGGGGCGACCTTCGAGCGTCCCCACGATGCCGAGACCCCGGAGCTCCCTCGTCCGGGTGGCGGGCGCGAAGTCGACCGCTCTCCGTCGCGCCTCCTCCAGCACGGCCGAGGCCAGGGGATGGTTGCTCTCACACTCGAGGGCCGCAGCGATCGCGAGCACCTCCGCCTCGTCGTGGCCCTGGAGGGCGACGACCTGGACCACCCGGGGCTCGCCCAGCGTGAGGGTGCCCGTCTTGTCGAAGGCGATCGCCCGCAGAGTCGCCGGGATCTCCAGGTACTGACCGCCCTGGACCAAGACCCCCGCGCGGGCAGCACGGGCCAGGCCGGCGACCACGCTGACCGGAGTCGAGATCACCAGGGCGCACGGGCAGGCGATGACGAGGAGGACCAGGGCGCGGTAGAACCAGGCGGCGAAGTCGCCGAACACGAGAGGCGGGACGACGGCGACGACGGCGGCGAGCGCCATCATGAGAGGGGTGTAGACGCGGGCGAAGCGGTCGACCCAGCGTTCGGTGGGCGCGCGGCGGGTCTGGGCCTCCTCGACCCGGCGGATGATGCGGGCGAGCGTCGTGTCGTTGGCGGCGCGCGTGACCTCGATCTCCAGCGTGCCGTCGCGGTTCACGGTGCCAGCGTAGACGGGGTCTCCGGGCTCCTTGGCGGACGGCAGCGACTCGCCGGTGATCGGAGACTCGTCGACCGTCGTGCGCCCCTCGCAAACCCGGCCGTCCAGGGGGACCTTCTCTCCGGGTCGGACCCGGATCCGGGCCCCGATCCCGATCTCCTCCACCGGAGTCGAGGTCCCGGTGTCGCCACTCCGTTCGTCCACGACCCGGGCGGTCGGCGGCGCCAGGTCGAGGAGGGACGAGATCGCCCGCCGGGCCCGGCCGATGCTCCACCGCTCGAGCTCGAGGGCCAGGGCGAACAGGAACGCCACGGTGGCGGCCTCGAGCCACTCGCCCAGGATCAGGGCGCCGGCGATGGCGACGGTCATGAGCAGGTTCATGTCGGCCGCGCGCCGGCGCAGCGAGCTCCAGGCCCGCGGTAGCACCCAGCGCAGGCCGCCAGCGATGGCCCCGAGGTACAGGAGGCGTGAGACCAGGGGGACCTGGCCGCCGCCGCCCAACGCCGGGAGCAGACCGGCGCCACCGGCGGCGTGGAGGCCGACGCCGAGGGCCACGGCGAGGCCGCTGACGGCGCACAGCGCCGAGCGCCCCCGGCGTCGCCACCAGGTCTCGGTCTCGCCGGGGTCCTCGCTCCACGGCGTGGCCTCCATCCCGATCTCCGCGACGACCTCCCGGATCCGCCGGCTCTCGGCTGTCGAGACCGGGCCGCGGATGATCATCCGACCGCGCAGGAGGTCGAACGCGAGCCGCTCCTCGTCGCCGACCACCGGTCCGACGGCGCCCTTCAGGGCGCGGACCTCCTCGGCGCAGTCCAGGCCGGTCACGCGATACGCGGTGCTTCGGGTCACCTCGATGGGCTCCGGTGAAGGTGGGTGAGGACGGCGTCTCCGTGGGCGGCGAGACGGAGGGCGGCCACGGGTGGCCGCTCCCGCGAAGAATAGCAACGGACAGCAATCGGCTGCGAGGGATGGGTCGGTCCGCTCGCGCGGGCGGAGAGCCTGACCTGGTCGGTCGTGGTGGACCGTTCCGAGGGTGTCCTCCTCGAGGCGGTCGAGCCGTCGCCACGGGGCCTCAAAGCCCGACTGTTGGTGGACTGCCGCCGGTGATCAAGCTTCCTTGTCCAACCTCCCGAGGGCGAGGCGTTCGACTTCGTGCACGAGGGCGAGACCCTGGTGATCGGTCGCTCGTCGAACTGCGGCCTCGTCCTGATCTCCGAGGTGGTCGACAAGGGTCTGGCCGCCCTCAGCCTGGACCTCGCGGGTGACGAGCGGTTCTCGGAGGCCCACAGCATGATCGATGCCGGGGTCCGGAGCCTGCTGGCGACGCCGCTGCTGACCTCCGACGGAGCGGTGGGCATGATCGCCCTCTCTTCGCGCGTCGGCTCGCGACGGTCCACGCCGAGAGCCAGCCGTCCCGCGGCGTCTCCGGCAACTCCGCTCCTGCGGCGAGCGTCCTGCGGAGGACCGTCGGGCCGCCCGGCACCACCTCGTCGGGCGGCTACTCCAGGAAGAGCTCTTCGGTGCGCTCCAGCAGGAGCCTGGCCCTCCTCTGAGCCAGCAGATTGGCCAGCCGCTCGGACGGCACGGCGTCCGGGTCGACGGCCAGCGCGGACCGCAGGAGCACCTCGAAGCGGGCGCGATCCTGCTCGCCGACCATGAGACCCTCGGCCAACGTCACGTAGGGAGAGGCGCGCGTGCCGCCGGAGAGCTCGACCGCCTTCTCGAAGTGGCGGCGGGCCTCGTCGGGAGAGCCCCCCATGGTCTCCGGCAGCGCCTCGATGCTGATCAGCGCCTCGTGGATGGAGCCGCGATTCCACTGCGGGTCGAGGGTGAGGGCGCGTTCGATGAGCGCCCGCACCGCGGGCAGGTCCACGACCAGGTCCGGGCGGTCGAGACCCAGGCTGATCGCGGAGCCCCACGATGCCGCGGTCCAGAAGAGGAGCGGCAACGCGCTCTCGTCGAACTCGGAGAGGGCGCCTGCGGCATCCTGCCGCAGTCTCTCGGTCGCTCCGGGCGCGCGGAGGTCGAGAGCCCGTAGGCAGTAGTTGCGGCCTCGCAGGTAGAGCTTGAGAGCGCGCTCGCGCAGCTCCTCGGCTCGGCGCCAGCTCTCGGGCTCGATCTCGAAAGCGTCCAGCTCGACGAAGGCGTAGGCGTACTGCGTGAAGCCGGAGCAGGCCGACAGCAGAAGGCCCTCGTGCTCGGGCGCCTCCGCCAGCAGCGACTCCGTGGTCTTGAGCGCGAACGGGGTCGCCGCGCGGATGAGCTCCGGGTCGTCGTCGGAGGACCAGACGTCGCCGGCGGACGAGAGCGAGTCCGCGACGCTGTTGATGGCCATGCGCCGGAGGGAGCAGCCGGGCGCCATCGCGAGCACGACGAGAAGCGACAGGAGCCGGACGACGATCGCTCTCTCGGCGGTTCGCATCACGCGATCTTAGCCTGGCCTTCTCACCGGGTGTCGTTGCGAGAGGCCGTAGGTGCCTGGAGATGCAAGGCTTGCGACCGAGGGCGACGCAGTCGTACTGTCTGTACGTCTAGGAGCCCGAGCGGAGCGTAACGCCGCAGATTCAGGTACATACGGTTTCGTAGTAGACAATTGGTGAGAACGTCAGGTTAGCCCTTCGTCGGCCGTTCCGGACCGTCGAAGCCGAGCAGCCCCGGGGAGACGCCGGGAAGGGGGCCGCTACGGAAGAAGAACTGGAACGGGATCGGCACCCGCAGTGCCCAGTAGCGCTCGTCGTGGAGCGCCTGGGGGAACGCGAGGTACATCAGGTCGCGGCGACGACCGTAGCCGCGCTGGACGAGGAGGTCGCGCATCGCTCGCGTCACCTCGTAGTTGTCGTCGGGCCAGCCGCTGTCCAGGTAGATGCGCAGGTCGCGCTGGGGCTCGCTGGCGATCCGGCTCCGCAGGTCGTCCCGCCAGCCGAAGGTGCTCGACATGCAGGCCGTCATGCCGAAGGTCTCGGGCCAGTTCCAGGCCAGGAAGAACGAGACGACGCCCCCCAGCGACGAGCCCATCACCGCCGTGTTCTCGGGACCCCGGAGGGCCCGCCAGTCGCTCTCGACCTCGGGCAGGACCCGCTGGACCAGGGTCTCGCCGTAGCTCTGGTAGCCCGGGGCCGTGTAGTCCCTTTGGCGGTCCTGGGGCACCAGGCCCACGATGAGGACCTTGTCGATGGCGTTCATGGCGGCGAGCCACTCCAGGGTCTCGCCGATCCGCCAGGCCTTGCCGAACGCGCTCTCCTCGGGGAAGAACAGGTTCTGTCCGTCCTGGATGTAGACGACCGGATACCTCTTCAGGACGTTCTCGCCGTAGCCGGGCGGCTGGAACACCCGGTAGGAGATCGGGGGGGCGCCGCCCTCCCCGGAGACCTCGCGCACGTCACAGGGGGTGCAGATCGACTCGGCCCAGAAGCTCGGGTAGATCGTGCGGTCGGCGCCCGCCACCAGGAGATAGTCGTTGCCCGCGGCCCAACGGACCTCCTGTCCGTCGCGCCGGAGCACGGGCTTGAAGTAGGCGTAGGGACGCGAGAGGCGGAGCTGGAAGGTCGTGGTGGCCGCTCCGTCCTCGAGGGCCACCGCCTCCACATCTCGATCCCAGTCGGAGTCGAGGCGCAGGGCGATGGAGCCCTCGGCCAGCGGATAGCGGACGCGGACGGCCGTGGTGGGTCGGGTCGGAGTTCGGGTGTCGCCCCTCATCGTGCGCCCCGGGGCTCTCTGACGGCTCGGCCGTCGACCGCGGTGACGACGAACAGGACCGTGAACGAGGCCGCCAGCGAGACCGCGGACGGCAGGACACCGGATGGCAGGGGGGGGCGGGGAAGGCCAGGCCAGAGGGTCTGCTTGGCGAGGATCTCCAGGCCGAGGTTGAGGACCAGACCCGTGACGATGGATGCGCCCGCCGCCCGCGGCGTGACCCGGCCCCAGGCGAGCCCGACCGCCATCACCGGGGCGAGCGCCGCCGCGAAGGTGCCGAAGGCGAAGGTTCCCAGAAGGGCCACGAGGTCATGGTAGACGAGCGCGACCAGGGTGGCGGCGAGCGCCACCACGAGCGACGCCGCCCGCCCGCGCGCCAGGCCGTCGCCTCTCGGCGTTACACCGAAGGACCGGGGGATGTCTCGCACCAGGGCCGCGGCCCCGATATTGATGAACGAGTCCGCCGTGGACATGATGGCGGCGAGGATGCCGGCGAAGACCAGGCCGGCCAGGATCTCCGGCGTGAAGCCCAGGAGGAAGGCGGGGGCCGCCTCGTCCGGATGGCCGAGCGGCGCCATCCGCCCTTGGGCGACGAGGGCGGGGACCGCGACACCGATGCCCAGCCAGATCAGTAGGCAGAGGCTCTGGCTGGCTCCGAGGACCGCCGGAAACCAGCGCAGCTTGGCCGGTTCGTCGATCATGTAGAACTTGTGGAGCATGTGGGGCTGGCCCAGGACTCCGACCCCGAAGACGAAGTAGAAGCCGAAGGCGGTCGCCAGGGGCACGCCGCCCAGCGGGTCCAGGAAGGACGGTCCGAAGGCCTCCGAGGCCGCGATCGAGCGGGTGATTCCGGCGGGTCCTCCCGCCGCGGCCATCGCGTACCAGAACACCGCGACCGCCGAGCCCAGCATCAGGAGACCCTGGAACAGGTCCGTGTAGACGCCGGCCACCATCCCGCCGCCGACGGAGTAGGCGAGCACGACGACCAGGGCGACACCGAGACCGATGCCAGGCCCCCAGGCGCCCAGGGGGCCGCGGGCCAGGCCGACCTCGGTCACCACGGCGAGGGCCTGGATCTGGGCCCCCAGGTAGCCGACCGTGCCCACGAGGACGGCCACAGCGGCAAGACCTGACACCCTTCGACTGCCGAATCGGCAGAGTATGGCGTCGGGAACGGTGTAGACGTCGGGTCGTCCGGCGAGTTTTCGCAAGCGTGTCGCGACCGTCCAGCAGAGGAGGCCGCCCGTGAAGGCCACCGGCAGGTTGATGAACAGCGATGCCAGCCCGAGACGGTAGGTGAGGCCGGGGCCGCCCACGAAGACGAAGCCGCTGAAGGCCGCGGACATCGTCGCGAGGGCGGTCACCAGGAGTCCGACGCGTTGGCCGGCGATGTAGAAGTCGCGGGCGTCGCGGGTCCGTCGGCTGGCCAGGATGCCGATCACGAGGACCGCCGCCAGGTAGAGCAGGGCGGCCCCGAGGGCGAGGGGACGGTCGATCAGGCTCAAACCGGCTCACCCTCCGTGCGGTCGTCCTCCGGCGGCGACGGCCGGCCGCCCCGTCGCGGGGACGGCGGAGCGCCACTCCCATCGAAGGTCGCGGCGTAGACCCAGACCACGAGGACCAGCGGCAGAAGCCAGAGAACGACGATCTGGACGAGCGGCGCCAGGGGGAGGCCGCCCGGCCCCACGGTGGCCGATCCCCGGAGGAGAAGGAGCGTGGCGAGACCGCCTTCCAGAACGACCAGCAGGGTCACCAGGCCCAGGGTCCGCAGGCGTCGCGGTCGGCTGTCGGGCGCGATCGCGATCGCGAAGGCGGCCAAGCCGACCGGGAAGGCCGCCGCGAGCGCTCCGAAGACGATGGCGGCGGTCTCCCCTGGCGCCAGACTGGTGATCAGGAGGGCGAGCGCGAGAAGCCCCAGGGTCGTCGGTGCGATCAGGCGAGTCATCTCGAGAGGCTCTGTGACGCCCGGCAGGGCGGACGAACGGGGCCGGCAGGGACGGGCCGGATCATAGCTGTCGCCCGAGGGGAGCTCCGTTTCGCACCCTCTCCCGGTGCGGCCGGGGTCGCCCCGGAGGTTGGCATGGTGTATGCATTCACGATAGGCGATGAGACATCCAGACCCTGTTGGGAATGAAGTGGGTGATTTGGCTGTTTTCATCCCCGAAGAGACAAGGCTGGCTTGGGCCTGAGAGCCCGGCAAAGCCGACTCTTTGCGGGGTGTCGGGTTGGGGTTGACAGATTGATCCCCGTGCCTATAGTGCACGGAATGAACGATTGAGCGGGCGCCGGAGTTAGCGCCAGGGGCCTCACCCCCCGAGAAGGACACCCACCAACACTCCCTCCAAGATTCCCACCGATCCATTCCCACCTCTGACCGTCCCACCCGAAACGCCACCCCTGGTCCTAACCCCGCCGCCCGCTCGGTCGACCTCCCCCGCCACAACCCTCCTCCGTTCCACCGTCCCGCCTCCTTCGTCTCCGCTGACAGGATGGCGTCCGGTCCTCAACCGGGCGTATCCTGTCGGCTGGAGGAGGTACGTCTCGATGACCAGTGACAAGATCGTGATCCGGGACCTGCGGGTGAAGGGGGTCGTCGGCGTGGAGGACCACGAGCGCCGGGAGCGCCAGGAGATCGTCGTCCAGATGGAGGTCGAGCGGGACTGCTCCCCGGCCGCTGCCAGCGACGACCTGGAAGACGCCCTCGACTACCGCGCCCTGGTCCGCCGGGTGGGCGAATACGTCGAGTCCTCCTCGCACTACCTGGTCGAGGCCCTGGCGGAGAGCATCTCGAGGATCGCCTTGGAGGAGTTCGGCGCCGACGCCGTCAGGGTGCGCGTGGAGAAGCCCCAGGCGCTCGCCTGGGTCGGCGCCGTCGGCGTGGAGATCGAGCGCCGCCGCCCATGAAGGTCCGTCCATGAAGGTCCGTCCATGAAGGTCCGCCCATAGAGGTTAGCCGGTGAAGGTCCGCGATGGCTTTCTCTGCCCGGGTCCGGCGGCCTCTCCCGCTACGCGTCTCGGCGTTCGCTGACGGGTCTCCTCGGCGGACCAATCCCAACAGGCGGGCACGCCCACCCTCCGGCGCCGCCGACCCACCCACGGGGGGGTTGCTCCGACCACTCGGGGGAGGTCATGATGGGCGTCCGGCGTATCCTGCACCGGGTTTCGCGACACGACCGACCCTGCCTCTTCCATCCCGTGGACACCGACCCAGAGGGGATCCTTCCATGTACAGCTCGATCGACTCCTTCCTGCAGCATGTCATCGCCAAGAACCCCAGCGAGCCTGAGTTCCATCAGGCCGTCGAGGAGGTCGTGGAGTCGATCTGGCCCTTCGTCCAGGCGAATCCCAAGTACCAGGCCGCCAACATCCTGGAGCGCATCGTCGAGCCGGAGCGGGTGATCATGTTCCGGGTCCCCTGGGTGGACGATCAGGGCGCCGTCCAGGTCAACCGCGGATTCCGCATCGAGATGAACAGCGCGATCGGTCCCTACAAGGGGGGGCTGCGCCTGCACCCGAGCGTCAACCTCGGCATCCTCAAGTTCCTCGCCTTCGAGCAGGTATTCAAGAACAGCCTTACGACCCTGCCCATGGGTGGTGGCAAGGGCGGTTCCGACTTCGATCCCAAGAACAAGAGTGACCTCGAAGTCATGCGCTTCTGTCAGTCCTTCATGAGCGAGCTCTTCCGACATATCGGACCCAATACCGACGTTCCGGCCGGCGACATCGGCGTCGGTGGTCGAGAGCTCGGATTTCTCTTCGGCACCTACAAGAAGCTCGCCAACGAGTTTACCGGTGTACTGACCGGCAAGGGACGCAGCTGGGGCGGCTCACTCATCCGGCCCGAAGCGACC
>CAJQNK010000179.1 GCA_905479655.1 uncultured bacterium | reverse complement strand
CTCGCGCAGCAGGCCGGCGATGTCGAAGGGGACGTTGGTGCGCTCCCGGGGCCGGGCGAAGCGCAGGAACCCCTTGATCGCCCGGTCGAGCCGCTGGCTCTCCTTGTGCACGATCTCCAGGAGCTTCTGCTGGGCGGGGCGGATGCCGGGCGAGGCCGTGAGCATCTGCACCGAGCCCGAGATGGCGGCCAGCGGGTTTCCTATCTCGTGGGCGATGCCCGCGGCCAGCTCGCCGACCGCCGCCATCCGGTCCTTGATCCGCACCTCCTCCTGCAGCTTGCGCCAGCCCGTGAGGTCCTGGAAGATGAACACGTAGCCCCAGGGGGAGCCGTCGGCCAGCGTGAGAGGGCTGACCGAGAATCCGACCCAGCGACTCTCGTCTCGAGGTCGCCACTCGACCTCCTCGCGGGCCGCCACCTCGCCGCTCGGCGCCTGCCGGATGAGTCGTTGCCAGCGTTCCTGGGAGACGAGCCCGACCTCGGCCAGGGTCCGCCCCACGAGCTGGTCGGAAGGAAGGTCCAGGATCTCGAGGCCCGCCCGGTTGACCCGCGAGATCGTGCCGTCCGGCTCCGCGGTGATCAGGCCGCTGGGGATCGACTCGATGATGTCGCGGTGGCGCATCTCGAGATCGGCCAGGTCCGCCTTCAGGCGCCGCTCCTCGGTGAGGTGGGAGGTCATCAGCGCCAGAGCCACGAACCCGAAGGCGTGGATCACCAGGTTGTAGGCGAGTCGCCCGAGACTCACGGGCTCCTCCAGGGTCGTCGTCAACGGCGGCGGCCAGCCCAGGTAGAGGGCGATGATGGTGATCCCGTACACGGCGCAGGCGGCGACGGCGATGCGGACCGCATCGCGGCGCCCCTGCAGGATCGAGGCGCAGGCGATCACCACCAGGTAGAGGATGGAGAAGGGGCTGTAGACGCCCCCGAACGAGGCGACCAGGGCCGTGACGAGAAGCAGGTCACCGGCGAGCTGGATGTTGAGCTGGAGGTTCGGCCGGGTGGGCAGCGCCCAGTGCAGCGTGAGGTAGAGGACGGTGGCCGCCAGGGTCAGGCCGGCGATCCAGTACAGCTCCGGGTCGCCGTAGGGCTTCTCCTCGGTGGTCAGGCGCAGGAAGACCGAGGGGATCACCGCGCTCGTGACCGCCACCAGCCGCAATCCGATGAGCCATCGGAGCTGCAGGGCGATGCGCGACATCCGTGGCCGCCTACGGCTCAGCCGATCTGGCCGAGGATCGTGTAGAGCGGCAGGTACATCGCGGCCACGATCACGCCGATGATGCCGCCCAGCACCACGATCATGATCGGCTCGATGAGCTTGACCATGCCCGCCACCGCCGTGTCGACCTCCTCCTCGTAGAACTCGGCGATCTTCGACAGCATCTGGTCCAGCGCGCCGGTCTGTTCGCCGACGTTGATCATCTGGACCACCATGGCCGGGAACACCTTCGTCTCGGCGAGGGGACCGGAAAGGGTCTTGCCCTCTTCGACGCTCTTGCGGACGGCCATGATGGCGTCCTCGATGATCGCGTTGCCGGAGGTCTTCGCCGTGATGTCGAGCCCGTCGAGGATCGGTACGCCGGAGGAGGTGAGTGTCGCCAGGGTGCGGCAGAAGCGCGCCACGGCGATCTTGCGGAGGAGATCGCCGAGAACCGGCGCCTTGAGCAGCAGGCCGTCGAGGACGCGCCGGCCGCGGTAGGTCTGGTGGTACTGGCGGATGCCCCAGATGGCGATGCCGATTCCGACGAGGATGAAGATCCCCCATCGGCCCAGGGCCTCGCTGGCGCCCACGACGATCTGGGTCAGGATCGGCAGCTCGCCGCCCAGGCCCGAGAACAGCTGGCCGAACACCGGGATCACCTTGACGAGGATCAGCCAGACTGCCCCGATGGCGATCACCACGACCGTGGCCGGGTACATCATGGCGGCCCGGACCTGGCCCTTCAGCTTGACGGCCTTCTCGATGTAGGTGGCCAGTCGGCGGAGGATGACGTCCAGGATGCCGCCAGCCTCACCCGCGGCGATCATATTGGTGTAGAGGGGGTCGAACGCCTTGGGGTGCCGGCGCATGGCGTCGGCCAGGGAGGAGCCCGACTCGACGTCGGTGCGCACCTTCTGGATCGACTGCCGGAAGTTGCGGTTCTCCTCCTGGTCGCCCAGGATCTCGAGGCACTGCACCAGGGGAAGACCGGCGTCGATCATCACCGAGAACTGGCGGGTGAAGATGGCGACGCGTTTCGGGCTGATCCGCACCGGGAGCTTCGGCAGGAACGGGATCTCCCGCCCCTTCTGGCGGATGGCCGTGACCTGGATCTGCTGGCGTCGCAGCGTGGCGACGGCGGCGTCGCGGGTGTCGGCCAGGAGGACGCCCTCCTGGAACTGGCCTCCCCGGTTCCTCCCCTTCCAAGCGAACGTGGGCATCGGATCAGCCTCCCCTTGCGCCGGCTCCGACCGCACTCAGGTTCATGGCCCCTGGGCCTCGGGCGATGATCTCCTGCAGCTCGTCCGTGTTGGAGGAGCGGGAGAGTGCGGTCTGTAGCGAGATCTTTCTCTGGAAGTACAGGATGGCGAGCGACTGGTTGAACGTCCGCATCCCGTGCTTGGCCTGGCCCGTCTGCATCATGCCGTAGATCTGGTGGATCTTGTCTTCCCGAATCAGGTTGCGAATCGCCGCGCTGGGCACCAGCACCTCCATCGCCATCACGCGGCCCTTGCCGCTGCCGCGGGGGAGCAGCGCCTGACACAGGATCCCCTCCAGGACGAAGGAGAGCTGGACCCGGATCTGCGACTGTTGGTGCGACGGGAAGATGTCGATGATCCGGTTGATCGTCTGGGCCGCCGAGTTCGTGTGCAGGGTGGCAAATGTCAGGTGGCCCGTCTCGGCGATCCGCAGAGCCGCCTCCACCGTCGTGTGGTCGCGCATCTCGCCGATGAGCACGACGTCGGGGTCCTGCCGCAGGATGGAGCGCAGGGCGTTCTCGAACGAGTGGGTGTCGGCGTTGAGCTCTCGCTGGTTGACGATGCAGCCCGAATGGCGGTGCAGATACTCGACCGGGTCCTCCACGGTCAGGATGTGCTCGTGTCGCTCCCGGTTGATCTTGTCGATCATCGCTGCCAGGGTCGTCGACTTCCCCGAGCCCGTTGGCCCGGTCACCAGTACGAGACCCCGGGGCTTCTCGCACAGCTTCTGGACGATGGCCGGCAGTCCCAGCTCCCCGAAGCCGCGGATCTCGTAGGGGATCTGGCGGAAGGCCGCCGCCACGGCGCCGCGCTGATGGAAGATGTTGGCGCGGAAGCGGGCAACCCCCTTGATGCCGAAGGAGAGGTCGATCTCCAAGTCCTCCTCCAACCTCTGCTTCTGCTTGTCGGTGAGGATCGAGTAGCAGAGCCTCTTGGTCTCGGCGGGGCTGAGGGGCGGATCGTCCGTGGGGGAGAGGACGCCGTCCACCCGCAGCTGGGGTGGCGAGTGGGTCGTCAGGTGCAGGTCCGACGCGCCTCGCTCGGCCATGAGCTTGAGCAGACTGGTGAGGGTCGCCATGTCGTCTTTCGGAGGCGTGGATGGGACTAACGTCCAGGCGATCGTATCAAATAGCGAAGGTCCGTGACGCGCCTCGAAGTGGCACTTACCCGACGAGTATGGTCAGCGGTGGGCCCCGGTGTTGTGACCTCCGTTACCCGATCGGTCCCCGGCCGGTCCGCGGGACCCGGGTGCTATGGTGCGGCGATGTCCGCGGGAGAGAGCTTCCAGGAGGAGGAGGCGCTCGGCAAGACCTACGACGCGCGCCTGATGGCCCGCCTCCTCGGGTACCTCCGCCCGGTCCGCGGCATGGCCCTTCTCGCGGTCGTCCTGATCCTGGTCTCGTCGCTCCTGCAGCTCACCGGCCCGCTCGTGACCGCGGTGGCCCTGGACCTCTTCATTCAACCGCCGGAGGCCGGATCGGGGGCCCGCTCACCGGTCAGCGATCGGGTCGCGGAATGGCTCGAGACGGGGGGTCTGGACCCCGACCCGGCGACCGGGATCGCCGTCGCGGCAGCGATCTTCCTGGCGTCTCTGTTCCTCACCTTCGGCGTCCTGTACTGGCAGAGCTACGTGATGCAGCTCATGGGCCAACACATCATGTCCGACCTCCGCCGGGAGATTTTCGCCAGGCTGCAGCGGCTGCCGCTCGGCTACTTCGACCGGCGCCCCGTCGGTCGGCTGGTCACCCGCGTGACCACCGACGTCGACGCGCTCAACGAGCTGTTCACGGCGGGGATCGTCTCCATCTTCGGCGACGTCATGCTGCTCGCCGGGATCGTGGGCGTGCTCTTCTGGCTGGATGTCCGACTCGCCCTGGCGACCTTCGCGATCGTCCCGCTGCTCCTGGCTCTGACCTTCTGGTTCCGCGTACGGGCGCGTCGTAGCTATCGCGAGGTGAGGGTCAGGATCGCCCGCATCAATGCCTTCCTTCAGGAGCACATCACGGGGATGACGGTCCTCCAGCTCTTCGGCGGCGAGCGGCGGGCCTACGAGGAGTTCTCGGAGATCAACGACGATCACCGGGTGGCCAACATCCGGGCGATCTACTACTACGCGGTCTACTACCCGTCGGTGGAGCTCATCACGGCTCTCGGCACGGGCCTAATCCTCTGGTACGGCGGCGGCCGGGTGCTGGCCGGAGCGCTCTCGATCGGCGCCCTGGTGGCCTTCCTGCAGTACGCCCAGCGCTTCTACCAGCCGTTGTCCGACCTGTCGGAAAAGTACAACATCCTGCAGGCGGCGATGGCGAGCTCCGAGCGGATCTTCCGCCTGCTGGACACGGAGTCGCCGATCGTCTCACCGCCTCGGCCTCACCGACCGGAACGGGTGTCGGGGGCGGTGGAGTTCGATGGCGTCCACTTCGCCTATCTGCCGGGTCGGCCGGTCCTCAGGGACGTCTCGTTCCGCATGGAGCCGGGGGAGACGGTGGCGGTGGTCGGTCACACGGGAGCGGGCAAGAGCACGTTGGCGAACCTGCTGCTGCGCTTCTACGACGTCGACGAGGGGGGAGTGCGGGTCGACGGCGTGGATGTCCGCGGCTGGGACCTGGAGGCGCTACGCAACTCGGTCGCGATGGTCCTCCAGGACGTCTTCCTGTTCTCCGGCACAGTGGCAGGGAACATCCGCCTGGGCAATCAGGCCATCAGCGACGAGGCGGTGCGGGAAGCGGCGCGGGAGGTCCGCGCGCTGGAGTTCATCGAGCGGCTCCCCGGCGGTTTCGAGGCGGTGGTGCGCGAGCGCGGCGCCGGCCTCTCGGTGGGCCAGAAGCAGCTCCTCTCTTTCGCCCGGGCCCTGGCCTTCGACCCGCGGATCCTGATCCTCGACGAGGCCACGTCCTCGATCGACACGGAGACCGAGCAGCTCATCCAACAGGCGCTGGACCGGCTCCTGGCGGGCCGAACCAGCCTGGTGATCGCCCACCGCCTGTCGACGGTCCAGAAGGCCGACAAGATTCTGGTGCTGCACAAGGGCGAGCTGCGCGAGGAGGGCACCCACCAGGAGCTCCTCGCCCAGCGCGGGATCTACCACCGGCTGGTGCAGTTGCAGTACCGGAAGGCGGTGGTCGGGTAGGTCTCCGGTGGGGCGCGGTCGTCGCGGGGCGGGGATCACGCGAAGGCGCGAAGGCGCCAAGGTGGGATGGACGGGATGGACATGGACCGGATGGACGGAATGGACGGGATGGACAGGGCTCCGGGACGGCGCCCCGCCGGCTGTCCATTCAGTCCGTGAAGTCCATGCCCTCCATGTCCATCCCGTCCATGCAGTCCATCCCGTCCATCCCTTCTTCGCGCCTTCGCGCCTTCGCGTGAACCCCAACGGCCCCCCAGCCGAAATGACGCCGGCGGGCCCCTACGACGCCCCGCCGTCCTCGCCCTCCCCGCCGCCCCCGCCCCCGCCCAGCCCCTCCACCTCCCCCAGCACGGCCAGGAGCTGCTGGACGCGCTCCTGCCACTCGCCGGGCGGGTAGGTGAAGACCAGGTTCAGGACCTGGTTGTTCACCGGGTGGAGGGCATAGATCCAGGCCTCCTCGACGCGCTCGCCGCTCTCGTCGACATAGCTGCCGCGGGACGTGAAGGCGGTTCCGATAGGGGAGCCGAGCTCGACGTTGCCGTGGTAGACGCCCTCGGGCGCCGCTTCGAACGCCTCCTTGCGGGCCTTGACCTCCTCGATGAGGTTGATGCCGGCGTTGGTGATCGGGCCGGTCGCGAAGGCGAGGTGGCCCTGGGTGCCCGCCTTGCTCGGGGCGGTGAGCTCCAGGTCGGAGCCCTGGTGGGTCACCAGCTCGAAGGGGGCGGGAACAGAAGCGAGCGCGATCCCCAGGCTGGGGCTCTCGACCCGCTGGGGAGTCGCGGCCTCCGTGGGCGGGGCCTCGTCGCCTCCCGGCGCGCAGGCGGCCAGGAGGGCGAGGGCGACGAGCGGAACGATGCGGAGAAACCGGGTCATGGGTGCCACCTCCGCGGGGCAGGGTAGCGGCAACCGGCGCGGCGTGGCAAGGTCGCCCGTTCGTCGTGCGCCGCTCTCAGCGGATCTCGTCGACCACCCCGCCCACGCCCCGCGAGCGCGGGTCCCCCGCCGCCTCGACCTCGCCGCTCACCAGCCGCCGAACGGCCTGGACCTTTGCCGGAGTCGTGAAACCGTCCCACACGACCACCTGGTGTCCGCGACGCTCGAGCTCGGCTCGGGTCTCCGGGCTCAGCGCGTCGGGCTCGGCGTAGAGCACGTCCGGCAGCCACTGATGGTGGATGCGCGGTCGCGAGACGGCGGCCTGGAGATCGTCGCCGTCGACCATGAGCGCGAGAAGCACCTGAGCCGTCGCGGTCGGGATGCGGGAGCCGCCGCGACCGCCGGCGGCGACGACCTCGCCCTCCCGCCAGGCGATCGTCGGCGCCATGGAGGAGAGCATGCGCCTCCCCGCGCCGACGGCGTTCGCCTCGCTCTGGATCAGGCCGTAGAGGTTGGGGCGCCCCGGCGCGGCCGCGAAGTCGTCCATCTCGTTGTTGAGCAGGAAACCGGTCTTTGGAACCAGCAGCCCGCAGCCGAAGGAGCCGTTGAGGGTGGTCGTGAGCGAGACGACTCCACCGGCGGCGTCGATCACCGCGAGGTGGGTCGTGTCCGAGGGCTCGGTCACGGCGCCGGCGGGCCAGGTGCGGACGAGGCCCGAGGGCGTGGCCGATCCCAGGTCCACCTCGCGGGCGCGTCGCTCGAGCCACTCCGGGTCCAGGAGATTCGCGGCTGTCGCAAAGGTGCTCGAGGGGTCGCCGAGCAGGAAGCGGTCCGCGTACAGGCGGCGCCAGGTCTCGGCCAGGAGATGGGCGCGGATCGCGCCGAAGCGGGGCTGACGGTCCCAGCCCAGGAGCTCGAGCATGCGCAGCGTCCCGGCGACGAGGATGCCGCCGGAGGACGGCAGGTCCATGCCGACGATCTCCCAGCCCCAGGCCGACGAGCGGACCGGCTCGCGCCAGACGGGGCGGTACGCGGCGAGGTCGGAGGCGGTGAGGATGCCCCC
>CAJQNK010000178.1 GCA_905479655.1 uncultured bacterium | reverse complement strand
CCGGGTGTCGTCGCGAGAGGTCGTAGGTGTCTGAAGATGCAAGGCTTGCGACCGAGGCCGACGCAGGCGTACTGTCGGTACGTCGAGGAGGCCGACGGGAGCGCAACGCAGCAGGTTCAGGCACATACGGCTTCGCAGTAGAGATTTGGTGAGGAGGTCAGGCTAGCCCCGATACCTTGGCGAGGTCCGCAACGACCCGAGTGCCAGAACGCGGATTCAGGGAGAGGCGGGACGGAGGTTCGCGTCGCACCAGTTCAGGATTCGACGATTGCGTGCCTCAACGAACCGGAGCGCCAGCTCTCGGTAGGACTTGTATGCCTCCACGCCCTTCGGAGTCGGCGACGTGCGCCCGAACTCCTCGAAGGGGTGAAAGAAGTGGATCGTCCCGTCCGGAGCCACCCTATCTTCCAGCAGGAAGAACTGGATGAACCCGCCAAAGTCGGCGAAGAGGTCGAAAAAGTCTCGGTAACGCTCGATCACGGCAGTGAGCGGGCTGGGTTGACCGACATAGTGCCTCCGCACGCATTCAATCGTCAGATCGAATCGGTCCTTGATTCGTGGGTGGAGTCCGCGTGCGCCGTTGAGAGTCATCTTCCGGTCGATCCGGTTACCGGGTGACCTTCACTCGCGTTTCGGCCTGCATGCTCGCCAAGTCCCTCGAGGACCCTCTACACCAGAGGCTTCGACGGGCTCGTTACCTCATCCGCCGCTCCGATTGCTACCGGCTGGAGCGACTACTTGCCGGGTGGGATTCGCACCCACGAAAAGTCGCCGGCTTTTCACGGCGCACTGAGAAGGGCAGGCTAACGCTCAGGTTCAGCGGCGGCGCGCAGCGCCGTCCGCTGCAACCGGTTGTTGGGTGGCGCGCACGTACTTATCGTTCCTCCGAGACCGCGCTGCCCATGGACAGGGACCAAGCGCGTAGAACCGACCGATCCTGAGAAGAAAGGTGCGCCTCCGGATGAGTTGGCAAGTAGAACCACAACGGCATCTCTCCCTCCTCAACTGTCTCCCAACTCTCATGCAAAGCCTTGACCTGATCCTTGGTCGTCAGGCGATTCCAGGTCGAGAAGTTCAACTCCTCGCGGCCCTCGTGCACGTCGCGCGCGACCAGCCATGACACCGGAGCGATCCGGCTGTACAAGGGCCAGACAGTCTCATTGGAGTGACAGTCGTAGCATGCGCGGCGCAACACGGCCCGCACCTCGGCGGTGGTGGGAACCTCGGTTTCAACTGGAGGGTTCGTTCGATCGACTGGCACGAACTGAATCACCACAAAAGCGATGCTCAGTAAGGCGATCGTCCACTTCGCGATGCGCCGAATGTGTCTCATGGCCGTTGTCTCCACTCTCCCGCAGCATCGTCCGCCCAACCATGATTCTGCGGAACTAGGATCAGTCCCATCTTAGCACACTCCCGTAGCATCGGACCTGACGGACGACGGGTGTTCGCCACTCCGCGAGAGAACCCTCCTGCACCCAGTCGGCGGCTCAGTCCGCTGGCTTCGGAGCATTGTGTTGCGGTAGCCGGGCAGCACCGCCGGCCCGATCAGCTCCGGGTGAAGACCCTTCTCCTCGAGGAGAGTCCGATCCATGAACAGGCCGTAGAAGAAGATCTTCGTCATGGGTTCGGGGCCTCGAACCGCGAGAGCGCCGCAGCCGCCTGCCGCATCGTCCGTTCGACGATCGTAGCGGCCGGGAGAACCTCGGTGATCGAGGTGGAGGCCGAGGGGTACCGGCTCGCCTCCGACAACCTGGGCCTCGGCCGGAGCGTGGTGGCCGACTCCTCCGGCTCGATGACACCCACCTGGAGAGAAGTCCAGGACCGAGAGTTCGCCGATTGGACGGCCGAGCGGGTCGTGGTCGACACTGCGGGCAGAAGGGTGCTCGACTCCGAGCGCGAGCTCCTTCTCCGTCTCGACGAGCTGAGGTCGAGCCCGGCGGGGTAGAAGGACGGCGGACTCCCACGGGGGTCGTCAGAAGGTCAGGTTAGCCACCGAGAAGGTGGCCGAACCGCCGCCTGAACTCCGCCTTCCTCGCCTCCGTGCCCGTCGCCGACAGCCCTTCGCAGCGGTGGGCGGCATGGGCGTCCCAGCCCCAGGGCCAGCGCTTGAAGAGGTAGGTGCGGCAGGCGGGGCACGGGCGCTGGTGGCCTTCCGCTTCTTCCTCCGCTCCCTTCCTCTCGGCCAGGCTGGCTTCGACATCGGCGACGAGGCGAGCGACCACCTCCAGCTCCTCGGCCGCGGAGTCTCCGTCGATGGGGAAGCCGGCGCCGTAGTCCGCCTCCTCCCGGTACTTCTGGAGTCGGGCCAGGAGCCGGCCGGTCGCGGCCTCGAACAGGCCGGAGCGAATGAAGTGGAGGTTGAACAGGTGCTGCACGCCGCGGTGGCTCCTGGGCTCCAGGTTCTCGGCGTACAGGAGCGCGCGGACGGCGTGGAAGGCCGCGAAGTAGATGCGGGTCAGAGCAATCCGCGGATAGTCGAGGCGCAGAAGCTCGTGGGCGGCGGAGAGGTCCTCTCGCGCCAGGCTGAGCTCCTCGCGGCTCACCTGTCGCCGGCCATCGCCGGTCACAGCGGCCGGCCCTCGCGGAGCACGGCGGTCACCAGGGGTCGCTCCTGGCTGCGGTGCGTGTCGAAGGTGCCGCGGTCCATGACGGTGGGACTGAGGAGAAGACCGGTCTCGACGGAGAGGTCGGCCGCCGTGTCCAGGATCCGACGGCGCACCTCCCAGGAGGGCTCCGGGATGAGGACGAGGATGTCGACATCGGACTCCTCGTGGGCCTCGCCCCGGGCGTGGGAGCCAAAGAGCCACATCCCGAGGAGATCCGGCCCGAGCAGGCGTTCGAGGCGCCCGCGCAACTCGCCCAGGGTCTCCGTGACGCCGGACGCGGACCGTAGCCCCCTACCCGTGAGCGTTTCCATAGGACGTGCCACGGTGGAAGACTACACGCACCGTTCGATCCCGGGTCGTCGGTCGGCGGCCCTCGGTCGGCGGCCCGCGGTCGACGGCCCGCAGTCGGGGGCCCGCAGTCGGGGGCCCGCAGTCGACGGTCAATCCGGTCCCGAGTCAGGCCGCGGTCACCGCGTCACAGAAGTCACGGATCGCGCCCGCCGTGTCGCTGTCCGTCGCCGGCACGACGGTGCAACCGGTGATCGACTCCGCGTACACCTCGGAGACCTCGGCCGGGTGCTGGGGGTCGTCGCCCCGGACCAGAAGAGTCGGTACCCGGATGGAGCGCAGCTCGCGATTCGAGCCGAAGGGCTGGGCCCCGGAGGCGATGAACCGACTCGTCGCCACCACGCTGGCGGCATCGAATCCGGAGACGAGCTGCCAGGCCCGCTGCCTCACGCCGTCCGGGAGCCGCGCAAACAGCGGTCGCAGGACATCGATCCCCTCGGCGCCCGCTCGACTCGCGACGGCGTCCATGGCCGCGAACGCCTCGGACTGGCCGCTCGTGTAGCCGACGTCGTCACCGCCGTACACCGGCTTCACCACCATCAGGCCGCGGGTTCGCGCCGGATGGCGTAGCGCGAAGCGGACGGCCGTGCCCGACCCGCTGGAGATGCCACCGACGAGGCACTTCTCCACGGCCAGACGATCCAGGAGGCGGAGAACGTCGTCCGCCAGGCGATCGAAGGTCAGGGCCTCCGGGCACCACGACCGCCCGCTGCCCCGAAGGTCCGGTGTGATGACCCGGTATCGTTCGCCGAGAGACGCGACGAGGGGCAACACGGCCTCGTGGCTCGCCAGACCACCGTGCAGGAAGACCAGGGCCGGACCCTCACCGTTTTCGACGGCGAAGAGCCTGACGGGACCGTCTGTGAACCAGATCTCGCGCATCGGAACCCTCCTGGAGTCGAGCGTACCGGCCGCCGTGACGACGAGGTAGCCTCCTGACTCCAGCCCTCCTGCTGACGGGTCGAGGCGGAGTCTATCGAGGCCTGACGGCTCCGGTCACCCGGGGCCCGTCCCGGCCGGCCCGCCCGGCGGCGGTAGGATCCGGAGATGCGAAGGATCTGGCTCTCGTCGTCTGCTCCCGGCGTGTCGAGACGGAAGCGATCGCCGGCTTTCGGTCGGGCGAGCTCGTGGCTGCCGGCTGTCGCCCTCCCGATCCTCGCCGCCACGGCAACGGCCGGCTCGACGAGCGGATGAGCCCTTCACAGCCCAGGAGACGCCCACCGTTCAGGCTCCTCGTCCAGGCCGGCCTGCTCTCCGTGATGACCCTCCTCGGTCTGGTGGGCACGGCGGCGGTGTCGATCGATTGGTTCGAGGGGCTCGAGACCTATCGGTGGGACGAGACCCCCTGCACGATCGTCTCGTCACGGGTGGTGGCCGAGGGCCCGGACGACGGGCGCCACCTTCTGGAGGTCGAGTACCGCTACCGGTACCGGGGCGAGTCGTACGAGGGCGACGCCTACCGCCACGACGGCTCGAGCTTCGACGAGATCGCGGACGCGCAGCGCGCAGCCGCGCGCTGCGAGGCCGGCAGCGAGAGAACCTGCTGGGTGGACCCGGAGGAGCCCACGCGCGCCTTCCTGCGCCGGGCGAACCTCTGGCGCGGCCTCTGGGTCTTCGCGCCGCTGCTCTTCGTCGCGATCGGCGCGGGCTCCCTGGCGTTCCTCTTCGGACCGTGGCGCGGGCTGCGAGCCGGCGGAGAGACCGGCTCCGGGGCGGTCGAGAAGCTGCTGCCGTTCAAGGCGCTGATGCTGCCAGTCGGCCTCTTCGGCGCCTTCCTGCTCGTCGGGCTCGGGGTCCTGATCCCCTTCTTCCTGGGAAGGCGGACGCCGGCCCTCGGTCCGCCTCCACACCGAGCCCGTGGACACGGTGGAGATCATCGATCGCGGGCCGACACGCCGCTGGCGCTCGGCTCCGCGAGCTTCCGCGTGCCCGCCGACGCGCCCCCCACGTCCACGGGCGACGACACGATCTCCTGGAAGCTGAAGCTCCAGGGCTCGATCGACTACTGGCCCGACGTCATCGAGGAGTACCCGATCCGCGTACTGCCGGCCTCCGACGACTGAGGCCCGTTCGGCGGCTTCCACGAACCCGTTTGCAGGTCGGGCACGCGGGCACCCGGCCCGGTCGGGCCGCTTGACCGCCCCTCTCCCCGGTGCTACCTTCGACACGGTTTCGTTTCCAGCGGCACGCGCCCCCCGGAGACCACGGCCACACACCGCCCCAGATCGGGCGATCGGTAGCCGTACCGTGAGGTGCGAGAATGCGTGTCCTGCTCAGCGCGATCCTCGGTGTTCTGGTTCTTCTCCCGAGCTCGGCTGTATCTGTCCAGGGGGCGGACGGGATCGACTCCCTCCTGCTCGGCCCGATCGCCGAGATCACGACGGGGTGGCACCCTGCGCCCGAGGCCGTCTCGGTCCCGATCGGCCGGACACTCCGGCTGCGCCAGGACGCGCCGGAGAGCGCGATCGTCACCTGGTCCGGGGCTGTCGAGGAGCGACGGGACGAGTCCAGCTCCTGGGCCTACTGCCCCCTCGATGCGGCCGGGACCGTCACCATCTCGGCGGCGGTGGAGTCACCCGGCGGCGCGCGTGTCGACCACCAGATCGAGGTGACCGTCGTGGATCAGCCCGTCGCGGTGATCGAGGTCACGAGCGTCGAGGCCCGCGCGAAGCCCCTGCCGATCGACGAGGAGTCGCCGAACGACCGGGTGGTGGCCGTGTTCAAGAACCAGGCCTCCGTCGCCCGGCTGCGCTCCGACGGCGAGGACGGCTGGATCACCTCGATCCGACGGCGTATCCGGTTGCGCGCGGCGGTCGAGCCCCCCGTGGCGGGCTCCATCATGGAGTGGCGGGTGAACGGCGAGCCTGTCGGCCTCGGCAGGGATCTCGAGTGGGGCTTCGACACCGAGGGTGAATACGAGATCGCGGTGGGACCACCGGACGCCGAGTGGACGAAGCGGATGAAGATCTATCGCGTCGTCGGCCAGCCGCCCGAGGAGGTGAAGGACGGCGAGGTCCTGAACCTCGAGGCCTGGACCGTGCCACCGGGCTACGGGGACGAGATCCAGTGGCTGGCCGCCACCCTGTTCGGCGAGGTCTCCCAGGTGCTGGGAACGGGACCGACCTTCTCCACCACCTTCTACGACACCTGGGGCGAGGTCGACGGCCGCGGGTACGCCCGCTGGATCGGTGTCAAGGCCGATCAGGCCACCTACGACTTCGACGACAAGTGCCCCCTCTCGCCGGGCCAGGCCTGCGCCACGGTGACGATCACCGAGGCGAACATCTGCGGCGACACGATCCGCACGCTCCTCTCGTCGCAGGACGGCGCCAGCGGCACCTTCACCCTCGTCCTCTCCGGGCCGGGCGGCGCTCAGCAGACGCTGGTCAGCGAGGTCCGGAGCGACGGCAGCTACACCGACAGCTTCGACCTCGGAGCGCTCGCGACCGACACCGAGTTCCAGACGCTGACGGCGACGTGGGCGGTCGAGAGCCCCGCCCCGAGCGACACGGCGACTGCCCACTTCACCTCCCTGGGCAACTACCGCCACAGCCAATACAACTGCCCGGGCGAGGCGGATGCCAGTTGCTCGGGCACCGATGTGAACGCCTGCTTCACGACCGTCGACCCCTGCAACTACACACCCGACGACGTGCCCAACGTGTTCCTGGCCCAGGTCGAGCTCAACGGCTGCGGCACCACCGTCGACCACGGCGACGTCCAGCTCGAGGGCATCTGCAACAGCCCCCCGCCCGACTGCCCTGGCACGCGGCTGCGAGAGAACACGGTCATCCAGGGGAGCTGCGGCAACGCCGTCAACGACTCGACGGTCGCCGTCAGCCCCACGGATCTGGCCGGCGACCTGCCCTGCGGCACCAACATCTGCATCCGCAACGGCGGAGTGGGCTCCGTGAAGACGGTCAACGACCGCTGCCCCGCCTGCGAGGGCAACCTGCAGATCGACAACTTCACCACCGACGGCCGGTGCAGCGGTATCACCGACGCCTGCGCCAGCTGCCTCACGCTCAAACTCTTCTAAGGTACGGAGTGGAGACCATGCCCCACACCACCACGCGCAACGCGAGAGCCCTACCACGAAGTGGAGCCGCGATCGGCCTCCTACTGCTGGTCGTATCGGGCCTCGCGGCGGGAGGCCTCCTGCCGCACGGCGCCGATGCCTCCGACGAGGCTCCGGGGCTCCGGGTCGCCAGCGACGACTTCTCGGTCTCCGTAGTGGAGAGCCGGGAGATGGCCCACCCGCTCCTACCCGACCTCACGATCCGACAGTTCGTGCTCGAGGTGCGCGACGAATCCCTGGGGCGCACCACCCGCGTGGTCTGGGGAGATCCCGACAAACGTATCCGGGACGATCTGTCGGAGCTCGTGCTCCACGGCGACCGCCTCGTCCTGATCTCGCGCCTGGGTTTCGGAGTCCTGAGCCTGCGCACGGGGGAGGAGTTGGCCTTCACGCGGTCGCTGCGAGCCACGCCGTCGCCGGATGGCGGCACCGTCGCCTACAAGACGCTTGTGCCCCGGGGCGTCCAGGCCGAGGCGACCGGCGACGTCCTCCTGCTCTTCGACGTCGACACCCTGGCCCGCCGGGTCGTCTTCCCCGAGACGGATCTCGTCTCGGAGGGTCCCGAGGGTGCGATCCTGGTCACGCAGCCCGACCCGGCCGCGCGCTACCAGATTCCGGGCGACCTCTACTGGTCGCCGGACGGCCAACGGCTCGCCTTCTTCGCCAAGACCGGGGCGACGGGCCCGGCGAGCCCCGTGCGGGACTTCGTGGGCACCGTAGACCTCTCTTCCGGAGCTCACGACGCCCGGGCCACTTTGACCGAGATCCCGCCCGAGAGCTACCTGCGAGCGGATGCGGAGGTTGGCGACCATCGGATCCTGTTCCAGGTCGACTCGGCGCAGTGGCGAGACGGGAGTCTCGAGGTTCACCTTCCCAAGAGCCACTGGTGGGCGCTGGAGTCGGTGGTGATCGACCTGCCGTGAGCCCGGCCCGACACAGGCGCGGTAGCCCTGGAGGTCCGAGGCCTCGTCGTCGAAGCTGCACGGGATCTCGGGGACCCCGGTCGCCGCCGCCGGGAAGCCGGTCGCCGCCGCCGGGAAGCCGGGCGCCATCCCGAGGACGAGCGCGGCGGCCACCAGGGCGGGAACGAGGCGGCGCCTCTCCGGAGAGGCGCCGGCCTGGGGGTCGACCCGAGGGAGGTCGGTGTCGTCAGGGTGCCGCGAGAGATGGATCATCGTCGCGTCCTTTCCATCGCGACGGACAACGACAGAGATCGTGCCAGGACCGGTTGGTCCCTCGCCCTAGCGAGGAAGGGTCGGCTTCGGCTACAATCCGGCGCACCACCCACTCAGGGGGCCGCTCCGGCCAGAGGAGAGCAGGTTGACGAGGGAGCAAGCGCTTCGTCTCGAGTCAGGCTGCAAAGGGTCTCATCAGGCCACTCCCCCATCCAATCTGCTGCCAGCAGAGGAGACGTCAACGTGCGAAGCAACCCGATCCGTGTCGGCCTCTTGGCCCTAGCCCTCACCCTCACCGTGTGCACGAGCCTCGGTGCGATCGCCATTCCGGATGCCGGCCGCCCGCTGGCGAGCAAGGAGCTCTGGCTACCCGAGCTCGACGTCGCCGCCGTGACGACCCCGGCCGCCGAGGCCGCCGCCGCCCGCCAGCAGAACCTCGCGGCGCTGGGAGCGCCGGTCGACAGCGCCTTCCTCGACGTCCGGACCGGCCGCTGGGCCACCCTCCTCCCGAGCCAGCCCCTGATCCCGGGCGACGGTGTCGGCAACCGGCTGTCGTGGGCAGACCTCGGCATGGCCGCGCCGCGTGACGAGGCGGGCTTCGAGGACCGCGTGATCAGCGCGCTGCGCTCCTACCTCTCCGCCCACTCCGACGAGCTCAGGATCCCACTGGAGCAGCTCGGACGCGCCCGGATCACCGTCTATCCCGACCTCATCCAGGTCCACGTGCCGCAGGTCGTCGCCGGCGTGCCGGTGCGCGGGGCCTTCCTGACCGCGGTGATCGGTCACGGCAACCTGATCCTCTTCGGCACCTCCGAGTGGGGCGACGTCATGATCCCCGTCGCGCCCGCCATCTCGGCCGAGGAGGCCCGCTGGGCGGCTCACAACCACCTGGCCGAGTTCCGGGTCGAGGGCTCGTGGAAGTCTTCCGAGCTCGTCCTCATGCCGACCGACGTCAACGGCCCGGCCGGACAGGCGCTGGGACACCGGCTCGCCTGGGCGGTGCGTCCAGGGATCGCCGGCGACCTCGGGAACTGGGAGGCCCTGGTCGACGCCCACTCGGGCGAGCTGATCGCCTTCTTCGACACCAACCACTACGCGGCCGACACCCGCCGGGTCGTGGGCGGCGTCTACCCGAAGAGCAACGACGGTGACGGCGCCCAGGGTATCGAGCAGCCCGGCTGGCCGATGCCGTTCGCCGACTTCGGCAGCTTCACCACCGACGAGGGCGGCAACCTGCCGTCGCCGGTGAGCGGAAGCCTCACCAGCAACCTCGACGGGCCGTTCATCCGCATCTCCGACAACTGCGGCGGCATCTCCGAGACCGCGACCCAGCACCTCAACCTGGGGGTCAGCGGCGGCGACGACTGCACCACTCCGTCGGGCTCGGACTCGGCCGGCAACACCCACTCGGCCCGCACCGGCTTCTACGAGCTCAACCGCATCGCGCAGTGGGCCCGGGAGAGGACCCCCCACGGTTGGCTCAGCAACCGGCTCACGGCCAACATGAACATCAACTCCAACTGCAACGCCTTCTGGAACGGCTCGTCCGTGAACTTCTACCGCTCGGGCGGCGGCTGCGGCAACACCGGCGAGCTGGCGGGCGTGTTCGACCACGAGTGGGGCCACGGCCTCGACGACAACGACACCAACGGCTCGATCTCGTTCCCGGGGGAAGGCATCGCTGACATCTACGCCGCCCTGCGCCTCGACGAATCCTGCATCGGCCCCGGCTTCTTCGACTCGGGCAACTGCGGCGGCTACGGCGACCCCTGCCTGGACTGCACGGGCATCCGCGACATCGACTGGGCCCAGCGCCAGTCGGGTCAGCCCCACGACGTGGCCTGGGGGCTCTCCAACTGCAGCTCGTGCGGCTTCTTCGCCAACGTCCACTGCCTCGGCGCGATCTACTCCGAGACGGTCTGGGATCTGATCAAGCGGGACATCCCCAACAACTACGGCAACGACTCGAACTCCGCCATGGAGCTCGGCACCCGCATCACGCTCGCCGGCGCCGCGCCGGTCGGTGACTGGTTCACCTGCAACGGCAACGGCAACGACGGCTGCGGGTCCGATGGCGGCTACCTCAACTTCCTGGCCGCGGACGACGACAACGGCAACATCAACGATGGCACGCCGCACATGACGGCCATCGCCAGCGCCTTCGACCGCCACGGCATCGCCTGCAACACGCCGGCGGTGCAGGACTCGGGTTGCGTGGGACAGCCGACCAGCGCGCCGGTGGTCACCACCACGCCGGGAGACCGGCAGATGACCCTGAGCTGGGACGCCGTCCCCGGGGCCAGCAACTACAACGTGTACCGCGCCGAGGGCGTGACCGGCTGCGACATGGGCAAGAACTTCGCGGGCCAGACGAGCAACCTCAGCCTGGTCGACACGGAGCTGCTCAACAACTTCGACTACTACTACACGGTCGTCCCGGTCGGTCCCAGCGGCACCTGCATGGGTCCGGCGAGCGCCTGCACGACGGCGACGCCAGCGGCGACGGCGCCGGGCCTGAGCCTCTCCGGTGGCTGCCCGGGCGGTACCCTCACCTCCACGGGCAACGCGCCCAACGGACCCGTGGCCCTGGCGCGCGGCAGCGCCGGCTCGGCCGTTCTGCCGGGCTCCGGTTGCGTGGGGATGCCCGTCAACGTCACGGGAGCCAGCCTGGATCAGACCGGCCTCGCCGACGGCAGCGGCACCATCACCTTCACCGTCAACACCTGCGGTGTGAGCTACGCCTCGGTCGACTACCTCAACTGCGCCTCGAGCAACGGCGTCAGCGTTCCCTGACCCGCTCCGCGTGACAGGCTCGAGCCCCCCGGCCCGGAGGATGGGGCCGGGGGGCTTTTTCTTTCGGCGCGGGAAGCCATCCCCGGGCCCGCCATCGACCCGGTAGAATCGCCTCGTCTCGCCAGAACGATGTTCTAACCTTCCGTCGGCGCCGGTTGCCCCACCGTGATCGGCGCCCGGTCCCGACCTCGGAGACCCGATGAACAGACCGTCAGCGCTCGTCCTGCTCCTCCTGCTCGCCTGCTCCCTGCCGCTTGTCGCCGATGACGAGCCACCGGGCGTCTACGTCATCCTGGACGGCTCGGGCTCGATGTGGGGACAGCTCGCCGACGGCACCCACAAGATCACCGCGGCGCGGGAGGTGGTGCAGCGCTTTCGCGCCGAGGAGTACGCGGGGCGCGAGCTGGCCTTCCGCGTCTATGGACACCGGCGCAAGGGCGACTGCTCGGACAGCGAGCTGGTGGTTCCCTTCTCGGTGCCGAGCGAGGCGCTCCTGCGCATGGCCTCGTTCGCCGACCAGGTCAACCCGCGAGGGAAGACCCCGATCGCCCGCAGCCTGCGAGCGGCCCTCGACGACTTCGGCGATCGCCCGGGCGAGATCATCCTGATCTCCGACGGGATCGAGACCTGCGACGACGACCCGTGTGCGCTGGTCCGGGAGTGGCGTGACAAGGATGTCGACATCCGCGTCCACGTCGTCGGTCTCGGCCTCCAGGACCGGGAGCGCGCCGCGATGCAGTGCATCTCGGATGCCGCCGGCACCCCGTACCACGATGCCCAGTCGGCCGACGAGATCGTCGCCGGGCTCGAGGAGATCCGCAGCGCTTCGGAGATCCCTCCGGCGGCGAGCCTGGAGAGCGACTGGCACGCCCTCGACATCGTCGCCACCAACGCGGCCGGCGAGCCGATGTCGGTCCAGGGGACGGCCCGCTGGGAGGGTGGCGACCCCGTCGCGGTGTCCAGCAATGGAACCAACCGGGTCGCGCCCGGGGAGGTCGAGGTCACCGTCGGCGTACGCACCTGGAACGGCAACCTCTACGAGCCGCTGACCACCCGGGTGACGGTCGCCGGTGCGGGCG
>CAJQNK010000177.1 GCA_905479655.1 uncultured bacterium | reverse complement strand
GGCGGGGCCGAGCGGGCTCGAGGCGCGGCGGCCGTGGAAGTCGACGGCCAGGTCCCGCTGCGGGTCGCCGCGGAAGAAGCGTCGCTCCGGCAGGTCGAAGATCGACCCCTGGAGCGCGTGCTCCCTGAACATGCGCCGCACCAGGGCGGCGAAGGGATAGGGACGAAGCTCGGCCACGGGGGGAACATGTTCCCACGGGGGCGGCGGGAGGGGAAGGGGCGGAGTGGGGTGGGGTGCGGTGGGGCGGGGCGGCGCGGTGGCGTTCACCGGTCGCCCTGGGTGGAGCCGGTGAGCACGGGGTCCTTCGACTCCGGCCCTCTGGGCCTCTGCTCAGGGCGACGCGGGGTTCGGGTCGGTCCCCCGCGGGCCCTCGCCCTCGGCGCCTACTCCTGGATGGTCTTCAGGAACTCTGTCAGCTCCCGGATCCGGCGCTGGACGCCGCTCTCCGGGTCCGAGCCCTCCTCGAGGCCCTGGAAGACGTCGCCCCAGGCGGGCATGTCGCCGCCGCCGTGGCCCTTGACGGGGGTGCGGCCGTCGACGGTGGCGAGGACCATGTCGGCGGGGAACTCGTCGCCCTCGGCGCGCGCCGTGAGCTGGGTCAGGTCGGCGGGCGGTGGGGTGAGGAAGCCGGCCAGCTTGCCGTCGCCGCGGCCCTGGGAGCCGTGGCAGCTGGTGCAGTAGACGCGGTAGGTCACCCGGCCGCGGGCGGCGAGGGCGATGTCGCTGCTGTCCCCCTGGGCGGTGGCGGGTGCGGAGGCGATGGAAGCGATGGCCGCGCCCACGAGGAGCGCCGCGATCGTCAGGGTCGTCCAGTTCCTGTAGGTCATGCTGTCCCTCCCTTCTGTCCCCTCTGGCGACCGGGCCTCACGCCCCGCCGCCGGAGAATTCCTGGTCCTTGAAGCTGGCCGCGAAGTCCAGGAAGGCCTGGACGTCGTTGAAGTTGCTGGCGACGCCGACGGAGACGCGCACGGCGCCGGTCGACTTGCCGTCGATGCACTTGCGGAAGTCGTCGTAGCTCATGCTCTCCGGGGTCTTCCGGAAGCAGCTGACGATCTCGTCGCGGGAGATGCCGAGGGCGGACTCGCCGGCCCCCGGGTTGCAGAAGCAGCCGGTGCGCAGCGAGATGCCGGTCTCGTTGGCGCGGGCCTCGATGGCGTCGTGATCGATGACCTTCCCGCGGGCGTCCACGAAGTTGAGTGTCACGGTGCCGCCGCGCCCCCGGGTCTCCTGGGGCCCGTAGAGCAGGATCATGCGCCGGCCGTCGGCGTGGCGCATCTCGACGAGGCGGTCGATGAGCCAGCCGGCCAGGCACTCCGCCCGCTCGTGGATGGTCTGGATCCCCACCTCCTCCAGGAACTGGAGCCCGAAGTCGACGGCCGGGATGTTGGTGTAGTCGAGGGTGCCGTCCTCGAAGGCGGCGGCGCCGGCCGCCATGTAGTGGTTGTCAGCCTGCACCGAGGCGACGGTGATGGTGCCGCCGGCGAACCACGGCCGGTGCAGCTTCTCGAGCGCCTCGTGGCGGGCGATGAGCGCGCCCACGCCGGTGGGGTAGCCGAACATCTTGTAGAACGAGAGCGCAACGTAGTCGGGGCGCCAGAGCGACAGGTCGAGCCGGTTGGTGGGCACGAAGGCGGCGGCGTCCAGCAGGACATCCCAGCCCCGGCTCTGCGCCCGCTCGATCCACGTCAGGGGGTGCTGCACGCCCGAGAAGTTGGACTGGGCGGGGTAGGCGAACAGGTGGTTGCCCTCGGAGCTGCCGAGCTCGAGGTAGCGGTCGAGGGTGGAGTCGTCGACCCGCATGTTCGGCGGCAGCACCGGGATGTAGGTGGTGCGGGCGCCCCGCGTGCGGTCGAACTCGCGGATGCCGTTGACCGAGTTGTGGTTGTCGAAGGTCAGGAGGAACTCGTCGCCGGGCCCGAACGGGTAGCTCTCGCCCACCAGCTTCAGGGCGTGGCTCGCGTTGGCCGTGAAGATGGCGGCGTACTCGTCCTCCGAGGCGTTGAAGAAGCGCAGCACGCGACGGCGGCAGCGCTCGACCCCCTCGGTGGAGGCGAGCGATGTCGGGTTCGACGAGTGGGGGTTGCCGAAGACGGTGCCCAGCAGCAGCTCGCTGTGCTGGCGCACCTGGCGATCGGCGTAGAGGCCGCCGCCCGTGTAGTCCAGGTAGACGTGGCTCTGCTCGTCCAGGCGGGAGAACTCGTCGCGACGCAGCTCGTCCAGGCGGCCCGTCTCCCGGTACCGCGGGTACGCCTGCAGGAACTCGGCGTAGCGCGCGTCCTGGCTCGGTTCGCTCAGCACGGTCGTCATCGGGGGCTCTCCTCCTTCTCTCTCCGTTGCCCGGGCGCCGTCCTCGTCTCGGATCGGCGCTGCCGCGCCGCGGCCGGATCACCTGCCGCGCATGTGGCGCCCGTGAGCGGGCTGTCGCTGGGGATCCTTCCCAGTCTAGCTCGCGTGTTCATCATATCGTCTGGCGACCGGCTCGGCCCCGCCCCACGTGGTAGCTTTTGCCCCTGGAAAGGGAGCCCATGAGACTGGTTCGGATTGCCGTCGCGAGCGTCAACCCCACGGTGGGAGCGGTGCGCTCCAACACCGACCGCCTGATCACCCTGGCCACGGAGATGGGCGAGGCGGGCGTCAACCTGGCCTGCTTCACCGAGCAGTGCATCGGCGGCTACCCGCCCGAGGACCTGATCCAGTGGGGCTCCTACGTGGCGGCCCAGCGCCGGGAGCTGGAGCGCTTCGCGGAGCAGACCGCGGGCCAGCCGACGGTCTGGGTGGTCGGGTTGGCGGTCGCCATCGGCGCCCAGCTCTTCAACTGCGCGGCGGTGGTCCACCGCGGCCGGATCCTGGGCATGGTGCCCAAGGAGAAGCTGCCGACCTACCACGTGTTCTACGAGGAGCGCACCTTCTCGCGCGGCGGCCCCGGCATGGCGGCCGAGGCCGACGGTGTGCCTCTGGGCGACTACCTGTTCGACTTCGACTTCGGCACCGTGGCCGTGGAGGTGTGCGAGGACGCCTGGACCCCGGACGGCCCGGTTCGCCGGCGCTGCTACTCGGGGGCCGAGGTGGTGGTGAACATCTCGGCCTCGCCCTACCGCATGGGCATCGTCTCCACCCGCCGGGAGATGTACTCGACCCGCTCGGCGGACAACCAGGTCGTCTTCGTCAACTGCAACGCCGTAGGCGCCCAGGACGGCCTGGTCTTCGACGGCGGTGGCTACATCTTCCAGAACGGGCGGCCGGTGCTCGACGCGCCGCGTCTCGAGGAGGGCTGGGACTCGGCGGTGGTGGACCTGGACCGGACCCACACCCTGCGTCAGGAGAACAGCACCTGGCGTCTCGATTCGAACATCTACCAGCGCCGCGAGATGAAGGTCGCGCGCCTGGCCTGCCCGGGCGACACGGGCAACCGGGAGGATCTCCCCTTCCCCCGGCCCGAAGGCGGCAGCTTCTTCCTGCCGCCGCCCGGGGAGGGCACCGTCTCGCCCCGCGACGAGGCCCTGGACGACCTGTTCGAGGTGCTGGCCCTCGGCGTGCGGGACTACTTCGTCAAGACCGGCGCCTTCCGCAGCCTGGGGGTGGCCGTCTCCGGCGGGCGCGACTCCATGCTCACGCTGTTGGTGGCGTGGCGCGCCGCCCAGCGGATCCACGACGACCTCGCCGGCGACGAGCTGAGCGAGGCCGTGAGCCGCACCGTGACGGCGTTCTACATGTCGACGCGCTTCTCGGGCGGCGCGACGCGGGAGGCGGCCCGGGCCCTGTGCGACGAGCTGGGCATCGAGCTGCGCGAGGTGCCGGTGGACGACGCGTACGAGCGCGAGCTCGAGGCGACGCGCAGGATGCTCGGCGGCCAGGGCGAGCCCACCGGGATCACCTCCCAGAACGTCCAGGCCCGACTGCGCTCGCTGCGCATGTGGAACTGGGCCAACACCGCCGGCGCGCTCTTCCTGCAGACGGGCGACATGAGCGAGAAGGCCGTGGGCTACACGACGATCGGCGGCGACCTCGAGGGCGGGCTGTCGGTGATCGCCAACGTGCCGAAGACGGTCGTGGTCGCCCTGCTGGAGCGCCTGGACCGGCGCTTCGATCTGGAGGGCGTGCGGCGCACCCTGGACACCGAGCCCGGGCCCGAGCTGGCGGAGGATCAGACGGCCGAGGACGAGCTCATGCCGTTCCCCGTCCTCGACGCCTGCCTCAACCTCTACGCCGCCGACAAGATGAGCTCCGGCGACGTCGCCCGCGCGCTGCCGGACCTCTTCCCGGAGTACACGCCCGAGCGTCTCGCCTCCTGGGCGCGGCGCTTCGCGACACTCTTCTCCCGTTCGATCTACAAGTGGGTGCAGGCGCCGCTGGCCCTGCACGTCGGCTCGCTGGACCTGGACCGCGAGCGCGCCCTGCAACTGCCGGTGGTGCAACGGAACGAGTGGGACGAGAGCGAGTGAGCGACGGCCGCTCGGCCTTTCGCGTGGGCGCCGGCTTCGTCGGCCCGGGTCGACCCGACCCCCTGGGGGCGACCGTCTTCGACGGCGGGGTCAACTTCTCGGTCTACTCGCGCAGCGCGACGGGCGTCGACCTGGTCCTGTTCGACGCCCCCGAGGCGCCCCCCGTCGAGGTCATCCCGCTGGACCCGGAGGCCAACCGGACCTTCCACTACTGGCACATCTTCGTGCCCGGCATCGGCGAGGGCCAAGCCTACGCCTTCCACGTCGACGGGCCGTGGCGCCCGGAGGCCGGGCTGCGCTTCGACCGGCGTCGCTACCTCCTGGACCCCTACGGCAAGGGGGTGATTCTGGGGGTCGGGTCGGAGCGGCCGACCGTCCCGGGCGACGCCGGCGAGCCGGGCACGGCGCACAAGAGCGTCGTCGTCGACCGCCGCCGGCCCTTCGACTGGGAGGGGGACCGACCGCTGAACCGGCCCTTCTCCGAGACGGTGATCTACGAGATGCACGTCGGCGGCTTCACCCGCCACCCGAGCTCGGGCGTGGCCCAGCCCGGCACCTGGGCGGGACTGGTGGAGAAGATCCCCTACCTGCGCGACCTGGGCGTCACGGCGGTCGAGCTCCTCCCCGTGTTCCAGTTCGACGACCGGCCCGGGGCCGACGGCCGGAGCGACTACTGGGGCTACGCGCCGCTCTCGTTCTTCGCGCCGCACACGGGCTACGCCTCCCGGCGCGACCCGCTGGCGAGCCTCGACGAGTTCCGCGAGATGGTCAAACAGCTCCACCGGGCGGGGATCGAGGTCATCCTGGACGTCGTCGTGAACCACACCGGGGAGGGCAACGACCGGGGGCCGACCCTGTGGCTGCGCGGCTTCGAGGACCGCGACTACTACCTGCTCGACGAGCGGGGCGACTACCGCAACTTCTCCGGCACCGGCAACACCCTCAACGCCAACCACTCGGTCGTCCGCCGGCTGATCCAGGACAGCCTGACCTGGTGGGTGGAGGCCATGCACGTCGACGGCTTCCGCTTCGACCTCGCCTCCGTCCTGTCTCGGGACGAGGCCGGGCGGCCGATGGAGAACCCGCCGGTGCTGTGGGCGATCGAGTCGAACCCGGTGCTGGCCGGCACGAAGCTGATCGCGGAGGCATGGGACGCCGGCGGCCTCTACCAGGTGGGCAGCTTCATCGGCGACCGCTGGCAGGAGTGGAACGGCCGCTTCCGCGACGACGTGAGGGCCTTCGTCAAGAGCGACCGGGGGATGGTGCCGCAGCTCGCCTCGCGCCTCCTGGGGAGCCCGGACCTCTTCGGCCACGAGGCCCGGGAGCCGGAGCAGAGCGTCAACTTCGTCACCTGCCACGACGGCTTCACCGTCAACGACCTGGTCTCCTACGACCACAAGCACAACCTGGCGAACGGCGAGGAGAACCGCGACGGCACCGACAACAACCTGAGCTCGAACCACGGCGTGGAGGGGCCCACCGACGACCCGGCGATCGAGGCCCTGCGCAACCGCCAGGTGAAGAACCTGCTGGCCGTGACGGTGCTCGCCATGGGCACGCCGATGCTGCTCATGGGGGACGAGATCCGTCGCACTCAGCGCGGCAACAACAACGCCTACTGCCAGGACAACGAGGTCTCGTGGATGGACTGGCGGCTCCTGGAGCGCCACGGGGACGTCCACCGGTTCGTGCGCGGAATGATCGAGCTGCGCCGGCGTCTGCCGTTCTTCCGGGCCGGCCGCGACTGGTCGCTCGCCGAGCTGCTGGCGCACGCCGACATCCGTCTGCACGGCGTGCGCCTGGACCGCCCCGACCTCTCCGACAAGTCGCGCAGCCTCGCCCTCACCGTGCGCTCGCTGGACGGCCCCACCGCCAAGGGCGGCGGTCGCCTGCACGCCATGCTCAACGCGTTCTGGGAGCCCCTGGAGTTCGAGCTGCCGCCGCTCGGGGAGGGAGACGAGCCCTGGCGCCGGAAGGTGGACACCGCGCTGCCGTCGCCCGACGACCTGGCGGACGGTCCGGGGCCGCACGTGGAGGAGGGCACCTACCGCGTGGAGGCCCCCTCGGTCGTGGTGCTCCTGAGCGCGGCGCGGCCCGTGGAGCCGCGAGCGACGACCGCGTCTTCCCCCGGGACGACCGAGCCGGAGAGACGAAGATGAGACTCGACCGAACCTCGTGGATCCTGCCCCTCGCCGTGATCGCCGTGATCGCCGTGATCGCCGCGGCCTGCGGCGGCGGGGAGAGTCGGCCGGCGGCCGACGCGAGCGCCGAGGCCCCGGCCGGGGAAGGCGTGGTCGTGCAGTACGACTGCATCCCCAACTACGCCAACTGGGGCGGCGTGACCGCGCTCTACGAGCGGACGACCGGCGTGCGGGTGCCGCCGGACATGAAGGGCTCGTCGGCCGCCATGGCCGCGCTCGAGGCGGAGCGGGACCACCCGCAGGCCGACTGCGCCTACTACTCGGGGGCGATCGGCTTCGAGGCGGCGCGACGCGGCCTGCACCAGGCCTATCGGCCCGCGGGCTGGGACTCGATCCCGGACGCCCTGAAGGACCCCGACGGCCTGTGGTGGACGGTGCACACCGCCGCGGTGGCCCTGGTGGTCAACACCGCCGCCCTGGGCGACGTGCCGGCGCCGACGAGCTGGGACGACCTCCTGGACCCGCGCTACGAGGGGCTCGTGGCCTACGACGACCCCACCTGGGGCGGTACGGCCTACACCTTCGTCTTCGGGGTCAACGAGCTGATGGGCGGCAGTGCCGCCGATTTCGAGCCGGGCCTCGCCTACCTGGAGAAGCTCGACGCCAACGCCCACTCCTACCCCCGGGAGTCGGTGTACAACGACGTGCTCCGGGGCGAGATCCCGATCTGGATCAACGCGGACGGCAACGGCTACAAGATGCGCTGGGTGGACGGCGGCCCGGTGGAAGTGGTGATCCCGCGGGAGGGCACGGTCTCCATGCCGCTGGTGATGGGGATGGCCGCGGGCGCGCCGCGCCCGGAGGCCGCGAAGGCCTACCTGGACTGGCTGCTCACGCCGGCGGCGCAGTCGGAGTTCGCCCAGGCCTACTTCCGGCCGGTGATCCCCGGCGCCATGCCGGCCGAGATCGAGGAGCGCTTCCTGCCGGCCACCGACTACGAGCGGGTGGTCCACCTCGACCTGGCCGAGATGGCCGGGGCCTCCGACACGCTGAAGCGCGCCTGGCTCGAGCGGATCCGACGGGGGGGCGGCGGTTGAACCGAGCCGCGCCGGGTCGCGGAGCTCTGTTGACGGCGCCGCTGGCAGCGTTCCTCCTGGCGGCGTTCGTGCTGCCGCTGATCCGACTGGTGCCGGCGGCGGTGGCTCCGCCCGCCGACGCGGTGGCGCAACACGGGGCCGGCGTCGGCGGGAGCTTCGCCCGCGCCTTCCTCGGGCCGGGGGTCGAGCCGTTTCGCAACAGCCTGGTGATCTCCGCCGGGGTGTCGGTGATCGCCGTGCTGCTGTGTCTGCCCGCCGCGTGGATGCTCGCGCGCCATCGTTTTCGTCTCCAGGGCTTGCTGCGCACGGTGCTGGCCCTGCCCCTGACCTTCTCCGGCGTGATCGTCGGCTTCCTGGGCATCCTGGTCCTGGGCCGGCTGGGGCTGGTGCCCGCGCTGCTGCGCCTCCTCACCGGCGAGCCGCTGCTGGCCGGCTCGGCCTACACGCTCGGCGGGCTGGTGGCGGCCTACGTCTACTTCGAGGTGCCGCGCGCCGTCCTGACCCTGGAGGCGGCCCTGCGCCGGCTCCCCCCGGAGCTCGACCGGGCGGCCGCCACGCTGGGAGCCGGCGCGGTGCAGCGCCTCGTCCGCATCCACCTGCCCCTGGTCTGGCCGGCGCTGGTCTCGACCTTCGCCGTGGCCTTCGCCGCCTCCATGGGCTCGTTCGGCGTCGCCCTGATCCTGGCGCGGCGCTTCACCGTCGTGCCGCTGGAGATCTACACCGAGTTCACGGGCTTCCTGGACACCGGCTACGCCTCCGCGTTGTGTCTGGGGCTCGCCGCCGTGACGCTGGCGGCCAACGGCCTGCTGCGGGCCCTGACGAAGAACGGGGACTGGATCTATGGCTGAGGGTCGTCGTCGGCGTCGCCTGACGGCGTCCGTGGCGCGCGGCCTGGGGCTGGCCTGGTGCGCGCTGCTGGCCGCGGTGGTCCTGCTACCGGTGCTGGTGGTGGTGCTGGGGGCGTTCGTTCCGGCGGCGCGACTGGGGCTCGCGAGCGAGCAGTGGGTGCCGGGAGAGGAGGCGGGGTGGGCGTCGCTCAAGTACTTCCGCTACGTGGTGGACCTCTACGGCTCGGCCCTGGCGTTCTCGCTGCTCCTGGCGGCGGTCTCGGTGGCGGTCGGCCTCGCCCTGGCGGTGCCTGCCTCCTACGGTCTGGTGCGCCACCCGTTCCCGGGCTCGCGGGTCGTGGAGGAGCTGGCGCTGCTGCCGCTGGCGGTGCCGGGG
>CAJQNK010000176.1 GCA_905479655.1 uncultured bacterium | reverse complement strand
TGCGGTTCCACGCCGACCTGCGCCGGGTGCCCCGCGGGCGCATCTCGGAGGTCACCGCCTCGGTCGGCCTCCGAGGCCGGGAGCGGCAGAGGGTGGGCGAACTGTCCGGAGGCCTGCGCCAACGGCTCGCCCTGGCTCTCGCCCTGCTCTCGGACCCGCCCCTGCTCGTCCTCGACGAGCCGACCGCCAACCTCGACGCGGGCTCGCGGGACGACCTCGTCCAGCTCGTCCGGCGGCTCCGCGACCGGGGCAAGACGCTGCTCTTCTCCTCGCACCGTCCCAGCGAGGTCCTGGCGCTGGCCGGCCGGGTCCTGCGCCTCGAGGACGGCCGCCTGGTGGAGGATGGACGGCCGGGCGAGGTCCTTCTCGACGGCCGACGAGCCCAGCTCTGGCTGCGGGTCGCGGCGCAGCATCACGAGTCAGCCGGACACATCCTGAAGGAGGCGGGATGGGAGCCGAACGAGGTGGGGCGCCACTGGGTCGTGACCGTCCCGTCCCACGAGAAGGCACGCCCGTTCGAGGTCCTCTCCGCTGGCGGCCTCCCGGTCGTCGACTTCGAGCTGGAGATCTCCGAGACGCGGCCCTCGACGGGAGGATCCGATGAAGGTGCATAGCCTCCTGGTCCTCACGGCCAAGGAACTCCGCGACGCCTGGCGCAACCGGTGGTTCCTGGCCTTCGCCGGCACCTTCACGGTGCTCGCCCTGGCCATGTCGTGGATCAGCGTCGCCGGCGCGGCCGGAACCGGATTCGCCAGCCTGGGACGCACGGCGGCCAGCCTGGTCAGCCTGGTGATGCTGATCGTGCCGCTCACCGGTCTCGTCCTCGGCGCCACGGCGATCGCCGGCGAGCGGGAGCGCGGCTCGCTGCTCTACCTGATGGCCCAGCCGGTGAGCGCCGGGGAGGTGGTCGTCGCCAAGTTCCTCGGAGCCGCCGGAGCCCTGGTGACCGCCCTCCTCGTCGGCTTCGGCGTCGCCGCCGTGGTGATCTCGGGAGAGGCGAGCGCGGCGACCATCGCCGGCTTCCTCGGCTATCTCGGACTCGCCGCCCTGGTCGCGGCGGCCTCGGTCTCCCTTGGCCTCCTCCTCTCAGCCCTGTCTCCCGGCTCGTCCCTGGCCTCCGGGGCGGCCCTGATGACCTGGCTGGTCCTGGTCCTCCTCGGAGACCTCGGCCTCATGGGCACCTCCCTCGTGCTGCGGCTGGACGGCCGGCAACTCCTGACGCTCGCTCTCCTCAATCCACTGGAGGAGTTCAAGATCGGCTCCCTCGCCCTGCTGCGGGGCGGCCTCGAGGTTTTGGGGCCGGGCGGCCAGTTCGCCGACCGGGCGCTCGGCCCGTGGCTGGTGCCGGCGCTCGCCGCGGGCCTCCTGCTCTGGTGCCTGGTCCCTCTGACGCTCGCGGTGCTCGTGGTGCGCCGACGAGGGCCGTTGTGAGGTGGTCTCACGTTGCCCTCGTCCTGGTCGCCCTCTCGTGCGCCGGGAACGAACCGACCGCCACCGGGCCACCTCCCGTGGACTGGGGCTACGACGTCTGCGCCCGCTGCGGAATGGCCGTCAGCGATCCGCAGCACGCCGCCGTGGCGCGCCAGACGGGGGGCGCCGAAGCCCGCTTCGACGATCCCGGCTGCCTCGCCGCCTGGCTCGCCGAACGGAGCGAAGACGAGTGGACGGCATGGGTCGGCGACGCCGGCGGCGCGGGCTGGGTGCCCGCTGGGGAGGCCTGGGTGATTCAAGCCCCCAGCCGCCTCACGCCGATGGGCTCGGGTCGGCTCGCCTTCGCCCGTCGAGAGGACGCCGAGAAAGCCGCGCGAGTCCACGCCGTCGCGCCGCCGACCGAGCCAGGACTCAGCCAACCCCCTGGATGATCTTCTGAGCCTCCTCCTCGGAGAGGACGGAGAGCAGCTCGATCTCGTAGGTGAGCGTCGCCCCGGGAGGGATGTTGCTGGCGCCCTCGTTGTCGCCGTAGCCGAGATCGGAAGGAACGTAGAGCTTCCACGTCGAGCCGACGCTCATCATCGGCAGAGCCTCGATCCAAGCCTGGATCATCGTGTTGGGTCTGAGAAGCGCCGGCGCGCCGCGAAGCCGGGACGAGTCGAAGGTCGTGCCGTCGACCAGGGTCCCGAGGTAGTGGACCTGGACCCAGTCGTCGATCCCGGGCTGCGGGCCGTCCCCCTCTTCGATCACCTCGTAGGCCCAGCCGCTGGGCATCGCGACGACGCCCTCCCTCTCGACGACCTCCGCCATGAAGGCCTCGCCCGCGGCGTGGTTCGCCTCCACCAACGCCTGGCGGGCCGCCATGTAGCGCTCGCGCGCGTTGTTCTGCGCCTTCTGGGTCAGGACCGCGACCTCGTTGACGCTCAGCAGGCCCTCCTCGCCCTTGGCGGCGGTGGTCAGACCCTCGAGGAGACCCTCGAGCTCGAACTCCAGGTGGCTCCTGAGCAACGAGGAGCCGATGTTGTAGCCCACCGCGTAGCTCGACCGCTCGAGATCGCTCGCGAAGGGGGAGTCGCTGGCGGTTTCCGCGTCCTCGAGCTGCTCCGCCGAAGCGGGTTCCTGGGCTGCTGCGATGCCACCGAGCAAGACGAGCATCGCGAGGATCGAGGTGGCGAGACGGTTCATGGGCACTTCCTCCGTTAGGGTCTATAGCTCACTGCCGGAAACAACTTCGAGGATCTGGGGGGACCCTGCTGTCTGGGGGGACCCGGCTGTCTGGGTGACGCTGTCTGGGGTGACCCTACCTGGCGTCACCCTGGACCTGCAGGCTGCCGGTCCGGACGCGGCGGAGTCTAGCAGCGGTCCGCTGGCTCGATGCCCTACCCGCCGGTGCCCCACGGAGGCGCCCGTGGCCTTCCGGAATCAGCTTCAAAAAAGAAAACGGCGGGAGTTGAACCCCGCCGTTTTTCAGCTCCTCAGGGGAGCGTATGACCTCAGTTGCTGACGGTCGAGACCATCGGGCGCTCGCCCTGCGGGCCACCGGTGCAGACACCAGCGGTCTTCGTGTAGGCCAGCTCGTCAATCCAACAAGCGACCGGCGGGAAGCCCTGGTTCATGTCGAGGGTGCCGTCGAGCGAGTCGATGGTGAAGGTCCAGCCCGTGCCGAAAAGCGCGCCACAGTCATCGAAGTCACAGACGATCGCCGCAGCGCCATTGCCGCCGCCACAGAGATTCGGGGCGTCGATGCCGACCTTACCGCCGGTCATCGGCGTGTTGGTGCCGGCGCAGTCGTAGCTGTACCACTCGGCGTCGATGTTGCCGCCGACGACCGAGTTGACCTGCATGCCGTCGCAGAAAGCATCCCACTTCAGGCACTGCTGCGCGTTCGCGGCGGGCGCGAAGCTGGCGACGACGACAAGAGCAATGGCTACCAAAAGAATCTTCTTCATCTCTTCCTCCTTCTGCGCCCCGCTCGAAACCCCGGCACACCCGCGGTCTTGGATCGGAGCAAACTCTAAGGGTGCTGCTCTCGGAGCCTCGGCGGACACACCTCCAGAACTCCTCGAGTCAGCGCGATTTGAACGACTATCCAGATTCTAGCGAGCCGGCCGAACGGAGTCAAGAGATCTTGGCGTGAATAGACAGACATTTTCGACTCTCGCCCCGCTGGGGCTGTAGATCGGCACCTCCTGAACCCGACTCGTCCCCGGAGTCGGCCGGGTCGGCGCCTCTGCGCGCGGCCCTTCGTCCGGGCTGCATCGAGGCGATCCCGCCGGCGGCTCCTCCGGCGAGCGCAGGTCGGCCGAGCTTCACGGCCCTCGAGCGGGTGACCGACGGACGATCCCGGTCACGTACGGGCGGTATTCCGTCCCTCAGGCCTTGTGTTGCTGCTGCGGGATCGCGTATCCTATGCGCAAACCTTTGGTGTAAGTAAGGAGGCCGCTATGCGCAAACTGAGTGGCCGTTGCGAGTCCGCTGGTCCGGCTCGTTCACGGATGAGTTGCATCTGGCTCCTGGTGGCGGCAGGCGCTGCCGAAGTCGCTCCTGCCCACGCCGGCACCCTTGGCTTCACCGACGTGACCCAGCAGGCGGGCCTCGTGTTCACCCACGCCGACCTCGAGGACACTCCGGGGAACAACATGCTCGGTGGCGGCACCGCGGGAGACTTCAACGGCGACGGCTGGGCCGACCTGTTCGCCATCAACGGAGGCGCGGGCCCCGACCGGCTGTTCATCAACCACGGGGGCGTGTTCGTGGAGGAGGGGGCCGCCTGGGGTCTGACCGCGGTCCACCGGGGCTCAGGAGCCGCAGCGGGTGACTACGACGGGGACGGCGACGTCGACCTGATGGTCACGAGCTTCGGCGACCTCCCGGGGCGTCCGATGACCGGGGCTCACAAGCTCTACCGCAACGACGGGGGCCGGTTCACGGAGGTCGCCGCCGAGGCCGGCGTCGCTTTCTCCAATCGGGCGGTCCCCGACGGCTACAGCCCCGTTTTCGGTGACTACGACCTGGATGGTGATCTCGACCTCTGGATCGGAGGCTGGTGGGATCGCCCGGGCACCGAGTGGCTCGGCACGCGGCTCTTCCGCAACGAGGGCGACGGCACTTTCGTCGACTTGACCGAGTCGAGCGGTGTCTTCGACGACGCGGTTCGCGGCTTCTCCGCCGCGTTCGCCGACATGGACGGCGATCGCTACCCCGAGCTCCTGGTCGCCGGCGACTTCGGCTCCAGCCGCTACTTCACCAACAACCGCGACGGGACGTTCACCCGCGGCCTCTTCTCGGGCGCCGACGCCGTGACGAACGGGATGGGGACCGCGGTGGCCGACTTCGACCGGGACGGTCACCAGGACTGGTTCGTCACTTCGATCTACCCCGCCTACCACTACTTCGGCCCACCCGGCAACCGCCTGTGGCTCAACCACGGCGACCACACCCTCGAGCGGCTTCCCGAGTCGGCCGGCTTCTACGACGGAGGTTGGGGCTGGGGGGCTGTGGCCGTGGACTTCGACCACGACACCTGGGTCGACCTGTTCCACACCGGGGGCTTCCAGGGGCCGGACATCATCACCGGCGAGTGGTTCGTCGACGAGCCCTCGTACCTGTTCCACAACGACGGCGGCGGACGGACCTACACGGAGATGGCCCTGGAGCTCGGCCTCGATCATCGCGGGCAGGGCCGCAGCACCGGCGTGGTCGACTACGACCGGGACGGAGACATGGACGTCTTCGTGATCTCCTGCGGCGAGGAGCTGCGGCTGTTCCGCAACGACCTCGCGGGAGAGGACGCGCACTGGCTTCAGATCCGTCTGAACCGCGGCGCCAACCCCCGCATCGCACCGAACGGCCGGGGCACCCAGGTGCGGGTGCGGGCGAGCGACGGCACGACCCAGGTCGCCCAGCTCACGGGCAACGCCAACTACCTGGGCGGCAGCGAGCTGGTGCTCCACTTCGGCCTGGGGTCCGCGACGACGCTGGACGAGGTCCGAGTCGACTGGGCGGACGGCTTCGTCACCGTGCTCGAGGACGTCGCCGCCGACCAGCGCCTCGAGATCGCCGGCCGGCTCCCCTACTCCCATGGCCCCCTCGTTCGCGGTCAGCTCGTCGATCTCACCGTGGTCGGCCTGCAGCCCGGGGAGCGGGCGATGTTCTACGGCGGGATCCGGGGCGAGGGCGAGGGGCCGTGCCCGCCGTGGCTCGGGAGTCACCTGTGCATGGACGTGGTGGAGCCCGTGCCCCTGGGCAGCGCGCTGGCGGACGCGGACGGCACCGCCGTCCTCACGATCCCCGTGCCGGACCCGGCGAGCGGCGAGGAGATGAGCTCGCAGGTCGTGGTTCTGCGCGCCGAGGACGGCAGCCGCTCCGCCAAGTCCAACGTCGTGACGAGCTCCCTCCTGCGGCAGCCCTGACGAACGGATCGCAGGGCCGCCCGGGACTCAGGGTCGCCGTGCGCCCGGTCGTCGCGTCCGCGCCGGCGCCGGCTCGTTCACGCAGTCGTCGAACCGGAACTTGCCGATCGCGGTGGCCCAGTCGAAGCTGCCCGTCTCCTCGTAGTACTCGCTGGTGAAGAAGAACGTGCAGCCGTCGACGGGGTCGATGCTCATCGTCGAGTAGTCGCCCCAGCGGCTCGACGAGTCCACCTGCGCTCCGGTGCCGGCCTGGAGCTCGACCTCTCCACCCGCCATCGTGCCGCGCGGGTCGCCCGGCCGGCGCGAGGTGTAGCGGATCGACGGGAAGACCGCGGCGCTCGAGACCGAGTAGCCCAGGGCGAGGTTGCCCACGGCGTCCATGGCGATCGATCCCATCCACCGATGGAGGCCGTCCCCGGGGGCGTAGGTGCCGTCCTGGTGGAGGAACCAGCCGTGGCGGCCGCGCCTCAGCTCCGCCCAGCGAACCCCCGCCCGATCCCCGCCGGCGTCGACCGTGTGATTCACCACCATCCGTCCCCAGCTCGCCGCACCGGGCACCGTCGCCTCGATCGTCGACTGACGCGGATCGAAGAAGCGGTACTGGGCCCGGTACATCGTGAAGGAGGAGAACGTCGAGAGCAGCTCGCCGCCGTCCGGCTGCGGTATGCACACGAAGAAGTTGCACAGGCTGGCGTCGAACTCCACGCTGGACTCGATGTCGGGCAGCCGGTCGAAGCTCCACGAGTCGCCCGCCCAGTCGACGCAGAAGTCCCACAGGCGGTAGCCGTCCGGCTCCCCGTCGACACCCCAGGTCTCGGTGTCGAAGGCCATGACGAACGTGTTGCAGGTGCCGGGCGGCGGCGGCGGCCCCTCGAGATGGGAGGGCTGCAGGCTGAAGTAGAACTCGCCACCCTGGCCCTCGACCCGGAACTTGGCGAAGCGGGGATCGGGCTCGCCGGTGAGCATCCGCTCGCGCTCGAAGACCAGGGCCTGGGCCTCGTTGAACCCCACCTCGTTGATCGTCAGGTAGTAGCCGTCCGGCCAGACGCCGAACTTCGGGTAGTCGTTGACGGCCCCGGTGCTCACGAGGAAGTCCCAGCGGAAGTAGGGACCCGCGGGATCGGAGGTCTGGGAGATCGCGACGCACTGGTGACCGTCGGCACCGACGGCGAACTGGGAGAGCAGCCAGCGGTCGGCGAGGTGGTCGAACAGGACGATCGGGTCGCCGTCGTTGTTCGTCTCGCAGATCCCGCCGAACCCGACCCAGGGGGTGTTACCGGGCAACGGTCCCAGGGTGGAGACCCCGGTCTCCTTGTCGAAGCACTCCAACACCTGGTTCGTCCACTGGCAGTAGTGATCGAGCCCGACGTCGCCCTCGGTGTCGGGCGGCACGACCCGGGAGCCCAGGAGGTCGGCGTCGTCGTCCGCCGTCGTCCCCTGCCACACGGCGATCGGCGGCGGCGTCATCGCCAGGCCGGGGAACGGCCGCTCCGCACGCTGTACCGAGCGGGGCCACTCCGGCGGCCGCCGCGACCGGCGCTCCAGGTCGGGCCCGCCGTGCCTCGGCCCCTGACGGTCCATGGCTCCGGCGGCGCCCGGAGGGACGGTGCAACGGGCGAGGTCGCGCAGCGGCGGCGACAGATCCGAGCGCAGGGCGCGGCCCACCTCCGGTGCGACGCCGCTTGCCCTCGGCGGAGCCGCCGCCAAGCCGGGGGAGCCCGGCGCCAGCGCGAGGACCAGGGCGAGGAGGGGGACGATCGAGGTGCGGTGCGGAGACGACATCGGTCGGGGGAGACTCCTCATGGCGATGGTGGGAACCGGGTGTCCCGTGGCCCTTGCCTGTCCCGTGCACCGTGCCCGGCACCGGAAAGACTCCGCGATCGGGCGAGGGACCCGTCCGACCGGACGGTAGCCAACCCCTCCTGACGAGGGCATGAACCCCCCTTTCGGGCGACGGGGGGCCCCGGGGGCTCGCATCACTCCTCGGCGGCGGCCCGGGCCATCGCCCGGACCTCGCGGAACTCCTCCTCGGTGACCGGCATGATGCTCAGACGCTGGCCGCGCTGGACCACCTTCATCTCCGCCAGCGCCGGATTGTCCTTCAGGTCCTGGAGCGGGACGATCGCCGGCAGCTTCTCCACCGCCTTGACGTCGACCATCTCCCAGACCGGCTTGTCGGGGGTGGAGCGCTCGTCGTGGTACCTCGACTCGGGATCCCAGGCCGTGAAGTCCGGATACGCCTCCCGGCAGACCTCGGCGATCCCGGCCACGTGGGGCGGCTGGCAGCTCGAGTGGTAGAAGAGGACGCGATCGCCGACCTTCATCTCGCGCATGTAGTTGCGCGCGCGGTAGTTGCGCACGCCGTCCCAGGGCTCCGAGCCCCTGGGCTCGGCCATCAGGTCGTCGAAGGAGTAGACATCCGGCTCGCTCTTCATCAACCAGTAGCGGGGCATCTCGGTTCCCTCCCGGGCAGCGGTCCAGTGGGCAGCGAAGGCCGGGAGAATACAGGAAGGGCGGAGCGCTGGCAGCTCGGCTCAGCCGAAGAGCCAACCCGCGCTGCGCCGCACGGAGCCCAGCGGAACGGAGAGATGGACGCTGGTGTCGGGCTCCTCCACGTCGATGACCAGGGCCCCTCCGCGCTTCTCCACCCGCACCCAGTCGCTCCCGTCGTTGACCTCCACGAGGACGACGTCGTCGAGGGCCACCAGCTCGTCGAGCATGCTCGAGACGATGGGCTCGACGTCTCCCAGCTCGACCCGCAGCCGAGCGAGCTCGTCGTCGGGCAGGGCGAACGACGCCACCAACGCCCCGCCTTCGATCAGGAGGGCCGGCACGGGGATGTCGAGGGAGAAGCCCTCCGCGCGATCCTCGATCTGCACGCGGGCGACGCCGGTGACCGCGACCGTCGCGGCCAGCATCAGGCCCGAGCCCACGAAGAGGACCAGGAACGAGGCGAGCAGCAGGACGCCGAAACTCGGTCTGCGTGTCATGGCGTTCTCCTCACTCCGCCTCGGCGACGTCGTCGACCCAGACGCGGACGAACTCGTCGTCGCCCCGGACCGTCACGAGGTCGCCGCCGCCCATCTGTCGCAGATGGTCGAACACCAGCTGGATGTCCACCTCGCCATCCGGACTCGCGAGCACCACCTCCACGAGGCCGAGGGGGACCCGCGCGCGGACGGTGTCGCCGCCGGCGCGCCGCTCCTCGACGTCCACCAGGAGGAACCCGTCCTCCTTGGCGACCCGCACCTTCTCGTCGTGGTCGTCGACCCGGACGTAGACCATGTCGGGGCCCGCCATCAGCTCGTTCCAGACCAGCCGCAGGTCGTCCAGCTCGACGTCGAGGTCGTCGAGGACGATCGTGCCTTCGTGGTGGCCGGCGTGGCGCCCGATGAGCGGCATCGCCTTCTCGATCATGCTCATGGGCAGGTTGACCCTCACCGTGCTCTCGCCGCCGTCCTCCTCGACCCGGACATGGAGCCACAGGTCGGCCGCGGTCGCGGCGGAGCCGATCGCGAGGACCGCCACCAGCATCAGGGGCGCGCTCTTCTTGATGTCGAAGCTCATCTCAAACCTCCTTGGAGGGGGTGGGCTCTCTGTCTTCCCCCTCAACGACGCGCGCCCCGCCGCATTTGTTTCAACCTTCCTCCCACGGCGGCGTCCCGCCGTCAGCCCCGAAGAGTCGTTCCGTCGGCCCGCCCCGGACGGCCAGCTCGACCTCCCCGGCCCATCCCGCCCCGGCTCCGGCCGCGGCCTCGAGGATCGCCGGCAGCTCGTGGTCGGTCAGACCGGGGATCACGGGCGACACGAGCACGCCGGGACGATGCTGCGCGAGTCGTCCGCGAGGAAGAGTGTCGGCACCCGATCGGGCGGCGGCTCCTCGCTCTCCACCGAGAGGCGGGTGAAACGGTTGGCCGGATCGACCGTCGTGCCCCGACCCGCCGGCTTCCGACCCGCCGCCTTCCGATGCGCTCTCCCGGCCACCGCGACAGTATAGCGTAAAAGGAGCGTAAACCGAGGAGGCCGGACACGGGTCGGCGACGGTTGAAGGCCCCGCGGGCCCACCTTGGGGCGGCGGGGGCTAGAATGCCGGGGAGGAGGACGGAGAACCCGTATGAGCCCAGCGACTCTCGCAGGCAGCCTCACGGACTTTCCCCTCGGCGACCTGCTCCAGTTCGTCGCTCTGAGTCGTCGGACCGGCCGGATCGACCTCCGGCGAGGGGACGACAAGGCGGTCGTGGTGATGAGGACGGGCCGTCTCCTGTACGCGGCCAGCGGATCCGCGAAGGAGAGTCTCGGCCACCAGCTCGTCACGCGGGGGCTGGTCACCCCGCAGGACCTCGAGCGGGCCCTGACCCGACACCGGCGGGACCCCGACGGCCACCTGGGAAACGCCCTGGTCGAGATGGGGCTCCTGGACGCGAAGCGGCTGGCGGCCCTGATCGAGGACCAGCTGGAGCAGGTCGTGGCCGAGCTGATGCTGTGGACCGACGGGTCGTTCTCGTTCACTCCGCTCCGGCTGGCCGATCATGGCGAGGTCGAGGTCGACGCGGGCCAGCTCGGCTTCGAGGGCGGTTTCCCCACGGACGAGGTCCTTCTGCGAGTCACCTGCCGCGAGGACGAGTGGACGGAGAGCTTCGGGCCGTCGGAGGCCCCTCCGTGGAAGCCGCGGGCCGAGCTGTCGGAGACCAGCCTGCGGTCGATCATCGCGGAGCTCGCGCTGCCACTGGTCACGAGCGAGGTCACCGTCCGGATCCTGGGACACGCCCGACGCCAGGCCGACCGCGGCCTCCTGTTCGCGACCCGCACCGACGGCTTCAGCGCCATCGGCCACTTCGGAATCGACGGCTCGACGGCAGAGGGCGCGGAGGGGAAGCTCCCCGAGCTGCGGATCCCGCTGGCGGTCCCCTCGATCCTGGAGGAGACCACCCGCCGCGGCAGACGGCACCGACGCGACATGCCCGAGACCCGCTGGGACCGGGTGATCCTCGAGGCCCTGGGCCCGGGATCGCACGGTCCCGGCGCCGCGATCCCCCTGGCGGGCGGTGGGCACCGATCCCTCCTGGTGCTCTACCTCGACAACCACCTCACGGAGCTCCCCCTCCCCAACCTCGCCCACCTCGAGAGCCAGGTCCAGGAGGCCAGCCGCTCGCTGGAGCCGGCGAGGAGCTGAAGGCCATCCCGCTCCACCCGAGGAAGATCGCGCGCTCCAGCCTGCGCCTGACGTCCACCCCGGGGCTGCTAGACTCGCCGCAACCCGACCGCCCCTGAACTCCTGGAGGCCGAGCCCATGGCGCAACCGATCTACACCCTGGGACTGGAGGAGGAGTACCAGATCGTCGATCCCGAAAGCCGGGATCTGACCTCCTACGTCCAGGAGTTCATCGACCACGCGGAGGTTCACCGCCGGGGCGACATCAAGCCCGAGTTCCTCCAGTCGCAGGTGGAGGTCGGGAGCCGGATCTGCGCCGACGTCCACGAGGCCCGCTCGGAGCTGGTGCGACTGCGGCGGGAGGTGTCGGAGGTGGCGGTGGGCAAGGGCCTGGCGATCTGTGCCGCCAGCACCCATCCGTTCTCGAAATGGATGGACCAGCGGATCACCGAGACGGCTCGGTACACCAAGCACGTCGAGGCGATGGCCGAGGTGGCGCGTCGGATGCTGATCTTCGGCATGCACGTCCACGTCGGGATCGAGGACCCGGACCTGCGGGTGGACGTGATGGACCAGGCCCGCTACTTCCTCCCCCACCTGCTCGCCCTCTCCACCTCCTCGCCCTTCTGGCACGGCCGGGAGACGGGGCTCAAGTCGTACCGCTCGATCGTCTTCGAGAGCCTGCCCCGCACCGGATCCCCCCCGAGCTTCGGCTCCTGGAGCGAGTACCAGCGGTTCCTCGACACGCTGATGAAGACCGGCTGCATCGACGAGCCGACCAAGATCTGGTGGGACATGCGGCCGCACCCGACCTTCCCGACGCTCGAGTTCCGGGTGTGCGACATCTGCACCACGGTCGACGAGGCCATCTGCCTGGCGGCTCTGATCCAGGCCATCGTGGCGAAGCTGATCAAGCTGCGGCGCGGCAACCTGTCCTGGCGCCGCTACCGCCACCACCTCGTCACCGAGAACAAGTGGCGAGCGGTGCGCTGGGGGATCGACGGCAGCCTCATCGACTTCGGCACGCAGACGGAGGTGCCGATGCGCCGTCTCGCCGAGGAGATCCTGGAGTTCGTCGACGACGTCGTCGACGGCCTGGGGAGCCGCCGGGAGGTGGAGCACGTGCACACCATCCTGCGCGAGGGCACCAGCGCCGACCGCCAGCTCCGGGTCTTCCGCGAGACCGGATCGCTGGAGAAGGTCGTCGACCACCTGGTCGCCGAGACGACGAGAGGCTTGTGAGGTAGCCCGCCGCCGCGAACCCCTCGACACCCCCCGTTCGGGCGGCGACCGGGGCTCCACCCTCTGCGATAATCGCACCGAGGGGGTGACCCGTGGACGGAGCACGCGAGCTCGACGCACAGGAGCTGAGGAGAACCTGCTCGACCGAGGGGTGGTCCTTCGAGACGACGGACGACGCGCCGCCCTTCGAGGGCGTCCTGGGACAACCCCGGGCGCTCGCCGCGGTGGACTTCGGAGTCGGGGTCCGCGGAGAGGGCTTCAACCTCTACGCGGCCGGCCCCCAGGGGCTGGGCAAGCACTCCCTCGTAGGCCAGATCCTCCGGGAACGGGCGGCCCTGCTGCCCGCCCCCTCCGACTGGTGCTACGTCAACAACTTCTCCGAGGTCGAGAAGCCCCGCCTCATCGAGGTCCCCGCGGGCCGTGGCCACACGCTGCGCCGGGGGATGCTGGAGTTCGTCGACTCCGTGGCGAGCGCGCTGGCGGCGACCTTCGAGAGCGACGAGTACCAGACGCGGCGCCAGCTCATCGACCAGGAGGTGGGCGAGCTCCAGGAGGAGGCGGTCGCGGAGCTCAACGAGAAGGCCGGCAAGAAGGACCTCGCGCTGTTGCGAACCCCCATGGGAATCGCCTTCGCCCCGATGAAGGACGGCGAGGTGCTGGCGCCAGCCGATCTCGAAGAGCTCGAGGAGAAGGAGCGGGAGCATCTCGGCCAGCAGATCGAGTCGCTCCAGGAGGAGCTGAAGGCACTCTTCCGCAAGCTCCCCCGCCTGCAGCGCGAACGGCGCAAGAAGCTCCGCGAGCTCAACCGGCAGGTCAGCCTCGTCACCGTCCGCCCGCTCGTCGAGGAGCTCGAGGAGGCCTGGCGCGACCTTCCCCAGGTGATGGACTTCCTGGAGGAGGTCCAGAGGGACGTCATCGAGAACGCGCGCTCCTTCATCTCCTCGACGAGCCAGCGCGAGCAGGAGCAGGGCGAGGCGGCCGCGAACGGGTCGCTCGAGCCCGCCCTGACCCGGCGCTACGGCGTGAACGTCCTGGTGGACCACTCGGAGGACGACGCCGCTCCCGTGGTCTACGAGGACAACCCGACCTACACCAACCTGCTGGGGCGAGTCGATTACATCCCGCGCATGGGAGCGTTGGTCACCGATTTCGGACTGATCCGACCGGGGGCGCTGCACCGGGCGAACGGCGGCTACCTGATCCTCGACGCCGACCGACTCCTCGCCCAACCGTTCTCCTGGCAGGCCCTGAAGCGAACGCTCCAATCCGGCCTGGTGAGGATCGAGTCCCTGGGGCAGGCCTACGGCGCCGTCAGCACCTATTCGCTCGAACCGGAGCCCATGCCCCTGGAGACCAAGGTGGTGCTCCTGGGCGACCACCGGCTCTACTATCTCCTGTCTCTCCACGACCCCGACTTCCGCGAGCTCTTCAAGGTCAACGCCGACTTCGACGACGCCCTGGGCCGGGACGAGGAGAACGAGGATCTCTACGCGCGGCTCGTGGCGCGTCTGGTCCGGGAGAGCGAGCTCCGGCCCTTCGACCGTGGCGCCGTCGCCGCCACCGTGGAGCAAGCGGCCCGCATCTCCAGCGACGGGCGTCGCCTCTCCCTCTCCATGGGCCACCTGCGTGACTTCATGCGGGAGGCCAGTTGGAAGGCGGGCCAGGCGGGCCGGGACCAAGTGACACGCGCCGACTTCGAGGCCGCGGTGGACGCCCGCGCCTACCGGTCCGACCGACTCTACGAGCGGACCCTGGAGTCGATCGAGCGGGGCACCATCCTGCTCGATACCGAGGGCTCCCGCGTCGGCCAGGTGAACGGGCTCTCCGTGATCCAGCTCGGGGAGCACTCGTTCGGCCGGCCGTCACGGATCACCGCCCGCGTCCGGCTGGGCTCCGGCAAGGTGGTCGACATCGAGCGGGAGGTCGACCTCTCCGGGCCCCTGCACTCCAAGGGCGTCCTGATCCTCGCCGGCTTCCTCGGCGCCCGTTTCGCCCTCGAGCACCCGCTGTCGCTTCACGCCACGCTGGTGTTCGAGCAGTCCTATGGCGGCATCGACGGCGACAGCGCCTCCTCCACCGAGCTCTATGCCCTGCTCTCGGCCCTCGCCGGCCTGCCCCTGAAGCAGGGCATCGCGGTCACCGGCTCGGTGAACCAGCACGGGGAGGTCCAGCCCATCGGCGGCGTCAACGAGAAGGTGGAGGGCTTCTTCGACGCGTGTGACGCCCGCGGCCTCACCGGGGAGCAGGGGGTCCTGATCCCCGAGACCAACGTGGAGCACCTCATGCTCCACCGCCGCGTCGTCGAGGCCGTGGCCGACGGCCGATTCCACCTCTGGGCGGTACGCCACGTGGACGAGGGGATCGCCCTCCTCACGGGCACCCCGGCCGGCGTCGCCGACAGCGACGGGAACTGGCCCGCCGGCAGCGTCAACGCCCGGGTCCAGAAGCGTCTCGACGGGTTCGCGGCGGCGCGCCAACGGCACCGCGCCCGCAAGCGGGAGTCGGACGGAGCCGGTGCCGCGACCGGCGCGGGGAGGGACCCGGGGGAGGGAGCTTGACGGCCTCCCGCGTCCGCCGCATCCTCGTCGCGCTCGACAACTCGCCGCCGAGCCTGGCGGCGGCCGAGGCGGCCACGCGGGTCGGCGCGCGCAGCACCCGGGCCGACGAAGGCGATCGTGGACCGGAGTGAGCTCGAGCGCCTCCTGGCCGTCGCCCGCGGCGACGAGCCGGCCGACCTCCTGATCGAGGGCTGCCGGATCGTGGACCTCCTGGGTGGCCGGATCGTCGAGCAGCCTCTCGCCGTCGTCGGTGAGCGGATCGCGGGCTGGGGCCCGCGCGACGCCGCAACGACGATGGACCTGGGAGGACGCTTCGTGGCGCCGGGCTGGATCGACGCCCATGTGCATGTCGAGAGCGCCCTGGTGACGCCCCACCAGTTCGCGCACGCCGTCGTGCCGCACGGCGTCACGACGGTCGTCACCGACCCCCACGAGATCGCCAACGTGTGTGGCCTGGAGGGGATCGGCTTCATGTTGGACGACGCCTCGACCGTCCCCCTCGAGCTCTTCGTCAACGCCCCGTCCTGCGTCCCGGCCACCTCCCTCGCGACGGCCGGGGCCCGTCTGGAGGCGGCCGATCTCGCGACCCTCCTGGCCGACCCCCGGGTCCTGGGGCTGGCCGAGGTGATGAACTACCCCGGCGTCGTCGCGGGCGATCCCGACCTCCTCGACAAGCTGGAGGTCTTCGCCGGACGCCCTCTCGACGGCCACGGCCCCGGTCTCGAGGGCCGGTCGCTCGACGCCTACGCGGCCTCCGGAATCTCGTCGGACCACGAGTGCACCACCGCCGAGGAGGCCCTGGAGAAGCTCTCCCGGGGCCTCCTCGTGCTCGTGCGCGAAGCCACCAACGCCCACAACCTAGAAGCGCTCCTGCCCCTCGTCGGCCGGATGACCCAGGACCGGATCTGCTTCTGCACGGACGACCGGACGCCGGCCGACCTCCTCGACGAGGGCTCGGTGGACGCCATGGTGCGGCGGGCCATCGCGGCGGGCGTCGAACCCCTCGTCGCGCTGCGGCTCGCGAGTTGGAACGCGGCCCGGCACTACGGTCTCGACGACCGGGGGGCCCTCACCCCGGGCCGCCGCGCGGACCTCGTCGTCTTCTCCGACCTGGAGCGACCGGAGGCGGAGGAGGTGTGGATCGCGGGTCGCCGGGTCGCCGCGCGGGGCCGGGAGCGATTCGTGGCCGCCGGCTTCCCCGACCAGGGCGCCGCCGTTCCCGCCGGCCTGCGCGACACCGTGAAGCTCGGGCCGCTCGGGTCGCTGGGGCCGGACGCGCTTCGCGTCCGCGCCGGCGCAGGCCCGGCGCGGGTGATCGGCCTCGTCCCGGACCAGCTCCAGACCCGATCGCTCCGCGCCGTGCCGCCGATCCGCGACGGCTGGGCGCAGGCCGACCCGGCGCGCGACCTCCTGGCCCTCGCCGTCGTGGAGCGCCACGGTCGTGACGGCGGCGTCGGCCGCGGGTTCGTCCAGGGCTTCGGGCTGCGGCGCGGGGCGATCGCCGGTAGCGTCGCGCACGACCACCACAACGTCATCGCGGTCGCCGCCGACGAGACCTCGCTGGCCCGCGCCGTGAGGGCCGTCGCCGAGACCGAAGGGGGGCTGGTCGTCGTCGACGGCGAGAGAATCGTCGAGCGGCTCCCGCTGCCCGTCGGCGGCCTCATGTCCGACCGGCCCGTGGAGGAGGTCCGGGCGACCCTCGACTGTCTCCGGACCGCTGCCCGCGAGCTCGGCAGCCCGCTCCACGACCCCTTCATGGCCCTGAGCTTCCTCGGCCTCGAGGTCATCCCGTCGCTCAAGCTCACCGACCGCGGTCTCGTCGACGTCGACCGTTTCGCGGCGGTGCCCCTCTACCCCGCCGACGACTGAGTCCGCCGCGGCGCGCGCCGACGGCTCCCGCGGGTCTGGCGAGCGATTCCGGGGCCCCACCGCGTCCATGAAGGTAGAGCCCCACCGACCCGCCCATCCTCCGGAGCCCAGCCATGCCGCGACCCACCCGACCCCGACCCCGACCCCACCTCCCCGCCATGATCGTGCTGGCCCTGGCCCTCACCGCCGCCCCGCCCGCCGTCTGCCGCCCGCCCGAGCCCCGACCGATCGCGGATCGCGCGACGGAGACCTCCCGCTCGGAGGGGGGCATCGAAGTGCGCCGGACGGGACCGGACCCCGAGATCGTCGAGGCACTGAGCGTCTGGCTCGGACGCTTCCGGCCGAGTGCGTCCGCCGTGCTCGCCGGCTGGCGGACCCTCGGCCGCGAGCTGGCCCGAACTCCGGAGACCGCCCTGGGAGAGCCCTGCCTCGTCCTGCGCCGGGAGCTCGCGCGCCTCGATCGGAGGGGCTTCCTGCCGGTTCCGGAGGTGGCGGCCGACCGGTCGCTGCGCGAGACCCTCGAGCACCTGGAGGGTGCGGCCCGCGCCTGCTCCGAGCTTCGGCCGTTCGCCCTGGAGGGCCGTCTGGCCCAGGCCGCGGACGCCTGGCGCCGGTTCGTTCAGCGGCTCGGCCACTTCGGCCTCGAGCCCTGAGGCCGGCCCCGCCGAGCCGGGCAGTGGGCACGCCCCCGCCGGATCAGGAGAACAGCCAGGTCACGTAGCCGACGTAGACCGCCACGAGGATCGCTCCCTCCCACCGGCCGACCCGCGCCCGAACCGCCAGCAGGGGCCACGCGAGGAGCGAGACGCCCACCATCACGACGAGGTCGACGCGGGCGCCCGACGGATCCACCTCGATCGGCGTCACCAGCGTGGCGACGGCGAGGACGAAGAGCAGGTTGAAGATGTTCGACCCCACCAGGTTGCCGAGGACGATGTCCCCCTCGCGCCGCACCACCGCCACGATCGTGGCGGCGACCTCGGGCAGGCTCGTGCCCACGGCGACGAGGGTCAGGCCGATCACCCGCTCCGCGATCCCCAGGGCCCGGGCCAGCGTCACGGCGCCGTGGACCATCGCCTTCGCGCCCACGACCAGGAGCACGACCCCGAGCGCCACGAGCGTCACTCCGCGAAGGACGGTGGGCGCGGCCTCCTCCGCCTCCCGGCCTCCACCGGCCCCTTCGCCGGGCTCCCCCATCTCCTCCTCGCCGCGCAACAGGAGATACGCGAGGAAAACGGCCAGCAGGACCAGCAGGACCCCCCCCTCCCACGCGACGACCCGGCCGTCCCAGGCCAGGATGGCGGCGAGCCCGCTCCCGACGACCATGAAGGGCATCTCACGGCGCAGGAACCGACTCCCCGGGGCGAGGGGTTGCAGGATGGCCGCCAGCCCCATGACCAGGGCGATGTTGGCGATGTTGGAGCCCACCACGTTGCCGAACCCCACCGCCAGCGAGCCCTGGAGCGTGGCCGTGAGGGTGGCCGCCAGCTCGGGTGTCGAGGTGGCGAAGGCGACGACGGTCAGCCCGATGACGAGCGAGCTCACGCCGAGGCGCTGCGCCAGACCCTTGGCCCCCGAGACCAGCCACTCCCCGCCCAGGTACAGCAGCGCGGTGCCGCCCAGAATCCACAGAACAGAGGCGACGGGCGTCAAGCCGAGCTCCCGGCCGTCACCTGAGCACCGGTGTGGCGTCCGCCGACCCGAGCAGCGGGGCGGGATCGATCCGCGAACCGTGCCAGCGGAGGCCGAAGTGCAGGTGGGGTCCGGTGGCACGGCCGGTGGCCCCCACCCGGCCGACCGCCTCTCCGCGCTCGACCTCCTGCCCCTCCTCGGCCCCGATCGAGCTCAGGTGGAAGTACATGGAGATCAGGCCCGCACCGTGGTCGAGGAAGACACTGCCGCCGGAGAAGAAGAGGTCGTCGGCGAGCACCACGCGCCCCGCGGCGACGGCGAGCACCGGCGTGCCCTCGGCCGCCGAATAGTCCGCTCCCGTGTGGGGGCTTCGAGGCTGCCCGTTGAAGATCCTCCGGCTCCCGAACCGCCCCCCCTCCGGCAGACGCTCGAGCGGCGCGGCCAGGGGCAACCGGAAGTGCGGCGGCCCGGACGGCAGGTTCCACAGGGCCGCGACCCTCGCCTGCTCGGCCGCCACCCGCTCCAGGTTCTCGGCCGAGAGGTCGACCGTGGAGGAGTCGTCGAGGGTGATGCGCTGGACGTCGTACGGGTAGTCGGTAACCCGGACCCGCCGCGTCTCGAGCCGGTCGCCCACGCTCCGCCCCACCTCGAGCTCCCCCGCCGGGGTCAGCAGGTCGACCGCGAACCAGCAGGCTTCGGCGACGGGCGCGAAACGCCGGCCTGCCATCAGACAGCTCTCGATCCCGTCACCGGGCCAGCGCACGACGCCGCCGGGCCGGAGCGTCACCACGGCGTCCCGCGCCTCCCTGGGGGCCGCCGGGGCCGGGTCGCCGGCCCGTGCCGTCCCACCGGCGGCCAGAGCCAGCAGGAGGGCCGCGGAGGCCCTGAGAGCTCTCGCTCCGCCGACGGGGCCGCGGCGGTCGTGCGGGTGGGGTGTCGGGTCTCGTCGCATCGCGTCGTACCGGATGCCGGGTCGGCGGACATCGGAGGCCGGCCGGCCATGGTGGACGCCGAATGGTAGCAGTCCCGACCCCGCCGCGGAGCCCCGGCGCCGCCCCTCGGAGGTGGTAACGTCTCGCCCCGAGATGCGAGCGCTGCCACCGGTTGTAACGTGGGCCTACTCCGTGTTCATGGCGGTGTGGATCCCCGTCTATTGGCTGGGTAACGGCCCGGCGAACTTCCTCTGGCTGTGCGACATCGCCAACTTCGCGCTGTGGCTGGCACTCCTCACCGGCAGCGCGCTCCTGATCTCCGCTCAGGCGGTGGGGGTCCTCGGGGTCCAGATCGTGTGGTGCGTCGACTACCTCACCCGGCTGGTCGCCGGCTTTCACCCGGTGGGCGGCACCGAGTACATGTTCGACGCGAGCCGCCCCCTGTTCCTGCGGGGGCTGTCGCTCTTCCACCTCGCGACACCGCCCCTTCTGATCTACCTGCTGCGCCGCCTGGGCTACGACCGCCGCGGGTGGCTCCTCGAGACGAGCCTCGTGCTCGTCCTCCTGCCGGCGACGTACCTGCTCACCGACCCGGCCGACAACATCAACTGGTTGGACGCCCCGTTCGGCGTGCCCCAGACCTGGCTGCCACCCCTCGCCTGGCTCGGCGTGACCCTGGCAGCTTACCCCCTCGTCCTCTTCCTGCCGACCCACCTGGCCCTGAAGAGGCTGTTCCCGGAGGCCCGATCCTGATGCCGGAGAGCCTGCCCTATCTCGAGCCCTTCCTGGCCCTCTTCGGCCAGAACCCCCGCCTCCAGGCCGTCGTGCTCGTGGCCGCCGCCCTGGTCGTCGGCAAGCTCACCGACTGGGCGATCACGCGCTGGATCCTCGCCTGGACGCGGAAGACCAAGACCGACCTCGACGACCGGTTCGTCGATCTTCTCCACCGGCCCCTCTTCTGGAGCGTGGTGCTGCTGGGGTCCTGGCTCGCCGTTCACCGGCTCGCGCTCACGCCGGGCGTGGCCAACCTGTGCGAGCGCCTGCTGCAGACCGCCGCGATCCTCGTCTGGGTCGGCTTCGGGCTCCGGGCCTGCGGCATCCTGCTGGAGGTCCTGTCGAAGCTGGAGCGTCGAAGCGCGATCATCGAGCCGCGCACCGTCGCCCTCTTCGACAACCTCATGCGGATCGTGCTGGCGTGCGCCGGGGTCTACTTCCTCTTCCTGACCTGGGGCATCGACGTCGGTGCGCTCATCGCCTCTCTGGGGATCGCGGGCATCGCGGTCGGCTTCGCCGCCAAGGACACTCTGGCCAACCTGTTCGCCGGCATCTTCATCCTCGCCGACGCGCCCTACGAGGTCGGCGACTTCATCGTCCTCGACAGCGGAGAGCGCGGCAGGGTGACCCAGGTCGGGCTGCGATCGACACGGCTCCTGACCCGCGACGACGTCGAGGTCACGATCCCCAACGCCGTGATCGGCAACTCCAAGATCGTCAACGAGAGCGGGGGACCGTGGGAGAAGGAGCGGATCCGGGTCGCCGTCTCGGTCGCCTACGGCACGGACATCGACTGGGTGGAGCGGATCCTCCTGGAGATCGCCGCCACGCACGAGGAGCTCTGCCGCGAGCCGGCGCCGCGGGTTCGCTTCCGCACCTTCGGCGCCTCCGGGCTGGACTTCGAGCTCCTGGTCTGGGTGAACGAGCCGGTCCTGCGCGGCCGGTTGCTGCACGAGATGAACCGCGAGATCTACAAGCGGTTCCAGCGCGACGGCATCGAGATCCCCTTCCCGAAGCGAGACGTCTACCTGCATCCCGTGAAGTCGGAGGTGGAGTCCAAGGAGCCCTAGGAGCCCTAGGAGCCCCGGGGACGTTGGGAGCCCTTGCCCGGTCGACCGTGCGGCTGCTAGCATCCGCGCAGCCTTTCGGTCGTCATTTCACTATCCCCGCCGCGTTTCCAGCGCGGTCGGATTGGCTGCGTCTTCGCGCGCAGAAGGAGGATTCCGCCCATGCCTCGGATGCTGACGCTGTGCCGGTTCGCCCTGCTCGGCTTTCTGGTCGCCGCCCTCGGAGCCCTCGGGTCGGCTCCGATCCACGCCCTCCAAGACGACGACGCCGAGGCGGCCGAGGCGGCCGAACCGGAGGTCCAGGACGAGATCGAGGACGTGATCGTCGTCACGGCGTCCCGTTCCGAACAGCGTCTGCACGAGGTGCCTGCCACCATCTCCGTCCTGTCGGCCGAGCAGATCGAGAGGATCCCCACCGACGACTTCGGTGACCTGTTGCGCAACGTGCCGGGCCTGAACGTCTCGCAGATGAGCGCCCGCGACATCCAGGTGACCGGCCGGGCCGCCTCGAGCTCCCTGGCCTCGCAGGAGCTGGTCCTGCTCGACGGTCGTACGCTCTACCTCGACTTCTTCGGCTTCGTGATGTGGGACTACCTGCCGGTCAACACCCGGGAGATCAAGCAGGTCGAGGTCGTCCGCGGGCCCGGTAGCGCGGTCTGGGGCGCCAACGCCATGAGCGGTGTGATCAACCTCATCACCAAGAGCCCCAAGGAGATGGTCGGCACCAGCGTCCAGCTCGGCGGCGGCGAGCTCGGCACCGCCTTCGGCAGCATGACCCACGCGGGGGTCTCGGGGAAGACCGGCTACAAGATCTCGGCCGGTTATTACGAGCAGGATCCGTTCGACCGGCCCACCGGCACCATCCCGGGCACGGAGTCGGCCCTCAACCCCCAGGGCACCCTCTACGAGGAGGTCGGCTTCGAGAACCAGGGCACCAAGCAGCCGAAGGCCGACCTGCGGATCGACTACGAGGCCGACGAGGAGACGATCTGGGGCTTCGGCGCCGGCTACGCCGCCACGGACGGGATCATCCACTCCGGCATCGGCCCGTTCGACATCGACAGCGGCTCGACCTCCTCGTTCGTCCGCGGGAGCTGGACCCGGCGTGCCATGAAGGTGAACTTCTTCGCCAACCTGCTGGACGGCGAGGCCGACAACCTGCTCGCCGTGGGCGTCGACGGCCAGCCCATCAACTTCGGCTTCAAGAGCGACACCTTCAACCTCGACTTCAGCGACACCCGGATCCTGGGCTCGAGCGCGAACAACATCCTGAGCTACGGCGCCAACGTGCGACAGAACCAGTTCGAGCTCTCGATCGCGCCCGAGGGCGACGACCGCCAGGAGTACGGCGTCTACCTGCAGGACGAGATCCTCCTGGGCGACAAGTTCCGCTGGGTCGTGGGGGCCCGCTGGGACGACATCGACCCCATCGGGTCGGTCGTCTCGCCCCGCACCTCCATCGTCTACGCGCCGCATCCCAACCACAGCTTCCGGGCTTCCTTCAACCGCGCCTTCAAGGCGCCCTCGATGATCCAGAACTACCTGGACATCACGATCCTCCAGGCGGCGGGGATCCCCCTCGACCTGACGAACCCCGGGGCGGGCCTGATCCAGGTGATCTTCCCGGTCAACGCCGTGGGCAACCCCGGCCTCACGGAAGAGAAGCTCGACGCCTTCGAGATCGGCTGGGTCGGGACCTTCGACAACCGGACCACCGTCTCCCTCGCCGTCTACCGCAACGAGACGACCGACTCGCAGGACTTCTTCCAGGAGATCAACTACTCCTCCCAGTTCCCGCCGCCGGGATGGCCGCTCCCCCCGTTCGTCCTGGACATCCTCGCCTCCGTCGGCAGCCCGCTCCCGGCGCAGTTCAGCTACCGGAACATCGGCGAGACCATCGACCGCGGGGTGGAGTTCGCGATCGACTACCGGATGAGCCCGGAGTGGTCGTTCTTCTTCAACTACTCCTGGCAGGACGAGCCCGAAATCTCCGGCATCGACAAGGTCACGACCCCCGGCGGTGACGAGGTGTTCCCGGTCAACATCCCGCCGAAGCACCGGCTCAACCTCGGCGGCGGCTACAACGGGGATCGCTTCTTCGTGAACGCCAACGTCAACTACCAGGACAAGGCGTTCTGGACCGACGTGCTCAACTTCCTCGGCCCCACCGACGCCTTCACCCAGGTCAACCTGGGCCTCGGTGTGCGTTTCGCCCAGCAGCGCGCGACCCTCTCGATCAACGCGCAGAACGTGTTCGACGAGGACGTGCAGCAGCACCTGTTCGGCGACATCATCAGCCGGAAGATCATCGGCCAGCTCCAGGTCGACTTCTGAGCCGGCGACCCGCGGTGAAGGTCGGACGCACGCGATCGGACCCGCTCGCGACCGGGTCCGATCTTCGCCGCGGGCTCCCGCACCCAGGTCGTGTGGCCGGGATGGGCGGCGGGGAGGGGCGGAGTCGCCCGAGGTCCCGGGGCGAACGCCCGATGCTACGATGGCGCCGTCCCATCGCACTGCCCGGAGGTACGCCCCGATGCCCCGAACCGCGACCCTGACCCTCAGCCTCGCCTTGGCCCTCAGCCTCGCCCTGGCCCTCTTCGCAGCGGTCGCGGCGGCCCAGCCCTGGGAGGGCCCGGCCGCCGTCGTCGTCGAGGTGAGCACCGAGGGCGGAGACCCGATCCCGGACGCGCTGGTCACCGCGCGCTTCGGCGAGGAGCAGTGGGGTCCCGCGCCCATCACCACCGGCGCGGGCGGACGGGCCCTGCTCTCGGGCCTGGCCGAGGGCGAGTGGTATGTCGAGGTGACTCAAGACGGCTACATGGTCTACGCCGCGTACATCCGGCTCCGGGCGGGCAAGAAGCCCGACGTCGCCTTCTCCTCCCAGGTCAACACCCAGACCTCCTGGACCCCGATGCTGGTGGAGTTCTCGAGGGCATCGAAGGAAGTGACCCGGGCGCTGGCCGGGCGCGGTCGCAGTGAGGAGACCGGACGGGAGGCCGATCGACGGGAGGCCGATCGACGGGCAGCGCCCGCGACGCCGGCGCCGTCACGCCGCGAGACGACCGACGCGCGGCGGCCCGCTCCGGAAGAGCCTGCCCCGATAGAGCCTGCCCCAGTGGAGCCGACGCCCGAGCCCGCGGTGGCCGAGCCGCCGACGCCGCAGCCGACCCCGGCTCCGACCCGCCGGTCCGAGCCCTCCGTCGACGCGCGCCGGCCAGCCCCCGAGGCCGAGCCGTCGATCGCCGAGGAGCCGTCCAACCCACCCGGCGCGGCGGCACAGGCCGAGCCCCCGGCACCGGAAGCCGTCCCCGTCGAGCCGACCCCCATCGAGCCGACCCCATCCGAGGAGATCCCCGTCGTGGAGGTCCCGAAGGTGGAGATCCCCGACGAGAACGCCGAGCCGGAGCTGAGCGAGCCGCCGTCGGTCGAGACCCCGGTCGCGGAGCTTCCGACCCCCGAGGAGCCCGCCATCGAGCAGGCCGCCATCCCGGAGCCCGCCCCCGAGGAGCCCGCCCCCGAGGAGCCCTCCGCCCGGACGCCTCCGGTCAGCGACGCGCCCGCCGAGCTGCCGTCGCCCGCGGCTCCGGAGCCGAGCCCCGTCCCGGAGGTCCCGGAGACGAGCCCGGCCGCCGGCGAAAGCCCGCCGCCCATGGAGGCCGCACCCGTTGAGGCGGCGCCCGTAGAGGCCACGCCCGCGGAGGCCGCGATCCCGGAGCCGGCCGCGACCCCGGCTCCGACGCCGGCGCCCCGCAGCGACAGGACCCCCGCGCCCACCCGGCCGCCGACGCCCGAGGAGGCCGTGCAGATGCCCAGCTACCTGTCGTCCTGGGCCTCCGGCGACTGCCCCGGCTGCCAGGAGGGCGAGTGGGCCGTGATCTCCCAGGTCATCGTCATCGAGCGCGACGCCCGCGTCGTGGGCAGCTCGAACTGCCCGGGGGACCTTTCGGGCCTGCAGGAGGCGTCGGTCACGTTGTCCGCGGCCGCGGGGAACGCCCTCGACGGCTTCGTCGGGCCTTCCGCCGTCGCGATGGGCGGCGGTCCCAACGCGATGGTCGACGCCGGCGTCCGCTCCCAGCTCCGCGGCCTCGTGTCGCCCCATGGGGATGTCTCCTCCTCGTGCCGGATGGTCGGGGTCTTCCTGCCCGCGGCCGCCACCTTCATCGGCTACCAGTACGAGGCCTGGGACGCCCTGGGAGGCGGAGGCTGCGTGGCGGACCGCGACTGCCCCGTGGGCCAGGCACGGTGGCACGGGGAGCCGACCACCCTCCAGACCGGCTCCACCCAGTTCGTCTACGGGATCTTCGAGAACCGCTCCACCCGGCGCGAGCGCCGCTCGAAGCTCACGGTCTACTTCCGCCCACCGTCGGCCGACTGGGTTCCTTAGCGCCGGGCGGGGCAACCCCCTCCCTCCGACCCCGTACAGTGTGAAGGACACGACCGAGGCGCCGGGCCCGACCCGGAGTCTCGGCGTAGGCTTGCGACCGAGGGCGACGCCTGCGTACTGTCGGTACGTCGAGGAGACCGACGGGAGCGCAACGCCGCAGGTTCAAGCAAATACGACCTCGCAGTAGAGACTTGGTGAGGAGGTCAGGCTAGCCTGACGTTCTCACCGGGTGTCGTTGCGAGAGGCCGTAGGTGCCTGGAGATGCAAGGCTTGCGACCGAGGGCGACGCAGTCGTACTGTCTGTACGTCGAGGAGCCCGAGCAGAGCGCAACGCCGCAGATTCAGGTACATACGGTCTCG
>CAJQNK010000175.1 GCA_905479655.1 uncultured bacterium | reverse complement strand
AGCCGGGCGCGAGCGAGAGCGCGCAATCTTCTTCGGAATCAAGGCGGGAATCCGCACTCGATTCGGCGAATCGGGGAGGATTCCCAACGAAGAGTCCGGAGAAGAGGGCCGCTCGTAGCGTGTCTCGCCTTTCACCACGGGTTGCTATGGGGCAAGAGTGGCGCAGAGCCGTCCCGTGGTCCTCACGCAGTTGTCAAGAGAGTGTCCCGACGGGCGCTGGGCCTGCGGAGCCGACGATTCCCGCCCGGAAGGGTGGGCGAGTCCCACCCCGTTGATGGTGGCGGTGGTGCTGGCGGGTTGGTAGGGAGGAAGGTGCCCCGAACGGGAAAAGCGAGCGTTGCCGAAGCGCTGCGACAGCTCGCTCTCGTCATGACCCAGACCACCTCAACCTCCCCGGAGATCCTCGACCATGATCCCGAGTCACCGCGGCTGTTTCGCCCTCCTCGCCCTCCTCTCCCTGTTGGCCCTCCACTCTCTCCACCCGTCTCCCGCCGTCGCGGCCGGAACCGAAGAGCAGCCCGGCGCGGAGGAGACACCTCCTTTCCTGGCCGGAGCCCAGTGCGAGCCCGTGGCTGAGCTCGCCAGCCTGGATCACCGCCAGCCCGTCCCGCTTCAGCCCACGATGGCGTGGCACCAGAAGCAGAACATGATGGGTCATCTCCTGGCGATCCAGGAGATCACCGACAGCCTGGCCCGGGAGGACTGGGACGGGGTGGCGACAGCGGCCCACCGCATCGGGCAGTCACCTCAGATGCAGCAGATGTGCGAGCACATGGGGGCGGGAGCTCCGGGCTTCACCGAGATGGCGCTCGAGTTCCACCGCCGCGCCGACACGATCGCCGAGGCCGCGACAGCCCGCGACCTGGGCAGCGTCCTGCGGGCCACAGCCGCCACCCTTCAGTCCTGCACCTCGTGCCACTCCACCTTTCGCCAGGAGATCGTCGACTTCGCGACCTGGCAGTCCCGCGTCCACGCGTCTCAGCAAGGGAGGGCCCCAGGGCGGGAAGGTGGCCCCTGAGGCGGCTCACTCCCGGAAGCGGTAGCGGCCGGCAGGCGCCGCGAGCCGTTCGCTTGCTCGGGCGATCCTCCTCGCCAGTCGATCCACGGTCGGCGCCTGCTCAGCTCCGGGACGGGTAGAGGCCCACGAGACTTCCGGCGAGGGAAGCGCGGCTCGAGCGCGGGCCCGCCCAAGCCGGCCTCCGCAGACCAGGCCAGCGTCAGCCCGAGCCGACGGAGGACCAGTGGATGTGCTGGATCCTCCAGATGCCGTCCTGCCGCGAGAGGATCATGGTCTCGACCCCGATGCCGTCCACCGGGCGGCCGCGGAAGGTGCCCGTGGTCGCGTAGCGGGTGAACACCCAGGCGTAGCCACCGCTCGCCCCCGACCTCTGATCCAGCACCTGGCGCCGGGTGGAGCCCGAGAACTCCATGTCGGCCGCGAGGTGGCCCGCAGCGTACTCGGTGCGGGACATCTCGGCGCGCCCGGCCTCGAAGACGATGAGGTTGTGCTCCAGGAGGTTCAGGGCGGCGTCGCGGTCGCCCGCGGCCAGGGCCTGATGGAAGGCCTCGACCGCGGCGACCGGCGTCGCCACCGCCGGCTCCGCGGGGCTCTGGGCGCCGCTCGGCGCCGTCGTCAGGAGGAGGAGCCCGCCGGCCACGAGCGCGACGAGCGGGTAGCGGCTGCGGCGGGGCTTCATGGCAGGACCTCCACGCCGCTCACCAGGCAGGTGGTGGTGTCGAGCGCCTGGGCGAAGGCGCCGCAGGCGGGCGCCGGTACGTTGCGCAAGAGCGCGCCGGAGCCGGTGCCGTCGAGGATCGTGGCGCCCAGGACGATGGGGTTCTGGAGGCCGATCACGACGCCGGGGCAGGCCCCGCCCGGGACGACCGTGGTGCCCTCGGCGAGGGACGCGACGACGCCCGCCCTGGCTCCCGGCGTGCCGGTGACGGTGAACGTCACCGCCCCCGGGCAGGTGCCCGTCACCGTGAGCTGGGGAGTGACGGCCGGGTCCACCGTGACCGAGAAGATCGCGATGTCCTCGAGCGGCGGCACCGCGTCGTCCGTGACGATGAGGACGACACCCTGGTAGAGACCGGCGTCGCCGGGGCCGGGCCGGAGCTCCAGGGTCGCGGTCCGGTCCAGGTTGTCGGTCAGCGTGGCGAAGGCGGGCAGGTCGAAGCCGCTCCAGGTCAGGACGTCGTCGGGGTTGGGGTCTTCGGCAACGAGGTCGAGGGTCAGGGTCTCCCCCTCCACGAGGGTCAGGTTGCCGGGCGGATTCACGATCTCGGGCGGCAGGTTGGAGCCCAGGACATCCACGGTGATGATCTCGGTGTCCTCGAGGACCGGCACGCCATCGTCGACCACCCGGAAGAAGATCCCGGGATAGCTGCCGGCATCCCCCTCCTGGGGCGTCAGGGTCAGGGTCGCGCTGCCGTCGAAGTGGTCGACGAAGGTGGCGAACGGGGGCAGGCCGATGACGCTGTAGGAGAGCTGGTCGCCGTCGGGATCGACCGCGACGATCGTCGTCGAGACGGTGTCGCCCTCGTCGAGGGTCTGGTCGCCCAGGGGCTGCGTGATCATCGGCGCCTGGTTGCCGCCCGTGACGTCGATGGTGATGACGTCGTAGTCGGACTGGGAGAACTCGAGGGCCAGGCCCTCGTCCTGCACCCGCAGCACGACGCCCGGGTAGAGACCCGCGTCCCCCGCCACGGGCTGGATCCGCAGGGTCGCCGTGCGATCGCCGTGGTCGATGAGGGAGACGAAGGGGGGCAGGAACCGGCCGGTCCAGAAGAGCGGCTCGACCTCGGGGTCGGTGGCGGCCACCAGGACGTCGAGAGTGTCGCCCTCGTCGAGGGACTGGTCGCCGGCCCTCAGCACGATGCCGGGGGCGGTGCTCTGGGGCAGGAACGTCACACAGCCGATCGGCGCCGGGTCCAACGGATCCTGGATGCAGACGTCGTCGTCCGGACCGCCGTCGATGGTGTCCGCACCGGCGCCGCCATCGAGGATGTCGTCGTTGAAGCCGCCGCTCAGGTCGTCCTTGCCGGCGCCACCCTCGAGGACGTCGATGTCCTTGCCGCCGATGAGGGTGTCGTTGCCCGAACCGCCCTTGAGGACGTCCTCGTCGTCCCAGCCGTCCAGCAGGTCGTTGCCGGGACCGCCGAGCAACGTGTCGTTCTTGTCCCAGCCGAAGAGCTGGTCGTTGCCGGGGCCGCCGTCGAGGAGGTCCTCGCCGTTCCAGCCGAAGATCTGATCGTCGCCCTCGGCGCCGGAGGCGAAGTCGTCGCCCACACCGGCGATGATGCAGTCGTCGCCGTCGCCGCCCAGCAGGCGGTCGCCGAAGCCGCTGGACAGGATCAGGTCCCGCCCGGGCGTGCCGGTGATGGTGGACGGCCCCAGGAGGCGATGGTCGATGACGTTGTAGAGGCCGCTGGCGATCAGCTGGGGGATGGTCATGCCGTCACAGAACAGGTCGTCGTCGCCCGGGCCGCCGCCGGGGATCTCGAGGCCGGCCACGTTCAGGGCGAAGCTGTGAGGCAGGGCGGAGTTGCCGCTCGTGTCCTCGCAGGTGAGGCTGACCACAGCCACCTCCGAGAGGATGGGAGTCCACGTGAGGGTGCCGACGGCGGGATTGCCGGTGGGGTTGGGGGGCGTCAGCTTCGCTCCCACCGGCAGTCCGAGGTGGCCGATGGTCACGTTGTCCCCGGCGTCGCCGTCGGAGCACTGGAGGGTGGTCGTGAACTCGACGCCGCCCGGAAGGTCGATCACCTCGCCGTTCTCCGGTGTCGGGGGAACGTCGAACTCGGGGGCGACGCCGAGGAACCGGTCGGTGTTGATCAGGAAATCGAGCATCACCTTGCCGACCTCGCCGCCGCCCCGGTTCTCGGTGAGGGTGATCGAGGTGGAGTAGAGGCCGATGGGCTGCTCGCTGGAGTCCCAGCTCACCAGCCCGGCGGGCGAGATGCTCAGCGGGCTGTCCGTGTCTTGGCCGGGCTGCGAGAATCCCGCGTCGCCCGCCTCGAAGGGCGCCGAGAGGCGGAACGAGAGCTGATCCAGGTCGAAGTCGACCGCGGGCACCTGGAAGAGGCAGGGTCCCGAGGGACAGGCGACGATGGGCGTGATGCCGCTCACCGGGGACTCGTTCGGGATGGTCAGGTCGACCACCGTTGACACCTCGTAGCCCAGGTTCGGGTTGTTGATCTCCTCCCCGGTCCGGCAGCAACTGTCGATCTTCGCGGTGTAGACGCCGGCCGTGAGATAAGCGTGCCGCCAGTGGGTGCCGGTGCTCGGGTCGATGGCGTGGGCGACGACCCAGTCCTCCACGGTGTTGATGGCGTCGACCTCGTACAGCAGGGTCGAGGTGGAGGCGCCGTCACCGAAGGCGAGGGACGTCCCACCGATGGTCTCCAGGAAGGTGTCGCCGACGGCCAGCGAGCCGTCGCTGGCGGTGCCGGTGTAGCCGCCCCGGCGGAACGAGTTGTCGACCTTGAACACGACCTCGTTGAGCCCTCCGGTCAGCTCCCAGTGGATGTGGCCGAACCGGAAGTGGCTGGCTCCCGCCGGATTGGCGGCGAGGACGAGTGCGGCGCACAGGATCCAGACGGTCGGGCGCAGGGTTCGGGGCATGGGACTCTCCAGCGGTCGCGGTTCGGAAGACAGGGCAAACACCGACATCGGTGCTTCGGGCCGGGGTGAGCGGACCCGAAGGGAGTCGGGATCGATACGAAGGTATGCCGACAAGCTATCGGCGAGAGATGAACCGCGGATGACGCCCGCGCGCAACGGCTGGTTCGAGACGCCACGCTGACGGTCGTGCGGGAGCCCGCGCGCCCGTCGGCCGCTCAGCCCGTCGGGTCGAGCCAGCCGGCGATCATCGCCTCCAGCCGCTCGTCGTCGCCGTAGGACTCGATCTCGGGCTCCTCGGCGGGGGCGAAGAGGGCCTCGACCTCGGCGGGGTCCAGCTCGTGGTCCGAGACGCCGTCGTCGAAGAGCCCACCGAGGCATCTCGGGAGTGCCTGGGACCCCGCCTGCCGCTCCGCCATCCGGCGGGTCACGGGGCCGAGGGGTGGCCCCGGGGGAGCGTTACTCCGCGAGGTCGGTGTAGAGGACGAAGAGGGCCGCCGGCGAGGTCCGCATCAGGCACAGGAGTCCCTCGAGCCCGGCGCCGGACTCGACCGCCCGGAAGACGGTCCGCCCCACGGAGTAGAACGGCGAGTCGAACGCTCCGGAGAGCCCGATCCGGTCGGCGATCCCGTAGCCGCCCTTCCCCGGGCTCAGTCGAGCGAGGTCTGGTTCGTGCCCGCACCGGCGGCGATGGGCGACCAATGGGCGGCGCGCACCACCCACTTGCCGTTCTCCTTGACGTAGACCTGGAGAACCCGCGTCATGTAGTGATCGACCGTCTTTCCACCCTTCGGCGTCATGCTGCCCTCGGAGTAGTACATGGCGACCGCGGACTCGCCTCCCGGCAGCTCGATCACCTGGATGTGCTTCGGGGTGAGGGAGACACTCTCGTACTCCGCGATGTTGCTGTTCGGAGCCACCTGCTGGATCAGCCCGCCGCTCGACCAGAACTCGACGGACCCGTGCTGCGAGACGCCCCCCTCGCTGTCCTTGAGGTTGGCTCGGACGTACTCGCTGTCCGCCAGGATCATCGCGGTGATCTCGGCCGCGGCGCCGCCCTCGTGCTGGCTCGCCAAGGCGAGACCGGGCAGGGCGAGCAGGACGAGGGTGAAGACGATGAGGACCCGACGGATCGATTTGTAAGAGTTGATTTCGGACATTTCGTGCCTCCTGAGTTGAAGTTGCCAAGAGCCTCCCCCCGCCCGAGCCGCAGTCATGCGGCAGGCGGATAAGGGAAGGCCCAGCCCGGCGGGGTTTTCCGCTCGGTGGCGTCTCGCTCCTGATTGAGAGGGAGAAAACCCATTAAATCACGGTTTTGAGATAAAGACCAGCACGATCTTCTCGCCGGGTGTCGTCGCAGCGGTCACCGGATGGGAAGGTCAGGCTGGCCTCCTCCTGCCCGCGGTGCATATCACCTGTGCCATCCGGTCTCGCGGCGCCTCCGCGCTCAGCGAAGCGGCGGATCGCCGGCCTCCGCGGACGGGGTAGTACTGACGACGGCGGGCCCGGGCATCCCCAAGCCTCCTCGGACCGTAGCGAAGGGCCGGTCGGCCCTAGCAGCCCGTGGTGAAAGGCGAGACACGCTACGAGCGGCCCTCTTCTCCGGACTCTTCGTTGGGAATCCTCCCCGATTCACCGAATCGAGTGCGGATTCCCGCCTTGATTCCGAAGAAGATTGCGCGCTCTCG
>CAJQNK010000174.1 GCA_905479655.1 uncultured bacterium | reverse complement strand
CGTCAAGGGGGCGATGCTGATCCGGATGCTGGAGACCGGCCCCGTGCCGCCGACGCCCGGCTTCGCCGACCAGGTGCTGGACATGAGCGTGGGCTACGACCTCGCCGGCATCCAGAGCGAGCCCGTCGCAAGCTTCCTGCGCGGCATGTTGGACTGCTCGGCCGTCGTCGACCGGCTGCGAGACGAGATCCCGCCCGAGCACGCCCGGCTGCGCGACCTCGACTACCCCACCCGCCTCTCCGACACGCTCACCCTCTCCACCTTCCACGGATGCCCCCCGGACGAGATCGAGCGCATCGTCGACTTCCTGATGCACGAGTACGGGATCTCGTGCGTCGTGAAGTTCAACCCCATGCTGGTGGGGCGCGAGGAGACGCGGAGCCTGCTGCACGACGAGCTGGGCTACACCCACCTCACGGTGCCCGATAGCGCCTTCGAGCGCGATGCCACCTGGGAGCAGGCGCTGGAGATCACGGAGCGGCTCGACGCCACGGCCCGCCGCCTCGGCGTGGGCTTCGGCGTCAAGTTCTCCAACACCCTGATCGTCCTCAACGACGGTGGCTTCCTGGCCGGCGCTGCCGACAGTGGACCCGAGGAGGCCTACCTCTCCGGCCGTCCCCTCCACGTGCTCGCCATGACCCTCGTGCGGCGCTTCCGGCGGATCTTCGGCACCCGCATCCCCATCTCGTTCTCCGCCGGCATCGACCGCGTCAACTTCCCCGACGCCGTGGCGCTCGGCCTCGTCCCCATCACCGTCTGCTCCGACCTCCTGGAGAAGGGCGGCTACGGACGCCTCCAGGGCTACTACAAGGAGCTCGACCGCCGGATGGACGAGGTGGGGGCCCACTCGGCCGGCACCTGGGCGATCCGCGCCTACGGCAAGGGCCGCGAGGCGCTCGAGCGGGCGATGCGCGGCCTGGGCCTCGAACCCGGCGACCCGCGCCGCGCCGCCGTCGAGCGGGCCCTGGCCGAGGACCACGACCTCGCCGCCGCCGTCGGACCGGAGCTCTTCGCCCGCTGGGTCGACGCGGCCGTGCTGCTCAACACCGAGGAGTACGTCGAGGGCGTCCGCCGGGACCCGCGCTACGCCCACGCGGCGAACTCGCAGCCGCCGCCCAAGATCGGCAGCCACCTCGAGCTCTTCGACTGCATCACCTGCGACATCTGCGTCCCCGTCTGCCCCAACGACGCCAACTTCACCTTCGGCCACGGGCTGGAGGCCGTGCCCGTCGAGCGGCTGGAGCGACGGGCGGAGGGCGGATGGCGCCGCGTCGCTGGCGATCCCCTCGACCTCTCCCGGAAGCACCAGATCGCCAATTTCGCGGACTTCTGCAACGACTGCGGCAACTGCGACGTGTTCTGCCCGGAGGATGGCGGCCCGTACGTCGTCAAGCCCCGCTTCTTCGGCAGCGACGCCGACTGGCGGGCGAGCCCGCTCGACGGCTTCTGGCTGGGGCGGGCCGGCGGCCGCGACGTCGCCCTGGGCCGCTTCCGGGCCGAGGAGGGCAACGACCAGCGGATCGAGATGAGGCTGACTGTCGAGGGCGACCGGCTCCGGGTCGAGGGCCCCGGTTTCGAAGAGCCGGCCTACCGCGTCGCCTGGAGCGTGACCGACCCCGAGGCCACCCTCGAGGTCGATTCCGACCTGCAGACCATCGACCTCACCTGGGCCCACATCCTGGACACGATCCGTCGCGCCGTCCTGGACGGCGCCCGCGTCAACCCCGTCAACGCACTCGTGGGGGTCTCGATCCCCCCATCGGAAGACAACCCGTCGCCGAGGAACTCGAATCCATCATGACCCCTTCCCACGATCATCTCCAACGCCTGCTCGGCCATCTGGGCGACGCCGACCTCGACGCCCTCCTGGGCCGGAGCATGCTCCTCACCACCGACTGGAGCACCGCCGAGCTCGACGCCGTCCTCACCCTGGTCGACACCTTCCAGGCCCTGGACGACGCCGGCATCCGCACCCCCCTGTGCCCCGAGGAGCTCCACCTCGCCCTCTTCTTCGACGCCTCGACGAGAACGAGAGCGAGCTGGGCCGGCGCCGCCGCCCGCCTGGGGGCGCGCCCCCTCGTCGTCGACGGCACCTCCACCCAGGTCTCCCACGGCGAGACCGCGGCGGAGACGGGGACGATGCTGGGCATGACGGCGCACGCCCTCGGCGTCCGCCACGACCTCATCCTCGGCGAGGGCAACACCTTCATGCGCGAGATGCGCTCGGGGCTGGACGCCTACCTCGCTGCCACGGGCAGCGAGCGTCGCGTCCCCATCGTCAACCTCCAGTGCGACGTCGATCACCCCACCCAGACGCTGGCCGACCTCGCCTGGCTGCGCGAGCGCTTCCCCGAGGGAGTCGCGGGGAAGAAGATCGCCGTCTCCTGGGCCTACTCCCCCAGCTACGCCAAGCCCTTGAGCGTGCCCCAGGGGTTGATCACCCTGTTGACGCGGTTCGGCGCCCACGTGGCGCTCGCCCACCCTGAGGGCTACGACTTGATCCCCGAGACCGTGGCGGCCGCGAGGGCGAGCGCCGAGGCGTCGGGAGGGAGCTTCCGGCAGGTGAGCGCCATGGACGACGCCTTCCGCGATGCCGACATCGTCTACCCCAAGAGCTGGGGCCCCTACGACCTCATGCTGCAGCGTGTCGGCGCCAACCGCGCCGGCGACAAGGCCGCCCTCGCCGAAATCGAGCGCCAGGCGCTGGAGCGCAACCGAGCCCACACCGACTGGATCTGCGACGAACGGCGGATGGGACTGACGAAGAACGGCGAAGCCCTCTACCTGCACTGCCTCCCCGCCGACATCGGCGCCGAGGTCACCCCCGACGTCATGGAGAAGGCCGTCGTCGACGTCGCGAGAGAAGCCAACAAGAAGCTCTACGTGATCATGGCGCTCCTGGCCGCCGCCAAGGTCGAAGACCTCGCCACCACCCTCGAGCGCCTCGTCGCGGGATAAGGGAGACCCACCGAACATGAGCGACACCCTCGACCGGAAGATCATCCAGCTCTCCCAGGCCTGCATCCCCGAGGCCGTCCAGCTCCTCAAGGAGCTCATCCGCATCCCCCACGATTACGTCGACAAGCCCGTCGAAGAGGGCGGCGACCCGTTGTGCGGATTGTCGAACCACGAAGGCCCCAGGCTCGAGTACCTGAAGTCGCAGGTGTTGGCCCTCGGCGCCGTCGACGGCCCCGAGAACATCGGCTTAGACGACTTCGGCAACCTCTGGTGGAAGGTCGACGACCCCGACGACGGCGTCCCCCCCGAGGAGAAGCGCGTCATCTGGCTCGACGGCCACACCGACACCGTCGCCGCCCTCCGCCCGAGCTGGCACCAGGCCATCGGCGGCGGCATCGACCCCTACCTCGGCCTGACCGACATCAACAAGGTCGACAAGGAGTTCCTGAAGAGCGAGCTGGGGTATCTGCCGCCGGAGGACGAGTGGCACCACCTCGTCTGGGGGCGCGGCAGTGCCGACCAGCTCGGCGGGGTGGTGTGTCAGGTCTTCGCGACGCGGTTGTTGCGGCAGTTGCGGGCGGAGGGGGCGTTGCGGGGCGTCGTGGTCTGGTCGTTCGCGACGGTTGCGGAGGAGGACAACGACGGCGGGGGGCCGATGTACCTGATGTCGCAGTTGAAGGGGGCAGCACCGGACCGGGTGCCGGATGTGGTGATCCTGACGGAACCGACCGGGTCAGCGAAAGACGGGCTGGTCGGGATTTACCGGGGGCAGCGGGGGCGGATGCAGATCGAGGTCGAGGTGGTCGGGAAGAGCTGTCACGGGTCCATGCCGCACGAGGGGAGGAATCCGCTGGAGTACGGCGGGGCGATCGTGGCGGAAGCGGCGGAGGCGGCAGGGCGCGAGGGGGCGTTCCTGACGGACGAGTTCCTCGGCGCCGGAACGCGGACCGCGAGCTGGGCGCGGTTGGAGACGCCGAGTGACTGCGCAGTGCCCGAGCGGTTCGTGTTTCGGTTGGATCGGCGGTTGACCGTCGGCGAGGATCCGGGGACGGCGCTGCGAGAGGTCGAGGGCCTGCGGGGGGTGCGGAGAGCACGGAGCGCCGGGCTGCGGGTGGAAGTGCGGGTGCCAACGTACGATGAGCCGACCTGGCGGGGGTATAGGCCCGGGAATGCGCAGGTGTACCCAGGGTGGGTCACGCCGGAGGAGCATCCCGCCGTGCGCCGGGCGGTCGAGGCTTACGAGCGGGTGGTCGGGCCGCTGGTGCGGGAGGGAGGGGGTGTGGTGCCCCAAGCGTTACCCGAGCGGGCGCGGGTCGGGCGGTGGGTGTTCTCCACCGATGGCGTCGGCGTGCCCGTGCCGACGGCCGGCGTGCGCGAGGGGGCGCTGGAGGTCGCCGAGGGGAAGGGGTGGGTCGAGGTGGGAGCGTTTCGGCATCCGGCGATGTTCGGGATCGGGCCGGGGGTCGAGGAGAACACGCACAAGGTCGGGGAGTGTGTGGATGGGAGGGAGTTGGGGGTGGTCGTGGGGCTCCTAACGGCGACGCTCTTGCGCCCTCAACGGCAGCCAGTGAGTTCACGTCCCCCACTCATCTAGTCGAACGCTGATACGCTAGGATCACCAACCGGGTCCGGACTCCAGCTGATGCCAACCGCCACGCTCACAAGCCTCGCCCTTCTAAACGCAAGCTTTGCGGAAGGCCGAGATTTTCTCGGCTTGTTTGTTCCAGTCGTCGCCTATTCTGCTGCACAGACAGACGGCGAGTACGCGGCGACTGCGGACATCCAGTCCTACCTGAAGGCTGAGTTTCATTTAGATTTTCCGCAGCACACCCTAGCCACTATCCTGAAACGCTGCGGCCGGGAAGGTTACCTAAAAAAACAGAAGGCTGCCTGGAAGGTAGATGCCACCAGAATTGAGGAACTTCATCTAATCCGCAAGAGGGACGACCTAGCTCGAAAACAGAAGGCAATCATTCAATCCATCGCCCGGTTTGCCCGAACCTCATTCGATCTCGAATGGTCTCTCGAATACGCAGAGACTCAACTTAATTTGTTTCTTGCGGACTTTGATTTGAGCGTTGTGGCCAAAGCCGAGGGATCGAACAAGACTCTGCCAGCAGCCAGCGGGGTGTCCGGCGACCAGGTCGTGCTAGCGAGCTACGTCCAAACAGCGAACGAGGAAGACCCGAGTTCCTTTTCCTTCATCGAGGCAGTTGCCAAGGGACATATCCTGGCCAATCTCGTCTACCACCCCGACCTCAATAAGCTCCATAAGCATTTCAGTTCCACCCGCTTCTACTTAGATACACCCCTCCTCTTTCAGGCACTTGGATGGGAAGGGCCCGCGAAAGAGGCGCCCGCCCGCGAGTTGCTCGAACTCATCCGTCAGGCAGATGGCCGGCTTATGTGCCTTGCCCACACGATTGAAGAGATGCGCCGAGTACTCTCAGCGTGCGCCCGGGAACTCGTCAAGTCAGGCGCTCACTTCTCCCACGGCTCGGTCCTGGAGCACTTTGTCGCACTTGGCTACAGCGCTAGCGACTTCAACCTGAGATCGATGAAGGTGGAAAGAGACCTAGAGCGATTGCATGTCAAAGTGGACCGCTTTCAGAAGCCCCAGCTGAAGGGACCTGAACGCCAGCGACTTCGATTGCTTCTAGAGAGAGAGGTTCGCCACAGAAAACTTGAGGCTCTCTGGAGAGATGTTCAATCGGTCGAGGCTGTCACCCTCGAGAGGGATAACCAACGCCCAATACCCACATCGCTCGAGGATGCTGGGAGCGTTTTCGTCTCCTCTAATGGAGCTGTCGTCCAGGCAGCCAGGAAGTTCAACACAGATAGTGGCCGGCCGAATGATGTCCCACTGGCGGTACTTGACGCGACACTGACAAACCACATTTGGCTCAAGAGACCACAGGTCGCCCCGGACTTGCCTCGCCACCGCATTATCGCCGAATGCGCCAGCGCCCTCGAGCCGGACGAGAGACTTTGGTCTAGGCTGCTGAACGAGGCTGATCGACTCCTAAAGCGCGGAGAGATCTCGAAGGAAGATCTGTACCTTATCAGATCAGAAGAGGCCCGCTCAATTCTCGTTCGAGAGAGTCGGAATGAGCCCGATGCTTTCACGCTAGGGACCATTTCCAGCGTTCTTGAGGAGGTAAAGAGAAAACTCCGATTAGACGAGAAGCTCAGGGCAGACAAGGCAGAGCAAGAGATCAAGGGACTTCGGCGGCAGCTGAGAACTGAGCGCGCGAGATATGCGGCGATAGGGGAAACGATAGACCTTGCAGGCGTTCGGGTGGGAAAGTGGGCCGGCAGGATATTGAAGGGCATCGCCCTAATCGGGTTGATGGTGGCGGTCTTCTTCGCGCTGCCGGAGGGACTTGAGACAGACGACCCAGCTGACTATCTGATTGCTGGCGTGCTCGTGCTGGTGGGCATTATCGGCGCTCTAGAGAATTGGAAGGGCAGGATTATTGGGAGTCTTGTCGGAAAGCTGGAGAACACGACCGAGAGGGCAGTTCGAGTTGGGGGTCGGCGCCTAGCTCGCCTCGCTGGCTGGATTCCCAAGGATGTACTGAAAGAGGTGCCAGAGTCCGCTTCGAAGGGAGGTCGGCCCAGGCCGGAGGGGCCGAGCATCTCGTAAGGAGGAGGGGCCCGGATCGGGGTGCCGGATCGAGGTGCGGTGCCGGATCGAGGTGCCAAATGAGATGAGTCGGTCGGTCCCCTGCTGTGGCAGTCTCACGGTAGGGCGATACCGGCGGAGCCGCCGGAGGAAGGAGACCGACCGTGATCCATGTTGGCATCGATGTCCACCAGAAGTACAGCGAAGCATGCGCGTTGAGCCCAGGCGGCGAGGTGAAGTGGCGTCGGCAGCTGCCGACGACCGAGGCGAGCCTGCGTCGGGTCTTCGGCAAGGGGCGACCCGTTCGGATCGTGATCGAGTCCTGCTCTCTGACGCCCTGGGTGGGACGGGTCCTCGGGGAGCTGGGACACGAGGTGGTGGTGGTCAATCCCCGGCGGGTACGGCTGATCGCGGAGAGCACCCTGAAGACCGATCGGCGGGACGCCGAGGTGCTCGCGCGCCTGAGCCTGTTGGGGACCGAGTGGCTCCATCCGGTGTACCAGCGCAGCTCGGCCGCCCAAGAGCTGCGGCTGCGTCTGAAGACGCGGCTGAAGCTGGTGCGGATGCGCGCATCGCTGATCCACACGGTGCGCGGATGCCTGGTAGCGCAGGGCTTCCGGCTGCGCTCGTCGACGGCCGCCGGCTTCGTCTCGGTGGTCTCCGAGGCACGGTTGCCCGACGAGCTCAGGCCGGACCGAGGTGCCAGACCGAGGTGCCATGCGCCTCGGACGCCTCGGGAAGACCCTCCCGCCAAGCCTCGGAGCGCGCCTCCCCCGCCTCCACCACCACCGCCCGCCCCCCCGGCTCCACCGGCGCCACCCGCCGCCGCCCGTACGGCACCTGGCCGCACGGGTAGACCGTGAAGTACCGCTCGTGCCCCCGGCACCGTGCCTTGCGCAGCCGCCGCACCGCCCCCGTCGCCCGCTTCCGCCACCCCTGCCAGCTCACCCGACACACGGCGCCAGCCGGCGCCCGCGGGCACTGCCGCGGCTTGACCGGCGGCTCGAGCCCCTCCTTCCGCTCCACGGACGCCACCACCACGAACGCCGCCCCCTGCCTGGACCTCGACCGCTTTCCGTGTGATGCTCCTTCTCGTCCCATCACATTGATCTGTCGGGACACTCACGCCTCGAGGCCCCAGCCGGTCGAGCGGGCTCCTTCGGGAAACACGCGACCTTCCTTGCGTCAGGTCGTTTCGGTTTTCTTAGGTCCGGGAATCGTAGCGACTCCGCTCACCAAGCAACTCGACAGGTCGACCGTTTGGATATACCGTCCACACGCGGGAGCGCCCACGTTGGCGTCGATCCTTAGAAGACCCTTGGCATCGGCCGGCGTCACGGTCACGAGCGATGGATCTGCTAGACTGAGTGGCTGGCCGGAGCAGAAGCCCGCCGGAACCGCGCCGAATCCCGGCGTGGACGAACTGACGATCGCGACGTCCCCGTTTGGCGTGTGATTGCCGCTCTCGACGGTGATCGCCCCGGGGCAGGTTCCTTGGATCATCAGGTCCACGCCGAGTGGAGCCGCTTCAACTTGTTCCACGATCACCTGGTCGAATCCAGTGACATCAAAAGTCATGTCGCGGAAGATATCCGTCGGCCCTGGCTCTTGGGGGCAAGTCAACAGAACCCTGTCACCGACCAATGGCGTCGGATGGCCGGGAATGTTCTGGAAGCTGGCGTTGCGATCCAGTACCACCTCGACGCTGATTCCCCTGACGTTCTTGCTGGCACCTGACGAGACAATGCCTGGTGTAGAGCCAATCGCAACCACCTCAGCCACATTCGTAGGGGGGTCCGTGATGTCTGTACTGAGAGGCACAAACGCGCTCCCAGCCGAAACCCCGTGGTCGAGGACTTCGAAGAGAACGGGGGTTCGACCGCCACAGCACATCACGAGCTTGGTAATCCCCGCGACCTTCGCGCAACCGCCCTGTGCTCCTCCCGAATTCGGCGGAGGGCATTGGGTGGGATCGGGATCCAGGAAGTTGTTCTGTCCAATGGTTATCCCGTCCGTCTTGGCGAACCTCTGCGACGTGGAGACCGTCACAAGGGCGCTCTGACCGTCCTCTGTGAGGCTGAATGGCGTGAACGTCGCGCTGACTGAGGATTTCTCGATATGGGTTACGACAGAGAGTTCCCGCGTTCCGTCGTCGGTGATCACCAGATAATTGTTCTCATTGATGTCGAGAAAGGCGCCCTCCGCGAACATCGGAGCGCCGTTCCAGAAGACGGCCTCCTCTTCGTAGACGGTCCGCGTGTCCTGCGCGGGAAGTGTCTGACCGTCCGCGTAGATGGCGGCGACCTGATTCCCCGAGGCCACATCGAGCACTCCGTTGCCTGATTCGGGCGAACCTTGAAGGATCGGAACCGGCGGAGAGACGAAGACGTTGCCGGTCTGGGTGAACGGGGTGATCATCTTTTCCACGTCGACGAGCACTCCGTCTTGGTAAACCTCGAAGCGGGTCCGCTCGCTGACCTCGGCCGGAGCAGGGTCGTCCCCCGCGTTCACGACGACCGTGGCGATGAGCTGGTCGGAGAGCCCGTAGAAAGCTCGATCGGTGCGCATCTGGTTGACGATCTCCATGCCCGGCGTGTTCTGACCGTAGGTGAGAAGCAGGTTGACCGTCTTGGTCTCACCGGGTTCGAGGCTGATTGACCAGTGCTGGCTGATCGCCGCATCCTGGGGCGCTCCTCCGCTGGTACCATTGGTCAAGAAACCGACGTTGGCGATGTCGTTCATCCACGTTTCGGGTAGTCCGAAGTTGTCCCAGATCAGCACATCCGTGCCGAGGCCGTACGCCGGCAGGCCGTTCTCCGGTTCGACGCCGGCCTTCGACCCGGTGACGCAGCCGCAAGGGTTGTTGCCGTCGTCGCCGGTGTCGTCGTCGCCGTCATCGCCGTCATCGACACAGCTGAGAGTAATCGCGGTGGATCCCGGCACCGCCGCCTCCTGCATAAAGACGTAGGCGTACCCACTACCGTGTGTCGTCGTGCCGACCTCGTCGTTGGTGAAATCACCGTCCCAGAGGAGGTCTCCGTCGAAGACCCGGACCATGTCGAAGTCGATAGCTGACGTGCTGTTGTTCGTGATCGTGTAGTCCTGTCGCATCCCGGCCACCCCGGGCGAGATCGCGGAGACGGCCTGCTCGAGATCGAAGGATAGATCCGTCGCACCGCCTTGCACGTCAAACGAGCTGAACATCGTGTCCGGGACGCCGTCCCCGTTGCTGTCGACGACGGCAGTCAATCCGGCGATCGATCGGGTAAGCGACGCATCGGGTGCATGGACGTCCTGCCAGTTTGCCATGTCCGACAGGAGCTCGCGTTGCGCGCGATCGGGAACCATCAAGAAGAACCCAGAGGTGAATCCAACGGTCTCCAGCGCCGCATTGGCCGGCTTGAAGAGATCTTCGTAGGCGAGCCCGCCGAATCCCCCCCACGAGCCGTACTCGTCGGAAGCGATCTCCAGGTATCCGTCGGCGAAGTTGTCCGGCCCCGTAGCGAGCTTCGCCGGTGGAAAGCGTATCGCGTTCTGTTCACCGGTCGAATCCACACGGTGGGTCCACGCTTCCCCGGTCGTCGGGAAGACGAAGGGGAGGAGGATGAGCAATAGTCGAGCTACACGGTCTTGTCGCATGTTGCCTCCTGGTTGCTGGGTTGGGGTGAGTCCCCGACGATCGGGGCTTCGGGAGCCTGGTCTCGTTGACGTACTAAAGAAGTATGCTCGAATAGTTTCGAAGTGTAATCTCTCAACATCCACCGGTCCGAAACTATCTCACTCTTTCTGCCGCAAATCTAAAATTTACTCACTGTTGTGCCCTGTCTTCAGAATTCGCATCTCTAACTTCGACAGGCGCGCCTTCTTGCCGGCCGCCCCTCGACAGAGAACCGGAGGTCCGGCCGGTCGAGGTCCGGTTTCATCACAGAACGCGGAGGATCTCGACCTGGAGGCTAATGTCTCGTGTCCAGGAGTCCCGCCCGCCTGTTCGGAAGAGCCCCGGAACGGGAGCTAGACCAGCGTTTCCGAAGTCCGGCGACAAGGGCCGGACGGGAGGCGCTCGGGGGCCAAGGCGCGCCGACGCAGGCAATGCAGGGACATTGTCGAGGAGGCGGAACGCTGGCAGCCGAGATGCATCGCGGGCGGACTGT
>CAJQNK010000173.1 GCA_905479655.1 uncultured bacterium | reverse complement strand
GGTCACCCGATCGGCCCTTCGTGCCGAGGGCCAGCTCGAGATGGTTGAAGTCGCGCAGGGTCGCCTTCACGTGTCCCAGCCTGTTGCGGAGGCCAGGCCGGTCCACCGCGCCGAACGGCCCCCGGGCGGTGTAGGCGTTCTCGTCCTCGTAGATGTCGACGACCATGTAGGACCGGAAGTCGATCGGGTCCGGGCAGGCGGCGAAGGCGCCGTTGTACATCTCCGGGTAGAAGACCTGGGTGGCCAGCGCTTCCCAACCGCCGGTCGACCCGCCGTAGGTGAAGCGGGCCCAGCCCTCCCCGACGCCCCGGAACCGCTCCTCGATATAGGGGATGAGCTCGTGGTTGATGGCGTCGCCGTAGGGGCCGACGTTGGCCGAGTTCACCGCGTAGGAGTCGTCGTAGAACGGGTTCGCGTGCTGGATCTCGATCACCAGGAAGGGCGGTAGCTCCCCCGAGGTCCAGCGGAGGTAGAAGTCGTGGGACTCCTGCTGGACGATGCGGTTGTAGCACTCCACGTCGAACCGCTCGGAGTACTCGCACTCGAGGTCGTCATCGGGCGGCTCGGACCGGAAGTCGCCGAAGTCCGCCGGGAAGTGTCCGTGGAAGACCATGAGGGGGTAGCGCGCCTCCACGTTCTCTTCGAAGCCGCGGGGCAGGAGGACGTGGGCTCCCAGGAACATGTCGCGCCCCCAGAACTCGGAGAGGAGCTCGCTTCGGATCCGCACGTGCTTGACGTACTCGGTGTCGGCCGGCGGCTCGATGGGCGGGATGACCTGGTCCAGGACGATCCGGTGGCGGATCTCGGTGGCCGGGTGGACGCGCAGGGTCACGGGCTCGGAGTAGAGATTGCCCGGGGCGCGGTTCCAACGCTGCCCCTCTCCCCGGTCCATGGGCATCTTCACCACGTGGCCGTCGGCGCGGTGGAAGGTCTCGTAACGGTGCAGCAGCGCCTGGACCCGGTACTCGCCGGGCTCGAGGTCGGCGAAGCTGCGCACCGGGTAGCCGAAGACGTCGCCTCCGAAGACCACCGGCTCGCCGGGAGCCAGGCCCTCGGCCTCGAGACCGAAGACCTGCATGGTGCTGGTGATGTCCCAGCCCACCTGGAACCGGGGCTCCCCCTCCGAATCGGTGGACAACAGGAGCAGGACCCGGCCGTCCAGCGGCTCGGCGCTCATCTCCTCTTGGAAGACGACCTCGATCTCGGTGGCGAGGACGGGAACGGCGGCGAGCGCGGCGGCGGCGAGCGCGACGGAAGGGATCCTCATGGGCGACTCCTTGGGTGGTCCGGGTCCGGAACGGAAGGGCGGAGGCGTCATCGTACATCCGCCCGGGCGGAGGGGCGACTCACGCCAAGACGCGAAGTCGCGAAGATGGGACGCCGAAGGCCCCGAGGAGGAGTCCATTCGGAGACGCGGGGATCAGACGAAGCGGGCCGGCCGGTCCCACGCGCCACCGAACACGAACTCTTCGACCTCCCCCCGCGGCCGGTTGGCCGGGGGCTCCTCCGCCGGGTACCCCAGCGCGATCCCGGCGACCGGCCGCCACCCCTCGGGCGGCTCGAACGCCTCCATCACCGCCTCGGTCGAGAAGCCGGCCATCTGGTGGATCTGGAGGCCCCGGTCCGCGGCGGCCAGAGCCAGGTGGGCGGACGCCTGACCCACGTCGTGCCAGGCGTGGCGGTTCTCCCGGCCGTTGCGCGCGAAGACGCCGCGGGCGAAGGAGAAGCCCAGGACCGGCGCTCCCCGCGCCCAGCTCCGGTTGCCCTCCACGAGACATTCGAGGATCGCGCGCCACTCGTCCTCGCGGTCTCGGGGCGCCACCAGGAAGGCCCAGGGTTGGTCGTTGAAGCTGGAAGCCGCCCAGCGGGCGGCGTCGAAGACCTGACGCAGAACCTCGTCCGGGACCTCTCGGTCGTCGAACGAGCGGGGGCTGAAACGAGCCGTGAAGTCGATCATGGTAGCGATGGTACCCAAGGGACACACACGCGGCGCGTGGCGCTCGACACGGACGAGGCGACGGCCGCCGGCCCCCTCGACTCTCGCGGTCGCCGGGGGCTCGGGTTTCCTCCTCCGAGGCGGGAGAGAGGTCTGGATGGAGCGCCGGGTGCGGAGCGAAGCGACCGGCGGCCGCCGCCGAGCGTACGCGGCTCGGCGAGCCGCGCCAGGGTCAGTTCACGCGCTCGACGGTGACGAGCGCGACCGGATTCCGCCAGTCGTTGTCGGCCGGCGCGAGGTCACCGATCCCGTGGATGCCGCCGTCGATGTGGACGTAGCCCTCCGCGCCCTCGAGGTTGGGCACGAACGGGTTGTCGCACGGCGGGCCCGGGATGTGCTCGCACAGCTCCGAGTCGCCCTCGCTGCCGGCGTCCCACGCCATGGCGTAGACCGGGCCGTTGCCCTTCGGGTCCAGGCGCAGCGAGTTGATCGCGAAGAAGGTGTCGTTCGTCGTCACGAGCATGCCGGCGAGGGAGAGCAGCCGGAAGTTGCCGCGGGCCTCGACCGAGATCGTCATCGAGCCACCCGGCACGATCACGTCGCCGCCCACGGCCACGTCGAACACGTCCGGCGAGCCCTCGAGGAGAGCGACCAGGGGATCGTTGAAGCCGTCCTCGGCGAGCTGCGCGAGCTCGGAGGAGGCGGGCTGACCCGCGGTGAACAGGGAGATGTCGCCATCGTGGCTGACGACGACCGGCGGGCTCATGACCTGGCCGGCGGTCAGGTTGGTGATCGTGACCTCGAAGGTACCGGCCTGGGCGTGGGCAGCGGGGACGAGGAACACCGCCAGGGCCAGCGCGGCGAGAAGGGTCGAGAGGCGTCGGAAGCTCATGGAACTCTCCTGTCGTTGTCTGCCGGCGGCGTCACTGCCCCGGCTCGAGAACGATGATCGGTGACCCGGCTCACGCCTCCTTCACGGTGTTCTCACGAAAGGGTCCCGGCGGCGGCGCAGGGCGGGGGGACGGGCGGGCAAGCGGGCGGGGTCTCACGCAAAGACGCCAAGACGCAAAGAGAAAGAGAAGGAGGAGGCGGGTCGGTCGTCGACGGAGGACGGGTCGACGGGAGATTCTCCTTAGCGTCTTCGCGTCTTTGCGTGAGTCCCTGCCGACGACCCTGCCCGGCCGGACCTACACCGTCAGCGGCTGCAACCGCACCGTGAACGTGGCCCCCTCACCGCGATCGCTGACGGCCTCGATGGAGCCGCCGTGGAGCTCGACGATCCGGCGCGCGATGGAGAGCCCGAGCCCACTTCCGGCCTCGTTGTCCCCGCTCTCGGCGACGCGGTGGAAGCGCTCGAAGACCCGGCTGAGCTCCTCCGCCGGGATGCCCCCACCCGTGTCTCGGACGCGCACCGTCACATGCTCGACCCCGGCTTCGAGCTCCACCCGGACCTCGCCGCCGGCCGGCGTGTGACGCAGCGCGTTGTCGATGAGGTTCTCGAGCACCCGCTCGAGGAGGCCGATCTCGGCCAAAACGTGGGGCAGCTCCCGCGGCGGCTCCGCCACGAGCGCCACGCCGCGCGAGTCGGCGGCCAGGCTGAACTTCTGGACCACGTCCTGGATCAGCTCGGCGATGGAGCACGACTCGCGCTGGAGCGGCCGATCCAGCGCCTCGAGCTTCGACAGCTCGAAGAGGTCGGCCACCAGCTTGCCGAGACGCTCGCTGTGGCGCTCCGCGGTCTCGAGGTAGGCGCGACGCTCCGCCGGCTTCAGGGTCGCCTCCTTGAGCAGCAGAGTCTCGAGGTACCCGCGCAGGGCCGCCAGGGGGGTCCGGAGATCGTGCGAGACGTTCGCCACCAGCTCGCGTCGCTCCCGATCGCTCGCCTCGAGAGCCTCGAGCTGCTCCCGGATGCGCACGGCCATCCGACGGAAGCGGTCGCTGAGGCGGCCGATCTCGTCGTCCGAGGCGGCGAGGTTCTCGAGCCTCGGGTCCGACCGGAAGTCGGCCTCGGAGTACTCCTCGAGCGACGACGACAGCTCGCGGACGCGCCGCGTGATGCGCCGAAAGAGGAAGAGGCCGGCGGCCAGGGCCACCAGCAGGCTGCCCAGCAGGGCCGACAGTCCCAGCCTCAGCATCGTGCTCGCCTGCACCCGCTGGGCGGCGGAGTCGTAGAGCTCGCTGCCCAGGACGACGTAGAGGTAGCCGTCGGGGTTCGCCGGGTCACCGAAGGGCGCCGCCGAAAAGACCTTCCGCCTCTCCGCGTTGCGCGGGTCGTCGCCCAGGATCGGCAACTCCCGATCCCCGGCCAGGAACTCGTAGACGGGCGCGAGATCCACACTCTCCCGCACGACCCGGTCCTGGGGCGCCGAGTAGGCGAGGACCTTCCCCTGCGGGTCGAGGAGATACAGCTCGATGGAGGGGTTGACCACCATCATCCAGTGGAACGGCGCATTCAGCGCCTCGTGGTTCACCCGTCCCTCCTCGTAGAGGGTGGGGTCCTCCGCGGCGAGGTGCGCCGCGAGGTCGAGGTTCAGGCGCTGGGAGACCTCCTGGAAGTGCAGACGCGTGGTCCACAGCACGAGGCCGACGCCGGCCACGCTCAGCAGGAGCAGGACGAGGAGGAGGGTCGCGGCCAGGCGACCGTACAGGGAACGGGGAACGAGTCGCGAAAACATGGTCTCGGGTCGGGGCGTTCAGCCCGCCTCCTCGGGGTCGTAGAACTTGTAGCCCACACCCCAGACGGTGAGGACGTAGCGCGGTTCGCGCGGCTCCTCCTCGATCTTGGCGCGCAGCCGGTTGATGTGGGAGTTGACGGTGTGCTCGTAGCCGTCGTGGCCGTAGCCCCACACCTGGTCCAGGAGCTGAGCCCGGCTGTAGACCAGCCCCGGGCGCCGTGCCAGGTGGAGGAGGAGGTCGAACTCCCGACTCGTGAGATCCACGGTCTCGCCGCGGACCCAGACCTGACGCTTGGCGGGATCGACGACGAGATCGCCGCGCTCCAGCCGCCCCCCCTCGTCGGCCCGGTTTCGATCACCGAGCGCCTCGCGGTAGCGGAACAGGGCCTTGACGCGAGCGAGGAGCTCGCGCACGCTGAACGGTTTCGTCAGGTAGTCGTCCGCGCCCATCTCCAGGCCGACCACGCGGTCCGTCTCGGTGGAGCGCGCCGTGAGCATCAGGATCGGCGTGTACCGGCGCTCCGCCCGCAGCCGTCGGCAGATCTCCAGGCCGTCGGTGCCCGGGAGCATGAGGTCCAGGATCACCAGGTCCCAGCGGCGATCCAGGGCGGTGGCCAAGCCCCGGCTGCCGTCCGCCTCGGCCGTGACCTCGGCGTCCAGGTCCTTCAGGTGCAGGCCCACGACGTGGGCGATGTCGGGGTCGTCCTCGATCAGCAGGATGGAACGCATGGCAACTCTCCTGAGGAAAGCCTAGCGCCCCCTTCTCACGCAACCATCACGGCACGAGCGGACCGAGGGCGCCACTCGCCCTCCCACCCTCCCTGCCGGCCTCCTCGACCATGGCGTCGAGCAGCCCGTCCAGGCGGCCGTCGATCAGCCGGCGTGCGAATCGGGCGTCCGGCTCGTCGTCGACGAAACCCAGCACCCAGCGGGCCAGACGGATCTTGAAGCGGCCGATCGTCACCGCCTCCTCCAGCTCCAGGCGCCCGCCGACGAAGGCCCTGTCGACCCGCCGGGCGATCCGATCCGCGTCCGCGCCGGCGCCCCCGGCCGGCACCGCCAGCGCCGAGACGAGAAACCCGAGGAGGAGGCCTGCCGCGAGCCGCCTCACGGCCGGTCCTCCGGGTCGGGCTCGACGTCCGAGCCGCCACCGACGTCCAGCCCCAGGTCGGGCAAAGCGAGTCCCTGGGTCAGCACCCCCAGACGATCCGGATCGACCTCGCCGACGAGGTGGACGACCCCGGCCTCGGACTCCTCCACGAAGAGGATCGTCAGCCCGGTCAACCGGCCCGCCTCCTCCCGCCCGAAGACCATCACCCGCTCGGAGCCCTCCCGGATGCTGACCTGCTGCGTCCAACCCGCCCGGCGGAGGCTCTCCGCCGCCAACTCCACCCCCTCGAGCAGGGTGGGGCCGAGCTCCGGGTCGACGTCCTCCGCGAAGCGCACCTGGACCCTCTCGAGCCCCCGGACGAGCGCGGCGAACTCGGGCTCCTCGACCTCGGCGGCCGCCGCGACCAGGCGCAACATCGCGCCGCTCAGGTTGATCTCGACCGTGGCCGCATCCTGCGGGATGGCGTCGAACACGCCGGGGGGCAGCTCCCGGGACCCGGATCGCGGCTCCTGCGCCGACGTCGGCGCGGCGACCAGCCACGCCACCGCGAGCACCGGAAGAACCCATGCTCGTGCCATCTCGATCCTCCTCCTCGCCGGTGCTCTCATCTTTCGTCTCCCTTCGCGGTCATCGCCTCCGACGCGGCGCGTAGCGGGTCGCCCACCCCGCCCGTCAGTACCTCGCGACGAACCTCGGCCGCGGTCCGTCGCTGCACCCGGCCCACCAGCGCCAGCGCCAGCCGGACCTCGGCTTCGGCCCGGGCCACCTCGGGCGCCGGAACCTCGCGGCCCAGCCCGCTCACCAGGAGGGCGGTCGCCAGCAGAACGACCAGGACGGCCGCCGCGGCCAACGCCCGGAGGCGGCCGAGGCGCCGCCGGTTGTCGCTGGCCGTCGCCCGAGCGGCGGCCAACGCCGGACGGGCGACGCGCGGAGGCGCCGGGTAGGTGGGGAGCGAGCGCAGCTCGTCGCGCACCGTCCGCGCCCAGGCCATGGCGTCGGCACAGCGAGGGCAGCCGTCGGCGTGGCGCTCGAGGCGCGCGGCCTCCTCTGCCGGCAGCTCCCCGTCGAGCCAGGCCTCGACGCGCTCGTCGACCTGGTCGCAGTTCGTCTCGTCAAAGGGCATCTCGGACATCCTCTCCTTCGGCTGGCCTGGCCGCGAGAGCCGCACGCAGACGTGCGCGTCCGCGGTGCAGATAGACCTTCACAGTGTTGAGCGGCATCTCCATCGCCTCCGCGATCTCCCGGTACTTGAAGCCCTGGATCTCCCGCAGCACGACGATGCTCTTGTAGGGCTCCTCGAGATCGGAGAGCGCGCCGACCAGACGCTCGCGGAGCTCGGCCGTCCCCCGTCGCTCCTCGGGGCCCGGAGCGGCGTCCCGCAGCACGACCGCCCCTTCGTCGTTCTCCGCGTCGGCGATCGGCACGAGGCGGAAGCGACGCCGCCTCAGCCTGTCGATGCAGGCGTTCCGGGTGACCCGCAGGAGCCAGCTCCCGGCGCGGTCGAACTCGACCTTCCGCCGGTGGCTCCAGAGCTTGAGCAAGACATCCTGGGTCACGTCCTCGGCCTCCTCCGGGCTGCCGAGGAGGTACCGAGCGTAGGTGAACACGCGATCCTGGAAGCGCTCGACGGTCTCCTCGAACATCCCGTTCATCTTCCGGACACTCAACGATCCACCCGGGCGCAAGGTTACAGCCGGGCCTCGATGCGAAGCCCTCGACGAGACCCGGGGACGCGACCGCGCGAGCCCGCCACGACCCCGCCGGTCCCCTCGACGGCTCGCCCGGGAGCCCCGCGTTCAGGGCGACGGTGAGGGGCCGATGCCACAGGCGATCCGAGGGCCGGTCCCCGCCGTCGGCCACCCCGCCAGACCGCCGGCGAGGGCGCGCGTCAAGGGCCACTCGGTCGACCCCGGCCGCCCCTCCTGCGACAGCTCCCACACGAACACCCCGCCCAACCCCTGAGACCGCGCCCAGGCGGCCTTCGCCGCCGCGCTCCCCGGGTCCTCGTAGCTGAGCCACTGCGCGCTCTCGCTCGGCGCGCCGGAGTACACCCACGGGACCCCCTGCTCGGGGTCCCTCACGACTGCGTAGCCGCCGACCCCCGGCCGTCGCTCCGGCCCCGCCGCGAAGGGGCCGGCGTAGCGCTCGACCACGTCCCAGTAGTCGAACACCCCCGTGTCTTCCCAGGTTCCGCGCACCGTTCCGCCCCCGTGGCCGGCGAAGCGGCCCGGGAAGACGTCCGCCGCACCCGCCGCCCCCTCGAGATCCGCGTACCCCCGACCGAAGTACGGCACGCCCAGGTGGATCTTCTCCGGCGGCGTGCCGGCAACCAGCCATGTCTCGACCGCACCCGCCGCGTTCCAGCTCTCACCCCAGGGGTCCTCCGGAGACGGGCACAGCGGCGCATTGTGGCCCGTCACGGGGTCCCACGGGCCGTGGAAGTCGTAGGCCATGACCTGCACCCGGTCCACCAGCGAGCCGACAGCCGGGAGATCGACACCCTCGAGGTGCCACGGCGTCGGACCCACCGCGACGCTGAGCTCGTAGTCGGCGCCGTCGGAGGCGCCGGCCAGGTCGAGCTGCGAGCGCAGGTCTCCCACCAGCGCCGTCAGACCGTCGCGATCCGCCAGCTCGGGGAACTCCCAGTCGAGGTCCAGGCCGTCGAAGCCGTGGCGGCGCATGAGCTCCACGCAGGAGGCGGCGAAGCGGCTCCGCGCCTCGGCGCTCGCCGCGATGCCCGGCAGATCGTCCGAGCCGCCCCAGCCCCCGATCGAGACCACGAGGCGCAGATGGGGCCACGCCCGTTTCAACACCCGGAGCTGGTTCAGGGTCCCCCGATCCTCGCCGGCGTCCGGGTCGGTACCCGGCACCCAACGCTCCAGCGGTTTCTCCAGGGCGGCCCAGGGGTCAGCCACGGCGCACTCGAGCCAGCCGTCGCCATCGTCGTCGGAGACCGCCAGGAACGCGTAGACGACGTGACTGAGCAGCTCCGCCGGCAGGTCGGCCGGCAGATACTCCTTCTCGTAGACGCCCCACTCCACGAAGTAGCCCAGGAGGTCGGGGCTCCCGACCCGGCCCGGACCGCGCTCGCTCGCTGCGGCGACGGGCGCGAGCAACGCGGTCGTCAGCAGGGCGGAGGCGAGGATTCCGGGCGAGCGCAACATTTCCTCCCGACCCGCCGGGAAGGGCGGCCGGCGGCGCACGACGAGCGCACGCCCGGGGGCATTGGAGGACAACAGAAGAGTTGCGACGGGGTCGCTGGCCGGAAGATAGCAGGTCGGGGGAGGGTCAGGCTAAGGCTCCGCGACCGTCTGCACCACCGCGCTCTCGTCCGGAGAGCCGTACGTGAACAGGACCCGGCGCTCACCGCCGCTGTCGATCAGCGCCGAAAAGCGCTCCACGAGCCGGTCACGGCGCCCCAGCAGGGCCGCGATCTCCCGCCCCGCGAGGAGATCGCCCAGCAACTCGTCGAGAGACGGCCGGTCGAGCTCGCGCAGAGCGGACCACAGGGTCCGCGAGCACTGACCGAGATGCTCCGGGAACGGCAGATCGGTGATCTCTCCGAACGAGCGCGTATGGTCGACGAGCCAGAGGCGCCAGGTCGAGTCCACCAGGATGTTGCCCTGGTTGCGATCGATGTTGTAGATCAGGTTGTCGAACACCCGCATGTCGGTGAAGACCCGGCGCCAACGGAGCGGGTCGGGCGGGTCGAGGGACTCCTCCAGGCGCTCGCGCTCGTTCCTCGCGTTCTCGATCCACAGCGCCACCGAGCCCTTCTGACCCCTCACCTCCCGCACCACGGCCGGCGGGACCAGGTCCAGGCCCAGGTGACGCGCCAGGCGGTAGGCAGCGACCTGGTTGCGGTAGCTGTCCCAGAAGCCGACCAGCCGACGATGCGTCCCACTGCGCGAGGTCGGCTTCTCGACGTCGACGCTGTGGAAGATGGCTCTCGCACGCACTCCGTCCCGCTCCAGCAGGAGCCTCCGCGGGCGCGTGATCCCCTCTCCCAGAACCTCGGACTCCAGGACCTCGGCCTGCCCCAGGAACTCGAGGACCGAGTCGTCGTCCTGGAAGGGGAGCTCACTGCCGTCAGGGGCCAGGAGACGGCGCGGCTCGACGGCCACGGAGTCGACCAGGGCGGAGGCCGGGGACGGCGTCCGGGAGTCGTCCGCCGCCGTTGGAGAGCTCTCCATCGGGGGCGCCACGACCTCGACCTGCTCCGTCTCGTAGATCGCCGTCAGACGGTTGCCGGCGATCTCCAGGGCCGAGGCCCGGCCACCGCGATAGACCGTGGACAGCATCCCGGTGTCCACCAGGAGCACTCGGCCGCCGAGGCGACTCTGCACCCTGCCGTCGCGGGACGGCGTGTGGGCCGTCACCACCCGGTGAACCCCCAGGCGCGAGAACAACGAGTCGAGGATCGGATCGAGCTCCTCGGCGCTCGCCGACGAATAGCCGCGGTACCAGAGCGGCCCGTCCGACCGGAAGAGGAGCCACTCCTCCCCCATCGACAGGAGCGACGCCCGGATGGTCCCGAGGCGGTCCCGCACCGCGTCCGAGAGTCCCTCGCCCAGGTCCGCGGCGGCCGCCTGGAGGACCTGGTCCACCGCCAGGAAGATCTCGCGCCGATTGAAGAAGGGTAGGATCAGGCCCTCGTCCAGCAGGAAGCAGCGAAATCCGTCGAAACGCGCGACCTCGGCGTGGGCCGTCCGATCCAGGGACTCCAGGTCCGCGTCGACGTAGGCTCCCGACAGCCCTCCGTGGACGAAGAGGGTTCCCCCGACCGTCACGGCGACCCGACGTTCCCGCAACCAGCCCCCGTACTCCCCGTCGGGACCGAAGGCCTCGATGTACTCCAGCCGACCCGGCGGGTAGCGCTCGAGGAAGGCCTGCCGGGCGTCGCCCCCGAGCTCCGGCTCCGGCTGTCCCAGGCGGGTGGCCCGACTCCGTTGATAGTCGCGCCACTCGAGCCACGCCGCCCGGCGTCGACGCTCGGAGGTTCTCTCGACGAACTCCGCCCAGGCCGCGGCGCCGACATCCCGGTCCTCGAGCACGAGGTTCATCGCCTCGTGGTTGCCCAGCAGGACCTCCACCCGGCCGCCCGCGGCCTCGGCCTCGCGCTGCAGGCGCCGCAGGAGGTCGAGGACCCGCCGCACGCCCGCACCGCGGTCGGTCACGTCGCCGGTCTGGACGAGAACGGCCTCGCCGCCGACCCAGGAGCCATCCTCACCCAGGAGCCCGGTCCGCCGGAGGATTCGCGAGAGACCCTCGATCTCGCCGTGAATGTCGCCGATGGCCACGACCCGCGGAGGGTCGGCCGCAGCGGACGGGACCGCCCAGGACCCCGCGAGCAGCAGGCAGAGAAGGAGACCCCAGCGGCGTCCCGGTTCGCCGCTCACGACGGGATCTCCGTGTCCCCCTGAGCGGCCTCCGCCTGGAGGAAGAGCCGGAAGAGCGCCTTGACGATCTCGATGTTGTTCGCCAGCAGGTCGAAGAAATCCTCCGCCTCCATCACCAGCACGACCGCCTCGGTGCGGGCGAGCGCGTCGGACGAGCGGAGACGGCCGCTCAGGATGTCCACGACGCCGAAGGTCCTCGCCGGTCGCACCACCCGCGAGCCCGACGCCTCCCCGAGAGCCACCTCGCCCCCCACCACGCAGTAGAGCTCCATCGCGGGATCGCCCGACCGGAACACGGTCTGCCCCTGAGCCAGCCGTCGCACCCGCGCGATGGCGGCGAGGCGTAGGACCTGCTCGCCGGTGCAGTGCCGGAAGAGGTCCACCGTCCGCAGGAACATCACCTTCTCGATGGCCGTCATCTCGCTCATCCCGTCCTCCTCCGGCCCGCGGCCCCACTGCCGCACCGCCCAAGCGGCCGTCTCCCGGACCCACGGCTCCGTGGCGTCGCCGGCCAGACGCTCGACCGCGCCCCGCAGAGAGCCCCGCTCCTCCGCCACCACGCGCTCGATGGCCGTCATGACCAGGAACGAGGCGTCGCCCGTGGTGTCGGGCCGATCCAGCAATCGCCCCAGGCTCTCCTCCGTCGAGCAGGCCGACAGCCCGAACAGGTCAGCGGCGTGGCCGAGGCGACGCTCGATGGGCAGATCGTCGATCATGGCGAAGACCTCGTCGCGAACGCTCGCGTCGAGGGCGTTGTCAAGATACTCCAGCGCGTGGCCGCGGGTTTCACGGCGCGGGCTCCGAAGACCCCGCCAGGCTCCGAGGATCGCGTCTCGATCGTGGCTCGCCGCCAGGAGCTCGAAGGCGTCCTCCAGGTGATCGAGCAGCCGCTCCTCGAGCAGGAGCTCGAGCAGCGAGGGAGACGGCGTGCCGGGTCGCCGCTCGACGCGTGCGCCGACCAGCCGCAGGTCGCCCGCGAGGTCCAGCGAGGCCAGGTGGCAGAGCGCCTCGGAGTGCCCGCGGCACTCGACCCGGCACTGGGCCAGGATCCGCGGCCTCAGCGTCTGGAGCCCCTCCGGCGGCAGATCGTCGAGAGCCTCCACCAGCTTGCGCCGGAGGAACCGGTCCTCTGCCCGCTCGAGGCCGTCCACGAGCGCTCGCGCGGCGCCGGGTGATCCGACTCCCGAGAGGGTCTTGGGGAGAGCGCGGCGCACCCAGATGCTCTCCTCCGAATCCCGCAGGAAGTGATCCAGGGTCGGGATGACCGGCTCGCCGAGGGAGACGAGGGCCGCCCGCGCCTCGTGCTTGAGCCGCCGGTTGCGCAGGAGGGAGACCAGGATCGGGGGGTACAGCGGGTTGAAAGCGCCCCGATGCGAGCGACGCTCCACGGAGCGGATCGCCGCGCGCACCACGCCGGCGTCGAGATCGTAGAGGAGCCGCACGAGACGCCCCTGGAAGAGCGGCTCCCGAATCTCCTGCAGGGCCCTGGCCGCCGCCGCGCGGACGCCGGGATCGGCGTCGGCCACCATCTCGTCGAGGACTGCCTCGGCCCGCTCCGCGATCCCCTCGCTCCGGTGCCCGAGGAGCGCCGCCACCGCGGCGGCCCGGACCCGGGCGTCGCGCTCGTCCAGACGCGCGACCATGAGGTCGGCGACATCGCTGTCCGCGAGCTGGGCGAGGACACGGATCGCGGCCGCCCGAACCTCGGGGTCCCCGTCCGTCAACCGCTGCTCGACCAGGGCTGTGGAGTCCGCCCGTCCCACCTCGCCGAGGACCTCCAGGGTCCGCCGACGGACCCGGGCGTCGTCGTGTCGCAGGAGCAGCGGCAGGACGAGGTGCCCACGGCCGTGCTGCACGAGCAGCTCCACGCTGTTAAGCACCTGCCCGGGGTCGGAGCTGCCGAGGGAGTACACGAGGACCTCGAGCGTGGCGGGATCCGAGAGCCGCAGGGGGACGGACGGGTCCACCCGGCGGCTCAGCAGGCCCTCCCGGAACGCACGCAGATACTCCCGGGCGAGGGGTGCCGTCAGGATCAGCCAGACGGCGGACAGGAGCAGCGCCAGCCAGACGGCGTACTGCGGCCCCATCAGGCCGAAGGCGACGGGCAGCAGAAGCAGGGCCGCGATCCCCTTCGCCCCCCGCTGGACCAGGACGTCGATGAAGCCCTTCGCCTTCGAGCGGTCGCGCGCCGCGACGGGCATCAGGAGCAGCTCGCGCGTCGCCTGGTCGAGGGAGTAGCGCAGCCCCGTCTCGGTCATCTTGAGGGCGACCGTCGCCTGCACCAGGAACATCGGCAGGCTGGACGAGGCGAAGAGCAGGAGGCCCGAGCCGAGGAGCATCGCGATCGGCGTCACGCGGGCGGCGGCTGCGACCCCCAGGCCCTGGTGGATCCGCGTCGTGACCAGGATCTGGAACACGAACGCCGCCAGGCCGATCAGGCTGAACAGGTTGCCGAAGGAGCGCGTGAGCTGGTCCAGGGACTGGGCCGTCGACTCCACGGCCCAGTTGAACTGGAGGTCCACGATCTGGCCGATCACGACGCTCAGCGCCAGGACGGCGGCGACCAGGCGCAGATGCCGGGAGCGCAGGACCACCGACAACCCGTCCCGAAGGTCCGCGATCCCCTCCGCCTCGTCCGCGGCGGCGGCCGCCGGCCCCTCGGGCTCGGCCGCCTCGAGCTTCAGGATGATGGCGATGGGCGGCAGCAGGAGGGCACCCGCGACCAGCAGGGCGTGACGGGTGCCGATCCAGGTCCCCGCCCAGCTCGCCACCTGGCCCCCGAGGACCGCTCCCAGGAGAGCCCCCGAGCCCGCGATCCCGAACAGGCGGCGTGCCTGCCGGGCATCGAGCACCCCGCCCGCGAGGCTCCAGGCCTGGCTCACCGTGAGGGCGAAGACGATGGAGAGCCAGATATAGAAGGCGGGGGCGACCCAGACGCCCGGAGCCCGGAACCACCACCAGAAGAGTACGAGGCTGGCGGAGACCGTCCCGCAGCTGCACGCCAGGATCGCCCTCCGGGAGAAGCGGTCCACGAGCAGGGAGTGGAAGCTCAGCACCGGGTAGCTGATCAACGCCACGGCCAGGTACACGGCCGGGAGGCGCACCGCGCCGAGCGAGTCGACGAAGGTCGCCTGCCGGATGCTCTTGGCCGCGTACTGGAAGGCCAGGATGAAGAAGAAGGTCAGGAAGAGGAGGGCGACCGAACGCCCCTCCCCCGCCCGCAGGTCGATCCCCAGGCGCGCCAGGCATCGGCCCGCTCCGAGGCCCCACGCACCCGACGCCGGGTTCGACTCGCGGCCGTCGCCGCCGCCGTCACGCCCGCCCACCCCTCGGCCGTTCAGTCCGAGAGCCCCACGGCCAGCCACGGGTGACGACGCTGGATCGCCCGCCGCGCCAGGGCCGCGCCATCGAGGTTGGTCTTCGTGTGGATCATGGATTCGGAGTGCACGCGGTAGCCCGCCAGCACCTCGGGCACCTGGAGCCCCCGGTAGCCCGCCTCGACGAACTTGCACCAGAGGTCGTAGTCCTCCCACCCCATGTGCATGGCCTTCGAGTAACCGCCCACCTCCAGCCAGGCCGACCGCCGGATCAGCGCCATGGCGTCGATGTAGTTCCCCTGGGCCAGACGCCCTCGACTCCATGAGTCCGTACCGAGGAGCCCCTCGCGACCGCCGAACACACGGAGGATCGGGTAGGCGAAGGCCGCGTCGCTGCGCTCGAGAGCCTCGAGGCAGCGGGAAGTGAAGCGCGGGTAGAGCACGTTGTCGGCGTCGAGCGGCAGGACGAAGGGCGTCTCGACCGTCAGGAACCCGATGTTGCGCGCGGCCGACAGCCCGGCGTTCTCCTCGTGAGCCAGCAGCACGGCTCGCCGGAAGCGGCCGGCGTGGCTCTCGATCCAATCCCGCGCCACCGCCAGGGAGTCGTCCCTCGACGCGTCGTCGACGACCACGAGATCGAGGGCGGGCAGGAGCTGGGCGGCCGCGGAGTCGAGCGCCGCGGCCACCAGGTTCTGGTAGTTGTACACGGGGACGCAGACCGTGACCTTGGCGTCGCCCTCGCCCCGATGCTCGAAGACCACCCGGTGGGCGGCGGTGGCGACGCGCATCAGAGCTCCCCCAGCTCGGTCAGGAGCCGACCGAGGATCGACGGGAGCTCGAAGCGGTCGCGGAAGCGATCGAGAGCGGCACGCCGGATCTCCTCCGCCCGCCGGCGCCCCTCGTCCGTCTCCAGGAGCCAGGTCAGGAGCTCCACCATCTCCTCGCTGTCGCACTCGAGGTAGTGCTCCCCGGGTACGAGGCCCGGCACCCGGAAGCTCGGCTCGCTCAGGACGACGGCACCCTGCCAGATCCCGTGCAGGACGATCCGGTGCCACTCGAAGTAGGCCGCCTCGTCCTGGTGGATGTTGAGGACGACCCGTGACCGCTGCGCGAGCCCGAGGGCAGCGGACGTGTCCAGGCTCGCCGTCTTCCCGACGACGAACGGCGCGGTCGGGCGCGGAACGTGGAGGAACGAGCGATACGCCGCCAGATGGGGCGCGAGCCTTCCCAGGAGCCGCTCCCGCCGCGGGCTCAGGGCGCCGATGAAGAGCAGATCGAGAGGCCTCTCGTGCCACTCGTCCTCCGGGCCCCCACGGTGCTGGCGTACGTCGTCCGCCAGACTCTCCAGCGCCGGCAGATCGGGCAGGGCCACGGGCTCGTCGAACAGCGGGTGTCCCTCCACGTAGCCGATCGGCAGGAAGTACGACCGGATCCCGAGCTGTCGCAGGCCGGCGGCCGACTGGACGTTGAGGTCGAGGACCGCGCGGCAGCGGGAGAGGAAACGGAAGGTCCGGGCGAACCACTGGGTCTGGAGCTGCTCCGTGTTCAGCATGAGGCAGCTCTCCGGCGGGATGCGACCGTGCCACCCGGGACCCTCGCCGAGCACGAAGAACTCGTGCGGCGCCACCACGATCTCCCAGGAGAGGTCGTCCGGGTGCTCGCTCCGCTCGTCCAGCTCCACGACCTCGACCCCGGCCCCGCGGAGGCCGGCGACCACGAGATCGGCGATCTCACCGAAGAAGTAGTTGCCCTGGGCGCTGCAGTAGACGCCGACGCGGAGCCTCTCGGGCGCGACGGTCGCCTCCCGCTCCAGGTAGGTGCTCGCCGAGCTCCCCTCGGGACGCAGGATGTAGGGGCGGATGAACCGTTGCGCGCGGGCGGGCGACCAGCCGACCCGTCCCTGGTCCGCCCCGTGCCGCAGGAAGTGCTCGAGCGGGTCCTGCATCTCGGAGAGGTCCCCGTTCTCCTGCCGGTAGTAGACGGACGAGAACAGGGGCCCGGGCTCCCGGCCTTCGGCGGCGCCCGCGCGCACGTAGTGCTGCAGCGGGTTGAGACCCCGATCCGCGACGTGGGGGTGGCTCTGCAGGTAGAAGGCGCTGTCGAACAACGGATTCGGGTTGCCCCCCCGGGAGCCGCCGCGGGTCAGGTAGTGCACCAGGGGGTTGATCCCCCGCTGCCGCAGCTCGGGGTGGTTGCGCAGGTAGTAGGCGGAATCGAACAGGGGGTGGGGATCGAGCCCCCGAGAGCCGCCCTCGAGGAGGAAGTGGAAGAGAATGCCGAGCGCGGGTCCCCCCGCGAGCTCCGGACGCTGGCGGAGGTAGTAGGCGGGGTCGAACAGCGGGTGCGGCGAGCGGCCGAGATCGACGCCCTCGGACAGGTAGTGGAGGAGCGGATCGGCCTGATCCTCCAACACCTCTGGACTCTGCTCGAGGTAGTGCTCGAGATCGAACAGCGGGTGGGGGGAGCGGCCGTCCCGCCCCGCGACCCGCAGGTAGTGGATCAGGGGGTTCGTCTGCGGGTCGAGGGTGGGCCCGCACACCTGTCGGTAGTGATCGAGATCGAACAGCGGGTGAGGGTGGATTCCCTCGGCCGCGCCCTCGCGGAGGAAGTGACCGAGGGGATCGACCCCGCTCTCCGCCAGGTCGGGAAACTGGGACAGGTAGTACGGCGGGTCGAAGAGAAGATGGGGCCGCCGGCCCTCTCGGCAGCCGTAATCCAGGTAGTGTGCCAGCGGGTGCGCTCCCCGGCTGGCTACGTCGCGATTCTGCCGCAGGTAGTAGCTGGACGAGAAGAGCGGGTGGGGGTCGCGACCCTCCCAACCTCCCAGGGTGAGGTAGTGGAGGAGCGGGTCCCTCGGAGCCCCCTCCTCGCCGAACTGACGGGCGTAGTACTCCGGGTCGAAGAGGCCCGACGCGACGACCCGTCGCCGCAGCCCTCTCAGTCGTCGCAACAGACCGGGTCGCCGGACGAGCAAGCGCAGGGTCGAGGAGCGCCCGCCGCGCTTGCGGGTCGCCTTGGAGCCCGGCCGCTCGTCCCCGCCGTCTCCCGGAACCATGTCGGGCCCTTCCGCCCGCCGGGCGCGGTGCTCGCCAGCACCTCGGGCCAGCTCGGTGGCGAGTCTCCGGCTTTCCCGCCGGGCGAGCTCCGCCGACCGCCGCAGCCGCTGCGCCTCCAGCTCCCGGTCCTCCAGCCGATCCTGCAGACGCTCGATCTCCGCGGCTCGCGCCTCCGCCTCCAGCTCCCGGTCCTCCAGCCGCTCCTGCAGGCGCTCGATCTCCCCGGCTCGTGCCTCCGACTCCCTCGCCTTGTCAGCCAGATCGGCGGCCAGCCGCTCTCCCTGGCGCTCCAAGTGCCGTTGAAGTCGCTCGGAAGCACCGGCCGCCTCCTCGGCGACGTCCCGGCGATGCCGTGCGTGGATCAGCTCCTCGCGCCCCTCGGCGAGCAGGGGTCCGAAGGCGCCGTCGGCCTGGTCGAGCTGGCGGCGGAGCGGATCGAGCTCCGAAGGCAGCTCCTCGCCGGCTCGGCCATCGGCGTCGGCGAGGGCTCGCCACGCGGTCCGGATCCACGGAACGAGATCGTCACGGCCGTCCAGCTCGGCTGGAGCGGCCCGATGGTGCCGCAGCCTCGTGTGGAGGAAGCGGTCGACCTCGCTCGCCGCCTCCTCCGTCGCCGGCGACCAGGGGAGCTCCAGGCATTCGTCGATCCGGCGCACCAGCTGCCGCCAGTCCGTCAAGAGGCTGTCGTAGGTCGCGATCAGGCGCGGACGACCCCGGGTCGCCGCCTCGGCATCCAACACGTGCCGCAGCCAGACGAGCACGGCCCTACGGGTCGAGATCCCGTCCCGCTTCCCGAGGGACGCCGCCACTTCCAGCGGATGGCGGACCGGTAGGAGGAACCGGGGCTCGACCCCGAGCTCTCCCAGGAGCCCCATCCACAGAGGCACGAGACGACAGAGCCGCGGATCCTTGAGCACGAAGAAACGGGAGTCGGGGAGCTCCCGCTCCACCACCTGGCGGAGACGCTCGCGGAACCGCCGGGCGGACTCCGTCTCGAACCACCCCGCGGAGAGCCGGGTCGGCTCGTCCCACCGCGACCCCGCAGCAGCGAGAATCTCGTCGTGGATCGAGGCGATCTCCTCGGACTCCCAGAATCCCGTCTCGTTGTTGCCCGGGACCGGCAGCATCAGCCCACCCGGCAGGTCTCCACCCAGGAGGTTCAGGAGACGGGTGAAGGCCGAGGTCCCACTCCGGTGCATGCCGAGCACCAGCACGCCGACCCGCGCTTCGGGCCGGCCGTCTCGCTCGGTCGTCGCCGCCGCAGCAGCGGTCTCCCCCCCCGCATCCCTCCGACTGGCGCCGTCGAAGGTGGCCTGTCTCTGCTCGTCCATGGGCGTCGGGAGGCCCGTTCGACGCGGCCCTCGCGGGCGGGTCCGGGCGGTAGCTGAAAGATCGAGGTTAGCACACGGCGCCGCGCCTCACGGACCCTCGACCCGGCGAAGAAACCCGATCCGCTCAGGGATTGCCGGCGTCCTCACCCCCCTGGTTCGCGACCACCCACCGCCATGCGGCTGCCAGGTCCGGGTCGCCGGGACGCTCCGCCCGGGACGTCTCGAACAGCTCGAGCGGGAAGCTCCGCAACACCTCGAGAGCCTCCTCCGGCAGGTCCGCCGGGGCCGGCAGGACGGCGCCGCGGGTCGCCACCGGGAGCTCGATTCGCGGCTCACCCCAGGCCGGTAGATCCGCGCCTTCCCGCCCCTCGCCACTCTGCCGATTGAAGCGTGGGCCGCCGGAGGTCACCAGGGCGACGACGAGCGGGTGGCCCTCCCACGCCGACAGGTCGACCCTCGCCGAGCGCCAGAGGCGGTCGGACGGCCGGCCGGCGGCGTCGACCTCCGCGCTCCACACCCGGTGCGTCTCCCCGCCGGTCCGGTCGAAGACGAAGACCTCCATCCAGGATCCGTCACCCTCGCTCGCCGACCACGTGCTGGGCCGTTCCCCCACGGCGAAGGCCAGGGCGGCGCCGGGCGGCGCCTCGATGCCGAACGAGACGACGACCTTGTTCGGGCCCGGCGCGGGAGCCTGCAGGAGCGCCTCGCGAAACAGCCAGCCCACTCTCTGGACTCGCCAGGAGTTTGGGATCTCCTGGCGTGTGCCGTCTCCGAACAGGACCATCTTGCGACTCTGGTCGACCCGGTCCAGAAGGTTCAGACCGACCCGCGAGCCGGGCGCCGGCCCGGCGGCGGCGGCCTGCTCTCCGGGTCGCAGCCGGCGCAGCAGGAAGATCTGGTTGACCGGTTCCAGCAGCGCGGTCTCCGGGTCGATGGTGAAGCGCTCCTGGAGGTAGCGAGAGAGGCGGGGGAAGTCCTGACGGAAGGTCCGCTGGTCCACGGTGATGTCGGAGTGGATGACCCGCTCCACCGCCGCCTCCTCCAGAATCGCCATCAGGCGACCCTCGTCCATGGCCCCCGGCAGGACCAGCGGGAAGGGGCTGGGATCCGGCCGATCCAGGAGGTAGGCATAGAGCGCGGGCCAGGAGAGCACGACGAGCGGCTCGTCGGGCCCGAGCGCCGAGTTCGCCATCCGGACGCCCGCCTCGAGCTGCTCCTTGACCCAGCCCGGCACCAACATGCCCGTCCGCGGCAGCTCGAGACGCCGATCCTGCCGCCGCGCGGGATCGGGATGGTGGAGCCAGTAGCGTAGGTTCACGACCCCGAGCCCCAGGGGCACCGCGACCGCGAGCGTCGCCGCGGCCGCTCCCCCGCGACGCCACCCGAGGCCCGCCGCCAGATCGGCCGCCAGCACGACGCCCAGCAGCAGGATCCACGGCGTCGCGAGCACCAGGTGGTGGTAGTCCGCTCGCGGGAACGCGCCCAGGAGTAGGAGCGCCGCGAAGGCGACCAGGGCCGTCCGAGCCTCCCGCCCCCCGGGACGATCGACGGCCACCCGCGGCAGCAGGCCGTAGACCGTCGCGCCGAGGGCCACGACGACGGCGGCCATCGAATAGACCCAGCGGGCTCCGAGCCACAGACGCCCCGCTGTGACGACACCCGTGATCCTGAGCCACTCCTGGCCGGCCGGGACCGGCGAGTAGTACCAGAGGTTACGCCGCATGGCGTCGGACAGCTCCTCGAGCGAGAGCCACGGCCAGGGCCAGGAGACGACGAAGTGGGCGCTGACGGGCCCGAAGGGCAGGAGCACCACCTGATACAGCAACTCGTCCGCGGCGCCATGGAGGGCGAACCAGCCGACGACCGCCAGGAAGGGGGTCGCGATCCCCGCGCCGACCCACACCAGGTCGGCGAGCACCTCCCGCTGGGGTTGCCGGGCCCGCCGGCCCGAGACCACGACGGTGACGGCCAGGGCGAGCGCGGCGAAGGCGCCGAAGTTCTGCTTGAAGACCGCCGCGAGCCCCACGAGCAGTGCCGGGACGAGAAACCGGCCACGGTTCCGGCGGGGCAGCGCCGCCAGCAGCCGCCAGAGCGCCAGGAGCAGCAGCAGGTTCGCCTCGCACGAGTAGTTCGGGATGCGCCAGTGGTAGGCCTGCCAGCCGAGGTAGCCGACGGCGCCCACCCACGCCGTCCCGGGCGACGCGAGGTGGCGCAGGATCGAGTGCACCACCCAGCACGACAGGGCGAAGAGCACCGCCATGAGGGCTCGGCCCCACAGGATCGACGGCCCGGCCGCCCACAGAACGAGAGCCTGAAGCCAGTAGGAGCCCGGCACCAGGCCCGTCTCGACGTCCCGGTACAGCATCTCGCCGTCGGTGAGACGCTCGGCCGTGTGGAGCAGAGCTCCCTCGTCGAGGAAGCTCACCCCGCGCACGAAGGTCGGGGCCGCCACAGCCAGCGCCAGCGCCACGATCAGGAGGCCGGGAAGCCACTCCCGGCGAGGGGAGGCGGAAGAGAGCGAACGGGTCGTCGGCGTCGGCATTTCCATCCCTACTCGAGGTACCCCAGGGCTCGGAGGCGGTCCAGGGTCGCCTCCGTGACCTCGCCCTCCTCGCCCGCCGAGGCCACGCCCTCGGCGAGGCGCTCGGCCTCCCAGCCGTCCCAGGCCGCCGCGAGGCTCTCGGCTACCGCTCTGCGCTCGACGGACAGGTCCCGCGTCTCGCCTGGATCGGCCACGAGGTCGTAGAGCTCCTCGGCGCCGTCCGGATGGCGGATCCACTTCCACCTCCCGTCCCGCACCCAGGCGCGTCGATGGAAGGCGCCGAACACCGGATCCGTCCGACCGGCCGCGCCGGACAGCTGGGGCACGAGGCTCCGGCTGTGCAGACCCTCCGGCGACCCCAGGCCCAGAAGCTCCAGGAGCGTCGAGTGGAGGTCGGTGGGACGAGCCGTCCCCGCCACCCGCCGGCCGCCGGCCGTCAGAGGGGGGTAGCGGACCATCAGGGCCACCCGCACCAGCTCCTCGTAGACCGTGCCGCGATGACCCGAACCCCCGTGGTCGAGGAACTCCTCCCCGTGGTCCGAGTGCACCACCACGATCGTCCGGTCGAGGAGACCCCGATCCGCGAGCCGACGCCACAACCTGCCCAGCTCGTGATCCGCGTAGCGCAGCGCCCCGTCGAACACCAGCGAAGCGTGGGGCTCCAGCCGCCGAAGCTCGTCGGACTCGCGGGCGTTGAGGAAATCGGTGGTGAGACGCTGGTCGTCGCCGTCGAGGTACTCCCCTGGGAAGAAGCGGTTCCAGGGGGCCGGCGGGGCGTAGGGGCCGTGGGCGTCCATCAGGTGGAGATAGAGGAAGAACGGCTCCCCGGCGCCCGCCGCCAGCCAGCCCAGGGCCTCGTCGACCACCTCCCCCGCCTCGGGATGGGGATCCCAGGCCCCGGGGGGAAACTCCTGGAAGCGGTCGAAACCCCGCGGGAAGCCGAACTCGCTGTTGACGTAGGCGTTGGAGACGACCGCACCGGTCCGCAGGCCCGCCTCTCGGAGCCTCTGGGCGAGGGTGGGCACCGCCGGCGGCAGCCCCTTGACCTCCTCGGCCCTTCCGAAGTACCGGGTGAGACCGTGGTGGATCCCGGGTCGGCGCCACCAGGGCCCGTCGGCCTCGGACCAGAAAGGGTAGAGACCGGTCATCAGGGAGGCCATCGAGGGCGGGGTGGAGGGCGCCACCGTCAACGCCTCGTCGAAGACGGCCGCGTCCCGGGCTAGGCGCTCGAGCTCCGGGGTCGTCTCTCGCTCGTAGCCGTAGAGCGACATGCGATCCGGCCGAACGACGTCGAGGGTGACCAGCACGAGTCCTTCCGGAACCGCGGGGGTGCCCTCGGCCGCCGGCAGCCAGCGCGGGTTCGCCAGGGCGACCAGCCGCGCCGGCTCCGCCTCCGCCTCGAAGCGAATCCGGGCAGCGCCCCGGGGAAGGGGCACTTCCATCGTCCGCCAGCCACCTCCCTCGGCGGGCAGGGAGGACTCCCAGAGGACGCTCTCACCCCAGAGCCGTTCCCGAACCACCCGCAGGGTCACCGAGGAGTCCGCCTCTGCGGGCGGCGTCACGCCGCTGGCCCCCGGCAGACCCGTCTGGCCCCGGACTCCCGGCACCACCGCCGCCGCGAAACGGAGGCGAGCGCCGGACGGCGCGCCCGCCTGCCAGAGCTCGGGCCTGCCGGTCACGAGCAGACGGGCGTTCCGCCAGTCGCCGTCGACCGCCACCTTGGCGACCGTGCCGGCGACCCCGGCGAGCCGCCCCGGCCGCAGACCTCCCGTCGAGAACCGCAGCTCGCGCAGCTGCACCCGGGAGCCGGCCGGTGGCGACAGCTCCAAGCGCAGGAGGAGGCCGTCCGCGCGTTCGATCTCCGGAAGCAGACGAAAGATCAGGGTGCGTCGCCGGCCGACCTGCCGACGTCCCATCGAGGCGGCGACCTCGGGCGACCAGGCGCCGCCGGGCGCGACCCAACGCAGTACGACCCGCCCCGGGGAGCCGACGACGTCGAGCTCGATCCGGGAGATCGCCGTACCGCGCTCGACAGAGACCTCCAGGACACCGGGGCCGCCCTCCCCGGATCGGGAGACCGTGCCGGGCTCGGAGGCGGCGTGCCAGACGAGCCCGTCGATCCGGACGCTCGACGGCGGGATCGACTCGGCCAGCACGAGTCTCCCGTCGCCGGACAGGTGGGTGACGTCGAGAGGCGCGGCCTCCTGCGCCACCCACCGTGGCGCGGGCTCCGGCGCTCCGCAGGCGACGAGCAGGCCCGTAAGGGCCGTCAGGAGCGTGGCTATCCGGTTCATCTGGGTCACCGCGGCGGGGCGAGGGGCTGTGGTAGCTTAACCGCTCTCCGGGCGGGCCCGCGGGGAGCGGGTCGGCCCTCCGAGCCGCGATGAATCGGTTCCAAGGCGCAGCGCCGACCCGTGGGGACGCCGTTCCACTGTCGGTGGCTCTCGCCCTGCTCCTCGCGATCCTGGCGCTCGCGGCCTGCGTCGAGCCCCGGCCCACTCCGCGTCATCTGGTTCTCGTCGTCCTGGACACCCTGAGAGCCGACCGGGTCGGCGCCTACGGCCACGATCGGCCCACGACCCCCTGGCTCGACGAAGTGGCCCGGAAGGGTGTCCTGGCCGAGACGGCGGTGGCCCACTCCTCCTGGACGCTGCCGGCCACGGTCAGTCTGCTCACCTCCGTCTATCCCGCGATCCACGGCGCGGGGGTCACGGGCGAGGTCCGCCACCTGGACCGGCAGAAGGCCCGGCAGCTCCGCCGCGAGGTGCCGACCCTCGCGGATCGTCTTCGAGAAGCCGGATTCGCCACCGGGTTGTTCTCCGCCAACCCGTTCCTCGGCGGCGGCCTGGCCCGGAGGTTCGGAACCTCCGAGGTCAGGCGGCAGGACGCGGAGGAGCTCATCGACTCGGCCCTCGCCTGGATCGACGAGCACTCCGGCGAGCGCCTGTTCCTCCACCTCCAACTCATGGACCTGCACCAGCCGGTCGTCCCGCCGGAGCCCTTCTACTCCATGTTCCCCGCCGCCGACGGGGCCCCCCGCGATCCGCGCGCCGAGGGTTGGTCGTACGGCTCCTGGTGGCGCTACCACGACCCGGAGTTCATGGCCTACCGGGAGCACAAGCTGGCCCTCTACGACGGCGCCCTGGCCTACCTCGACGGCCAGCTCGCGCGTCTCTCCGCGAACCTGGCGGAGCGCGGCCTGCTCGACGAGACGCTGCTGATCGTCACCTCGGACCACGGCGAGGAGTTCTGGGATCACGCCGAGGCCGAGCGGCTGCTGGGCGGCGACCCGCGCGGGATCTGGGGCATCGGCCACGGTCACTCCTTCTTCCAGGAGCTGCTGCGGGTGCCGCTGATCGTCTCCGGACCCGGGATCGCCGGCGGACGCCGGATCGAGTGCCCCCTCCGTCACCTGGACGTCGCGCCGACCGCTCTCGAGCTCCTGGCCCTGCCGCTCCCGGAGGACCTCGCCGGCCTCTCGCGAGCGCGGCTCCTCCGCGGGGGTGAGGACGACTGCGACCCGGTTCCTCTCATCGCCGAGTCGCCCGCCTACGGCCCCGACGGGGCGTCGGTGACCTGGCGCGACCTGAAGCTGATCCGGCGGGTCGACGGGGTCCGCCTGCTCTACGACCTGCGTCGGGATCCCGGGGAGCGACACGACCTGGCCGGGGAGCGACCCGGAGCCGTCGCCGCCCTCGCGGCGATGCTCGACACCGAGCTGGCCGGCGGCCTGACGACTCCCTCCGGCGAACCTCTGGAGTACGACGAGGAGACCGAGCGCCAGCTCCGCGCGCTCGGGTACCTGGAGTGAAGCTCGGACCGTCCTTCCGGCTCGTGGTCGCCGGCCTCGCCCTGGCCGCGACGGCCGGCTGTGTCGCGCCGCCTCAACCCGAGCCGGAGTCGACCGGCTGCGACGACTGCAACGTCGTCCTGGTCTCCATCGACACGCTCCGCGCCGACCACCTGAGCCTCTACGGCTACCCGCGCCCGACGAGTCCGTTCCTCTTGGAGCTGGCGCGGGAGGCCGTCGTCTTCGAGAGCTTCTACAACAACGGCGGCTACACCCTGCCCGTCCACATGTCGATGATGACCTCCCTGACGCCGGAGGTGCACAAGGTGCTGCCGGGGAACGAGCGGACGCTCGAGCCGGAGCGGGTGACCCTCGCCGAGCAGCTCGCCGGGGCCGGGTTGCGCACCCAGGGCTGGGCCGATCGGGGCTGGATGCGCGGCAAGTTCGGCTTCGGCCAGGGCTTCGACGTCTACGACGACCGGGGAGGAGGCCTGGCCCGGACCCTGCCATTGGCCCTGCGTTTCATGGACCGGAACCGGCAGGGCCGGTTCTTCACGTTCCTCCACACCTACGACGTCCACAGCCGCTTCGGCAGCCGCTTCGCCTACGGCTGCCCCGGCTATGAGCAGCTCTTCGGCGGGCCGGCGCACGGAGAGACGACGGACTGCGTCGGCGACCTCTGTTCCTCGCGGCTGCTGCTCTCGATCAACGACAGGATCACCCGGGAGCCGGGCTTTCACCCGAACGAGATCCTCGGGCCCCACGGCGTCGACCACCTGCGCGACCGGTACGACGGCTGCATCCGCCATGCGGACGACCGCGTCCGCGAGCTGGTGGACTTCCTGAAGCGCCGCGGGCTCTGGGACCGCACCCTGCTCGTCGTCACCGCCGACCACGGGGAGGAGTTCCTCGATCACGGCCGCCTGCTGCACGCCAACGGTCCCTATGACGAGCTCGTGCGCATCCCGTTGCTGATCAAGCTGCCCGCGAGCCGCGCGGGCGGCAGCCGCGTGTCGGCCCTCGCCTCCACCATCGACCTCATGCCGACAATCCTCGATGTCGTCGGCCTGGAACCCAACCCGGCGGTGATGGGGACGAGCCTCCTGGGGGTGATCGCTGGAGAGAGCCCGGGAGCGAAGAGGGCCCACTTCCGGGCCGGCCTCCGGCAGGGGCGCTTCAAGTTCTTCGTGCGCCGGGGCGAGCCCTACCTGTTCGACCTCGTCTCGGACCCCCGCGAGGTCCGGAACGTGGCGGCGGAGAGGGCCGACCTGTCCCGGCAGCTGAACCGTTCCCGCAGAGGGTGGGATCGGCTCGAGCAGGGTCTCCGCCAGGCCTTCACCCGATCCCTGGCCGAGGAGGCGGAGCGCAGCCGGCTGGAGGCCGACGAGGTCGAGGAGCTCCGGGCCCTCGGCTACGTCCTGGACGACGAGGGCAGCTAGCCTGACGTTCTCACCAATTGTCTACTACGAAACCGTATGTACCTGAATCTGCGGCGCTACGCTCCGCTCGGGCTCCTCGACGTACAGACAGTACGACTGCGTCGCCCTCGGTCGCAAGCCTTGCATCTCCAGGCACCTACGGC
>CAJQNK010000172.1 GCA_905479655.1 uncultured bacterium | reverse complement strand
GCGAGCGAGAGCGCGCAATCTTCTTCGGAATCAAGGCGGGAATCCGCACTCGATTCGGTGAATCGGGGAGGATTCCCAACGAAGAGTCCGGAGAAGAGGGCCGCTCGTAGCGTGTCTCGCCTTTCACCACGGGCTGCTAGCGCTCCGCCGTCGGGGACGGCGGGTGGGCCCTCGACGGCCGGCGCCGCCCACGCGGCCGCGGCCAGCGACACGAAGACAACCAACCCGGCAGCTCTCAAGAGCCCTCCCGTGACGCCGCGGAGACAGCGCCGTCTACCAGCGCGAGGAGGTGCCGCCGCCGCGCAGCTCCGCCGTCTGCTCCGCGATCAGCGATCGCTCCTCCACCCAGCCACGCATCTCTTCCACGCCCTGCGGGTCGGCCGAGGAAGGGTCCTCCAGCCATCGACGCATGGACGCGAGCAGCTCGTCCGCCCGTTCGCGGTCGCTGGCGAACAGCTCCATGTAGGCCTCCCGTGCCTCCTCGAGACGGCCGAGACCGAGGTAGGCCTCGCCTCGGTACTCGATCGCTTCCGCATACTCCGGCGCCAGCTCGAGGGCCCGGTCGTAGGCCTCCAGCGAGCCCTCGAGATCGCCCGTCTTGCGCCGAGCGTAGCCGAGACTCGACCAGGCCTGGTGCAGCTCGGGGCTCCGCTCGATCGCGGCCTCGTAGGCCTCGATGGCCTTGCCGTAGACCGCCTCGATCTTCGCGCCGAGCTTCTCGCGCCCCTCCGGGTCGGCCTTCGCCGCCTTCTCCTGAATCTTCCAGGCCCGGTCCCGGTATGCCAGGCCCCGGTTGTAGAGCTCCAGGGCCTCCTCCTGCGGTGTCAGGGTCGGCTCGGGCACCGGCGCCCTGGTTCCCCCGGCGCTCCAGGCCGGCGTGGAGAGGAGGAGGGCTGCGAAGGCGGTGACGACGATCCTGGACATGGCGGAGACTCCCGGTCTGCTGCGGTTTGGACGGATCGGAATTGTACCGCACGGCCCTCCCGCGTCCTGCAGGGCGTCCGACATCCACTCGCGGACGCCCTTGGAGCTGGCCGAGCCACTCCCCGGATCCGGCTAGCCAGCCGCTTGCAAGACGGCCGCGGCCGCTCCCGGCGCCCCGACCGCCAACCCGTCGGCGACATCCACGCCACGCCCGAACTCCCGGATACGGGTCTCCCGCGCCCCGAGTGCGCTCACCAGCGCCTCGGCGGCGAGACGGGGCTCGGCCTTGCCGCAGAAAAACAGGTCCGCGGCGAAGTAGCCGTGCTCCGGCCAGGTGTGGATGGCGATGTGGGACTCCGCCAGCGTCGCCGTGGCGGTCACGCCGTAGGGGCTGAACTGATGGACGCAGAGGTCGATCAGTGTCACGCCGCCCGCTTCGATGGCCCGGTGAAGGGCCCGACGCACACCCTCGGCGTCGTCCAGCAGTGCGGCCGGCGCCTTCCAGGCGTCGATGATGAGATGGCGCCCCAGACGCATCGCGTGGGGCGGCATGGGCAGGAGCTCGTGCGTCATGGCACCTCTCCCCCTCTGTTCGATCGATGGGTGGGACGAAACGGGCAGGCTTCCCGCGGCGAAACCGTTTCGCCCGGCGGTCCGGGCGTGCGGCCCACGGCCGCGAACGCGAGATCTTAGTCGAACCGTGCCCTGCCGGCAACCACTATTTCTCTCTCGTCGAGCGCGGAGCCCCGACCTCCCGGCGGGCTCAGACGGCCGACAGATCCACGGCGTCTCCGACGGCCAGTCGGCCGCCCTCGAGCACCCCGCAGGTGACGCCGCCTCGCCACTCGGGCTCGAGGGCCTCGCGCAACCCCGGCTGCACCTCGATGTGACGGCACGGGCGGGTCTCGCCGGTGATCTCCAGGAGAACCTCGCCGACGCGCAGGCGGAAGCCCACGGCCTCCCGCAGGTCGACACCCTCGACCAGGAGGTTGGCCCGTCGCGCCGTCCAGACCAGGGTCCGCCCCAGCTCGGCGCAGGCGGCCTGCCACCCCTCGCGGGTCAGGACCGTGAGCTGTCGCTTGCCGGGTCGGCTCCTGTGGTCACCCGCCAGGCCGTCGCGCTCGTCCACCCTCTCGCTTCTCCTCTCCGCCATGGGCGCGCCCGACGATGGACGGACCGCGATCCCGACGAGTCGACCGCGGGGCGGCGAAGCGAGCTCCTCCCGAGCCTCGGCCGACGACGACTCCCCGGCCTGCGCCTCGACCTCGTCGAGCAGCCGCCGGGCCTCCGCCTCCCGATGCGCGGAGACCAGGACGGTCGCCGCGAGGTAGCGCCGCAACGAGCCGCCGCCCCAGGGGCCCAGCGGGAAAAGCCCGGCGGCCTCCCCCCCCTGGACCACATGCCCGATGCCGGCGGACCGCAGGAGGGAGCGCACGACGGGAAGCAGGGTCGCGTCGGCCGTGCGGAGGATCGGGACGAGGTCGTCCGCCGGCCGCTCACCGCCACCGGTTGCGGCCTCCGGGACGAATCCGCACCCGGGACAGGGCTCGCCCCGGTCGGCCCGCCGACCGCAACGTGGGCACTTCAAGCCCTCGGACCCCCGGTCGTCCTACCCCCCGGTCCCGGACGGGCGCCGCCCGGCGGCGGGGCCACCCGATCGGCGATCTCCTGCCAGTCGCGGCAGCGCTCCACGGGCGACCGCGAGCCGGCGGGGACCTCGTCGGAGCGGTTCCACGGCCGGTCCAGGAGCAGGACCCGGGTTCCGAGGTCGGTCGCCAGGAAACGCGCCATCGAAAGGGCGTCCTCGATCGCCACGGCGAACCCGTGAGACGCCAGGTCCGCGAGCGCCAGGGCCGCCTCGTCGCCGGTCCAGGAGCCCGAATGGCCGTACTTGTCCACGAACAGCAACCCGTGGTGGGGCACCTCGTGGCGTTCGAGCCACGCCTCACTGAGATCGCGCACGGTCAGCGGACGGCCCGTCACCACCACGATCTCCCACCCCTGCCGATCCCAGGAGCGGAGCGTCTCGAGGGCGCCCGGTACCGGGTCCAGCTCGCCCATCACCTCGGGCGCGTGGACCTCGGCCAGGAACGCGTCCAGGGCGTCGGGTTCGAGACCCAGGGTCCGGCCCAGGTCGAACTCCGTCAGGTCCTCCAGCTCCAGGCTGCGCCCGTAGCGCCGCTTCAGGAGCCCGAGGAAGGCGCGCGCCGTCTGGCAGAGCACGTCGTCCAGGTCGACGTAGAGGCGCCGACCCGCCGCCGATCCGCTCGACCCCGATCCACTCAACCCCGATCCCCGAGCAGATAACGCGCCACGTCCACGGCGTCGATCACGAGCGAGACCGCGTTCGTCAGGATCAGCGCCCGGATCCACGTGCCGGGGTTTCCCCCTCGGGGCAGCTCGTCGCGCCGCCGCCACAGGGCCACCAGCAGGGGGGTCCAGATCAGGAGGTGCGAGAGGCCCAGGAGCCGGTTGTAGCCGTTGAGCCAGTGCAGGGCCGACATGAAGAGGAGGTTCGCGACCCATGCCGCCAGCACCCATCGCCCCTCGATCCGGCGCAGGAAGAGCAGGCTGGCCGTATTGACGACGATCAACCAGGCGACCCAGACCACGACCCAGGCGGGGCCGCGGAGAATGTCGGCCACGAGGGCGATCCCGGGGAGGTCGGTCACGGCTCGGCGATCCTACATCGCTCGGCCACCAGGACCTCCGAAGCCAATCCCAGGGCCACGACGGTCTCGCGACGGACCCCACGCCACTCCGGGCTCGCCAGGAACGGCGCGAGCTCGATCGGCCGGCAGCCGCCCACCGCCTCGGGGCGACGGCGATGGAGCTGCCCCCAGAGGAAGGACAGGGCGCGGCTCGCGAGGCCCCGACCGAAGGTGAGGGAGACCAGACCGAGGAGGCCGCCGGGGGCCAGCACCCTGCCGGCCTCTGCCACCAGGGCGACGATCGCCTCCCGGTCCAGCAGGTCGGCCAGGTAGTTGGCGACGAACCGGTCGCACGAGCCGTCCTCCATCGGCAGCTCCATGGAGCCGTCGGTGAGGTCCACGCGCGCCCGTTCCCCGAAGGACTCGAGGCGCTCGCGGGCCAGCTCGACCATGGTCGGGCTGTTGTCGAAACCGCGGTAGCGGGCCTCCGGCGGCAGACGACCGTCGAGCAGTCCGCGGGCGAACCGGCCCGTGCCACTGCCGACCTCGACGACGCATCGGGCCTCCTCGAAGGCCGCGTGCCGGAGCAGGACCTCGACCGGCGGGTCCTCGTACCAGCCCTGGCCGTCCTGCCGCGCTCCGAAGTCGTCGTAGACCCGGCGCGCTTCGACCGGCGTCAAGCAACGGCCGCCCCCCAGGCGTGCGGGGGGGGTCGCCCCGTCCCCGCTCCGCTCCCTCATGCCCCCGTCTCCGACCGTCCGAAGGGCAGGCGATCGAGATCCACGTTGCCCCCCGACAGCACGACAGCCACCCGCTCCAAGCCCGGGATTCCGCGGAAGCGCTCGGAGAGCACCGCGGCGACCGCGACCGCGCCACTGGGCTCCACCACCAACTTCGCCCTCTCCCAGATCCAGCGCATGGCGTCCACGATCTCGTCGTCGGTCACCGTGATCACTTCCTCGACGGCATCCCGCAGGATCGGCCACGTGAGCTCTCCCAGACTGGTCAGGAGTCCGTCGGCGACCGTGTCCGGGGCGGTCTGGAGGATTCGTCGACCCGCCGCCTTGGAGCGGGCGGCGTCGTCGGCTCCGGCGGGCTCGGCAGCAAAGACCCGCGTTCCCGGCGCGGCCCCGGCAGCCAGGGCGACACCTCCGACCAGTCCCCCTCCGCCCACCGGCGCGACGATGGCGTCCAGGTCCGCGACCTGCTCCAGGAGTTCCAGCCCGAGGGTCCCCTGACCGGAGATCACGTCGGGGTGGTCGTAGGGAGGCACCAGGGTCCCGCCCGTCCGCTCGAGGACCTCGGCGGCCGTACGCTCCCGCGCCTCCAGCGTGGGCTCGCAGGGATAGACCTCCGCGCCGTAGCCCTCCACCGCGCGACGCTTGACCCTCGGGGCCGTCGTGGGCATCACGATATGGGCGGCGATCCCACGACTCCGGGCCGCCAGGGCCAGGGCCTGAGCGTGGTTGCCCGAGCTGTGGGTGACGACGCCGCGTCGCGCGACCTCCGGCGGCAGACGCAGGATCGCGTTCGACGCGCCGCGGAACTTGAAGGCCCCGACCTTCTGTAGGTTCTCGCACTTGAGGAAGAGCTGCCGCCCGGCCCGCTCGTCCAGAGCCCTGCAGGTGACGACCGGAGTGCGATGGACGACCCCCTCCAGCCGGCGTGCCGCCGCCCGCACGGAGTCGAGGTTCGGCGCGCGCGGCCCCGCGTCGCTCAAGACGGCTCCTCGGACACCACCTCGGACGCCTTCCCGGAGCCCGGGTCGATCGGCACGACGACCCAGAACATGCCGCGGAAGTCGCCCTCCGCGAAGCCGGTGGCGCGATCCTCGGGGTACAGCTCGGCGAGCCGCTCCCGGACCCCGCTTCCGAGGTCCGAGCCGTGGCACTGGAGGCACATGGCCTGCAGATAGATCGGCTCGAGGTAGCCGAGCCGGCCGCCCGGCAGCTCGACGGCGTGGGAGCCGGCGGTGTCACCGGCGACCCAGTCGGCCAGGGCCGGCTCCATCCAGAGCTCGGCGGCGTTGTCGGGGTTGCGCAGACGGTGGCTGGTGCGGCCCACACGGACCTCGGGGGACGAGGCGTCCTGAGTGACAGCGGGCGCCGCCAGCCGACAGGCGGCGAGGGCCTGCTCCGGACCGCCCTCCTCCAGCGCGGTGGTCAGCGCCGTCATCAGACCCTGCTTGAGCGGCAACAACGCCTCCACGGCGCGGCGTTCGGCCGAGAGCTCCCGCGGCGGCGCCGCATGGGGCTCGGAGACGGCAGGCTCCGAACGCTCGTCGACCGCCGGTGAGCAGGCGCCGACTCCGACAGCGAGAACGGCCAGAGCCACGAGGGAGGAGGGACGAGGTTTCGATTTCGAATTTCGCACGATCGCACTCCCGGTTCAGATCCGACGCGGCCCCCCGCCCTCCAGAAACTCGGCGTCGCCGAGCTCCTCGGCCACGCGGCGCGCGACGGACAGGTCGTCCTGGCCCTGGGCCGAGATTTCGCCCCGGCGCTGCAGGTCGTCGGTCACCCAGGTGAGAAGGTGAACGGTCGCCCCGTCGGGACCCCGCCACGAACCCCCCCGAAGACGGTACACGGCGCCGCGATACAGCAGACGAGCAATCATGGGAACCCATCGTGTGGGGCGTTCGGAACCCGCTGGCTCCGGCTTCGCCGTCATCCTACCGCCCCACCGACCCCTCCTGCACCAGAAGGCGGACCTCCTCGGCGCAGCCCCACGACAGGGTGAAGCCGGCGCCACCGTGGCCGTAGTCGTGGACGACCGGCCCGCAGGGGGTCTCCTGCCTCTCCAGGCGGACCTGGTCCCGGGCGGGCCGCAACCCGACGACCACGTCGCGCACGACGCAACCCGCGACCTCGGGCGCCAATCGGCGGGCACGGCGGAGGATCGCCTCCGTCGTCTCGGGCTGCGGCTCCAGGTCGGCGCGGTGGGCCTCGGCGGTCCCCCCCAGGACCCAGTCGCGCGTCCGCGGCAGGACGTAGGTGAGCCGCCCGGGTCCCTGGTCCCACACGCGGGCGGGTCCGGCCCCCGGCGGCTCGATGTGGGCGACCTGGCCCCTCACGGGGTAGAGGCGGTCGTCGTCGCACATCGGCCCGGCGCCCAGACCCGAGCAGTTGACCACGAGGCGACCGGGGGCCGCGACGTCCGCCAGCGACTCCAGAGGCGCCGTCAGCCGGCGCAGGGTGGCGCCGGACCGCCGGAGTCGCTCCTCGAGATAGGGCAGATAGAGCGTGACGTCGGCGAGCGGGACCTCGACCCGGTGGCCGTAAGCGGCCCCCTCGGGCAGCTCGTCGGGACGCGCCGGACGCAGGTCCTCCACCGCCGGACGCCACCAGGGATCTCCCTCGGGACGCCGGTCGAAGACCTCGAGCATTCGGACTCGGGAGACCCCGCACCCGGCAGCCCCGTCCACCGCCTGATCGGCGAGCTCGTTCAGGACCTCACGGGTCCGCCGGGACCACTCGAGGATCCGATGCCGGGGCTCGGCCAGGTACGGGTACCAGATGGCGGCGGCCCGCGCCGAGACCGTGTCGCGGGACAGCTCGGACGCGACGACCTCGACACGGTGACCGGCTTCGGCCAGGGTCACCGCGCAGGTAAGGCCGGACACGCCGGCGCCGACGACCACGATCTCCAAGCCTCCGCCCTCCTCTTCGCCAGCGCGCGCGGAGCGACCCCGTCAGGCCACTTCCAGCGCCGAGGTGCAGTGCGGGCACCGCGTCGCCGGGATCGGAATCGGCGTCGCGCAGTACGGGCACTCCTTCGTCGTCGGCTCGGCCGCCGGCGCCGCCTCCTCCTTACGCTTCATCCGGTTGATGGCACGCACCAGCAGGAACACCGCGAAGCCGACGATGAGGAAGGCGATGACGTTGTTGACGAAGAGCCCGTAGTTGACCGTAACGGCTCCCGCGTCCGACGCGTCGGAGAGCGCGGCGTAGGGCGCTGGCGTCTCCCCCTCCTTCAGCAGGACGAAGAGGTTGGTGAAGTCGACGCCGCCCAGCAGCAGACCGATCGGCGGCATGAGGATGTCGGCGACCAGACTCTTGACGATCGTGCCGAAGGCACCACCGATGATGATGCCCACCGCCATGTCGACGACGTTGCCCTTGACCGCGAACTCCTTGAACTCTTTCAGCATCCGCGCCTCCTTTTTCCGAGTTGTCGAGAAGCCGGTCGCCGGGGTCGCCACCGGCTGGAATGGAAACTACCGCCGCGGCTGGTAGAGATCGATGATCGTCCCCTCGAAAGCCTCGGACGCGAAGGCCGTGGTCTCCGAGAGGGTCGGATGGGGGTGGATCGTCAGCGCGAGGTCGGCCGCCTCGCAACCCATCTCGATGGCCAACGTCAGCTCGGCGATCAGCTCCCCCGCGCCCGGACCCACGATGCCGGCGCCCAGCACCCGGCGCGTCGCCGGATCGAAGAGGATCTTCGTGAGCCCGTCGTCGCGGCCCATCCCCAGCGAACGGCCGCTGGCGGCCCACGGAAAGCTGCCCTTTCCGTACGCGATCCCGTCGCGCTTCGCGACCGTCTCCGTGAGCCCGACCCAGGCGATCTCGGGATCGGTGTAGGCGACGGACGGGATCACCCGGGCATCGAACGCGCTCCGCTCGCCGGCCGCCACCTCGGCCGCCGTCTTCCCCTCGTGGGTGGCCTTGTGGGCGAGCATCGGCTCGCCCGTGATGTCGCCGATGGCGAAGATGTGCTCCAGGTTGGTGCGCTGGCGCCCGTCCACGAGCAGGTACCCTCGGTCGTCGACCCGCAGGCCCGCGGCCTCCGCTCCGATCCGGTCACCGTTGGGCCTGCGGCCGACGGCGACCAGGACGCGGTCGATCTCGACCATCTCGGGAGCCTCGTCGCCGACGAGACGGGCGACGAGTCGATCGGGATGCGCGTCGAGACCCTCGAGCCGCGTCGAGACGTGGAGGGCGGCCCCGAACCGCTCTTCCAAGCGTCGCGCCAGCGGCCGGACCAGGTCGCGGTCACAGCCCGGGATCAGGCCGTCGAGGAGCTCCACGACCGTGAGTCGGGAGCCCAGCGAAGCGTAGACCGTGGCCATCTCCAGCCCGATGATCCCGCCGCCCACCACCAGGAGGCGCTCCGGGATCTCCTCGATTTCGAGCGCGTCCGTGGAGTCCATCACCCTCGGATCGTCCCAGGGCAGGCCCGGGAGCTTGGTGACCCGCGAGCCCGCCGCCACGATGGCCTGGTTGAAGGAGATCGTCTCCGTGCCGCTCGCCGTCTCGACCTCCACCGCGTCGGGCGAGATGAAGCTCGCCTCTCCCTGCACCACCGTCACCCCCCGGCGCTCGGCGAGCTGGGAGAGACCCCCGGTGAGCCGAGTGACCACTCCGTCCTTGAACGAGCGGAGCCCCGCGACGTCGATCTCCGGCTCCCCGAAAGAGACGCCGTGCGCCACCAGGTCGCGGCTCTCCTCCAGGACGCGCGCGACGTGGAGGTAGGCCTTCGAGGGGATGCAGCCGACGTTGAGGCAGACACCACCCAACCTGTCGTAGCGCTCGACGAGCACGACCTCGAGCCCCAGGTCGGCGGCGCGAAAGGCGGCCGCGTAGCCACCGGGGCCGCCGCCGACGACGAGGAGCGGCGCGTGCCGGTCGACCTCGCCGGGCCGCCGGGACCGAGCCGGAGGAGCCCCGGTCTGCGGCGCGTCGGGATGCGGAGCTTCGGGTTGCGGAGCGTCAGCCCCGTCGGCGCCGGTATCCACGTTGGCCGGGTCCTGGTCGCTCCCCCCCACGCGAGCCTCGCCGTCGCCCTCCGACGCGTTCTCCGCCAGCTCCAGCCTCACGACCACGTCGCCCTCGTGCACCTCGTCGCCCTCTCGGACGACGACCTCGACCACCCGCCCGGCTCGAGGGCTGGGCACGTCCATCGAAGCCTTGTCGCTCTCCAGCGTCAGAAGTCCCTGGTCCGCCGCGATCTCGTCGCCGGGCTCCACCAGGAGCTCGATGACCCGAACGTCCCCGGCACCACCCAGATCCGGGATCTCGACCTCGAAAGCATCGCCCATGGCGCGGATCCTAGCAGCCCTTCGCCCCTCGATCCCCTGTCACCTGCGCCTCCCGGGCGACCCTCCGGGAGGGAATCCGGGGTTGGCGAAGGCCGGACCGTCGAGTATGATCCGCGCCACAGGAAGCAGTTAACCTGACCTTCTCACCAACTGTCTACTACGAGACCGTATGTACCTGAACCTGCGGCGTTACGCTCCGCTCGGGCTCCTCGACGTACAGACAGTACGACTGCATCGCCCTCGGTCGCAAACCTTGCATCTCCAGGCACCTGCAGCCTCTCGCAACAACATCCGGTGAGACGGTCAGGCTAGGAATCGGGATTCGTCCTTCCACCGGAGGAGCCCACCACCGCTGCCGGACCACTCGGTCAGAGAGACCGGGGCCCGATCTCGAGACCGGGCTTGGGTCGATCGCGCCCCCCTTCTGCGTCCTGGGAACCACCGCACGAACCATCCGAGAAGCGCCGCCCCACGGCTGAGAAAGGGCGAGCGCCAACCCCTCTCTGATCCAACAAGGCGAAACGATGGCAACCAGGCGAGCTTCCCTCCCTTCCCTGTTCTTCCAGGCCCTGGCGCCGACCGCCCTCGTGGTGGTTCTCTCGACTCTCGCCACGATGCCGCGGGAGGAGTTCCTGTGGGTCCGGGTCTGGCTCCTGCAGATCGGCGCCTCCCTGACGCTCGCGCTCCTGATCGCTCTCGTGAGCTGGGGCCTGGGCTTCGTCGGGAGCGCCGCCGGCGGGCGACCGACCGGCGCCGACGTGGCCGCCGCGCTCTCGGTGGGTCTCCTGGGCGCCGCCGGGACCTGGAACCTGATCCCGTTTCGGATCCCCCTGCCGACGGCGTTGGCCTTCGCTCTCCTGGTGGCACTCTGGGTCGCCGCGTACTCCGTCGTCCGCTGGTGGGCCGGCCGCAGTGGACACGGAGCCCGGGAGGTCGCGCTGCCCCTGGCCGGCGTCGCACTGGTCCCGGCCCTGCTCTCGACCCTGCTCCGAGCCACCGATGTCGGCTCGCCCGTCCACGCCGGCGCGAAGGTGGCGGCGCTCGTCCTGGTCGCTGTGTTCGCCCTGCTGGCCCTACGCGGCGGCCGGCGGCGGCGGATCGCCACGCTCGTCCTCGCTGTCGTCGCCTCGCTGCTCGTGCGCGGCCTCGGCACCAACAACCACGACCTGCACGTCCGCGGCGAGCTGTCGCAGACCGCAGCCGAGGGACCGCCGGTCTTCCTCATCGTCTTCGATGACTGCCGGGCCGACGCGGTGGATCTCTCCGACCCCGCAACCTCCAACACGCCGAACCTCGCCGAGCTCGCCCGGGGCGCGGATGCATACCCCAACGCCATCGCCAACGCGAGCTGGACCCTGCCGGGCCACACCTCGCTGTTCACCGGCCAGCCCCTCCACGTTCACCGCACCGACGTGACACCGATCAAGGGTTTCCAGCCGTTCCTCCAACCCGGGATCCCCCTCGCCCAGGAGATCCTGGTGCTCTCGGGCTACCGGACCTCGGGGATCACCGCCAACGAGGTCGTCGGCTATCGAACCGGCGTCACCCGCGGCTTCCACCGGTACCGCATCCCGGGCCGCGACTGGCTCCTCCAGTCCCAGCCCGTCCTGATCGCCCAGCTCTTCGGGGTCGGCAGGATGCCGGAGCTGACCCAGCTCCTGGTCGACTTCACCGACATCAACCGCAACGGAGTCGCGGAGGAGGTCACCCGCTACGCCATCGAGGAGGTCGACGAGGCGCTGGCCGGTGACCATCCCCTCTACCTGTTCCTCAACTACATGGACGTCCACCGCCCCTACCCGGGCCCCCCGGGGACGTCGCTGGGGACCCGGCTGACCTTCTGGCGTGACCACTTCAAGGTCCTCACCAACGGGAAGATCTCCCCGGAGCGGTTCGACGCCACCCTGGAGTCGGTGCACGACTACTACTACCACGGCGCCGCCCGCATCGACCGGGCGGTGGGAGAGCTTCTCGACCACCTCCGGGAGACCGGGATCTTCGACGAGAGCCTCATCATCATCACGGCGGACCACGGCGAGGCGTTCCACGAGAACCTCGACCTGCCGCACTACTTCGGTCACAACGGGGCCTACGAGCCGGTCGTCAGGATCCCGTTCATGGTGAAGTGGCCGGCTCAGACCGAGGGCCGTGTCGTCGAGGAGACCGTGCAGCAGACGGACGTGGTCAAGATGGTCGCGGCGGCGACCGGCATCTCGGACCTGGCTCGGCTCGGCGCGTCCGACCGGCCCGTGATCTCCGAGTGGTATCCGCGGCTCGAGGGCCACGGCGGGCTGCTGCCCGAGAAGAGGCTCGCCCTCTACGAGGGCCCGATCAAGTATGTCCGCACGAAGGGCGGGGTGGAGCGCGCCTTCGACCTCGACGTCTCACCCTTCGAGAAGAGGACCTTCGACCCGGAGCCGGAACAGCTGGAGGAGCTCCGAGGAAGGTTCGACACGATCTTCACCGAAGACTCGGACGAAGAGAGCACCGGCCAGATGGACCCCGAGCTCCGCAAGCAGCTCGAGGCGCTGGGCTACATCGGCTAGCCTGACCTTCTCACCAATTGTCTACTGCGAGGCCGTATGTACCTGAATCTGCGGCGTTACGCTCCGCTCGGGCTCCTCGACGTACAGACAGTACGACTGCGTCGCCCTCGGTCGCAAGCCTTGCATCTCCAGGCAC
>CAJQNK010000171.1 GCA_905479655.1 uncultured bacterium | reverse complement strand
CCGGCCGGCGTTACGACCACCGGCGGACCGGGGACGTGCCGGCTGCGGAAACTCTCCGGCACCACGTCGAGCAGCCGGTCCTGGCCGATGGCGAAGCCGATCGCGGGAACCGCCGGTCCGCCCAGGGACGCGATGAGGCCGTCGTAACGCCCTCCGCCGACGATGGCGTCCTGGGCTCCGAGGCCCTCCGACGCGATCTCGAACACCGTGGAGGTGTAGTAGTCGAGGCCGCGGACCAGCCCCGCCTCGACCGAGTGCGCCACCCCGAACCGGTCGAGGAGCCGGCGCACGGTCGCGAAGTGCTCTACGCTCGTCTCGTCCAGGTACTGCGCGAGGCGCGGCGCGTCGGCGAGGATCTCCCGCTCCCGCGGCGCCTTGGTGTCGAGGATGCGCAGCGGGTTCTCCTCGAGACGCCGGCGGCTGTCGTCGCCCAGCTCGTCGACGTGGGGGGCCAGGAACTTCCGCAGGGCCTCCCGGTAGCGGCCGCGCGCACCCTCGTCGCCCAACGTGTTGAGACGCACGACCAGGTCCTCGAACTCCAGCTCGCGCAAGAACTCCACCAACATGAGAAGGAGCTCGGCGTCCGAGAGGGGGCCCGCGTCGCCGATGAGCTCGGCGCCGATCTGGAAGAACTGCCGGTAGCGACCCTTCTGCGGCCGCTCGTAGCGGAAGTGGGGCCCGATGTAGAACAGCTTCACCGGCGTGGGCCACTCCGCCAGACCGTGCTCGACGAAGGCCCGGGCCACCGCCGCGGTGGACTCGGGTCGCAGCGTCAGGCTCCGACCCTTCTTGTCCGCGAAGGTGTACATCTCCTTGCCGACGATGTCGGTGCCCTCGCCGACGCCGCGGACGAAGAGCTCCGTCTCCTCGAGGACCGGCGTGCGGATCTCGCCGTAGGCGAAAGCGCCGAAGACGCGCCGCGCGATCGTCTCCACGGCCGCCCAGACGTCGGTCTCCGGCGGCAGCAGGTCGCGCGTGCCCTTGACGCTGCGGATCGCTCGGCGACTCACTCGCCCTCCTCCCACCGCCCGGTCGCGCCCCGGTAACGCTCCTTCAGCGCCACGTACCGCTCCGCGATGGCGGCGATGTTCTCGCGCTCCCCCTCCGACAGCTCCCGCACGGGACGGGCCGGCAGGCCGAGGGCCAGGTGTCCGGCCGGCACCCGGTGGCCCGGCGCCACCACCGCCCCGGCGCCGACCTGGGCGCCCGACTCCACCACTGCGCCGTCGAGCACCCGGGCGCCGATGCCGATCAGGGCTCCATCCTCGATCGTGCAGCCGTGAAGCATGGCCGAGTGCCCCACGACCACCCCCTCCCCGAGGACCAGCGGATGGGTCTCGTGGGTCACGTGGAGCACCGTCCCGTCCTGGATGTTGGTCCGCGCCCCGATGCGGATCCAGTTCACGTCGCCGCGCGCCACGGTGTGGAACCAGAACGAGACGTCGTCGCCCAGCGTGACGTCGCCGGTCACGTAGGCCGAAGGCGCGATGAAGACGCGCTCTCCGAGCTTGGGCATGCGGTCGCGGTACGGCAGGAGGGGCATGATCGAGGGGTCGGGAAGGGGCGGGAAGAACGGCGTTGGGACCGGGAGTCTAGCACGCGCCCGGGGTGATACCTTGTCTCGCGCTCCGTGCCGGCAGACCCTTTCCGCCGGCCCGCCGTATCTCCTCCGCATGCCTCCCGAGACCCCCCAGCCGACGATCGACGTCGTCATCCCCGCCTTCAACGAGGAGGCGTCGCTGCCCCTGGTGCTGGCCGACATCCCGAGGCCGCCCGTGCGCCGCGTCGTCGTGGCCGACAACGCCTCGACCGATCGCACGGCGGAGGTCGCCGCGGCGGGCGGCGCCGTCGTCGTCCACGAGAAGCGCGCGGGGTACGGCAGCGCCTGCCTGGCGGGGCTCGACCACCTGCGCTGCAACGACCCGCCCGAGATCGTCGTCTTCCTCGACGGCGACTACTCCGACCACCCGGAGGAGCTGCCCCGGGTCGTCGCTCCCCTCGTCGCGGGCGAGTCCGACCTGGTCATCGGCTCCCGCGCCCTGGGAGTGCGCGAGCCCGGGGCCCTGCTGCCCCAGGCGCGGGTGGGCAACGTCGTCGCCTGCACGCTGATCCGACTCCTCTACGGGCACCGCTTCACCGACCTGGGCCCCTTCCGAGCCGCCCGCTGGGAGGCCCTCGAGAGCCTGAAGATGTCCGACCCGGACTTCGGCTGGACCGCCGAGATGCAGGTCAAGGCGGTGCGCCGTGGTCTACGCTGCACCGAGGTCCCGGTGAGCTACCGCAAGCGGGTCGGGGTGTCGAAGATCACCGGCACGGTGAGGGGAACGGTGCTCGCCGGCTACAAAATCCTGTGGACGGTGGCGCGGTACAGCGTGGGGCGGGGCTGAGGGCCATCCAACCGGTCACCTGGCCAGCCCCTCGAACGCCTCTCTGAGGAACTCCGGCGTCCTCGCCGGGCGGCCGGTCTCGCGGTCGACCCATACATGGTCCGTGGTGCCCGTCGCGACCCGCTGGTCCCCGCGCCGGACCTCGTAGGCGAAGCGCACGGCGCGGCTCCCCAGGCGGTCGACGTGGCACCGTACCTGGAGGTGGTCGCCGTAGCGGGCCGGGGTGCGGTAGCTGAGCTCGGCCCCGGTGACGGTCAGGAAGTAGCCGCGCTCCTCGACCACCGAGTAGTGGAAGCCCGACCCCTCGCACAGGCGGGTGCGGGCGAGCTCGAACCAGACCAGGTAGTTGGAGTGGTGGACCACCCCCATCTGGTCGGTCTCTGCGTAGCGGACCTCGACGTCGACGATCGCCTCGACTGGCATGGGGAGCGAGACTAGCAGCCCGTGGTGGAAGCCGGGCGCGAGCGAGAGCGCGCAATCTTCTTCGGAATCAAGGCGGGAATCCGCACTCGATTCGGTGAATCGGGGAGGATTCCCAACGAAGAGTCCGGAGAAGAGGGCCGCTCGTAGCGTGT
>CAJQNK010000170.1 GCA_905479655.1 uncultured bacterium | reverse complement strand
TTCTCGACTGATCGTTCCTTGGTCGCCGGAGCCTCTACAATGGGGGCACGCCCGAGTGACCGCGCCCGATCCGTCACGAGCGACGGGAGGGGGTGCTGCACCCCGGAAGGAGAGACGATGCGCCTGGTATCTCGCACCCTGACCGTAGCCGTGGCCGTCGTGGCCCCCTTCGCCGCCTGCGCTCCGGCGCCGGAGCCGGTGGGGAGACTGACGGCAGAGCCGGTCCGCGTGGATCTCCCGTATCCGCGATTCGCCGACCTGCAGCTCCGCTTCGAGCCGACCGCGCCGCTCGAGGGGCTGGTCGGCGAGGCCAACGTGTTCGTTCATGTCCTGGAGGAGCCCGGCAACGTCATCCGGACCTTCGATCATCCCCTCCCCGAAACCTGGACACCGGGTGAGCCCATCGAGTACTCGATCCCGCTCTATCAGTCGGCCCTGGGGCCACCGCTCCAGCCGGGGGTCTACCCGGTGAGCGTCGGGATCTACGACGGCGAGGGGAGCCGATGGCCCCTGATCACCGACGGCGCCGAGGTCGACTCCGGGGAGTATGCGGTCGCCGAGCTCACCGTTCCCGAGGCTGCCGGCGAGGAGCCCATGTTCTACTTCTCCGCGGCCTGGGGGCCCATCGAAGGGGGTACCGACGGCCAGATCCTCGCGCGGCGAGTCCTGCCGGGGCCGGGGGAGATCCGCGTGGGACCGCTCACCCGGCCGGGCGCGATCTGGCTGCAGGTGACGGTGCCTTCCCTCGAGGGGTCGGGGGTTCGCGTGGAGATGGAGCCCGAAGCCGACCGCCCGGCGTTCCTCTTGCGCAGTGACTGCAGCGACGTCGAGATGTGGACCTCCGGTTCGGGCACCCACGAGATCGAGATCCCGGTGTCGCCGCCCGAGACGGGAGACGGAGAGTGCCGGATCACGCTCGAGCCGAACTACCGTGTCGTCGACGTGTCGACGCTGACGGAGCGTGTCCTGACACTGGACATCCTGGCCTGGCGGCCCGGCGAGGGCGGGCCCGCCGGCGAGTAGGGTCGCCGGTGGAGCATCGGGCCCTCAGAGACCGTAGGGGGCTTTCAGCGGCCGGCGTTCAGTCGCCGGCGGCCATCTCGACGGTGAGGCTGCGGGTCAACGGCAGGCCGGGAACGTCGTCGCCTGGAGTCCATACCTCGACGTCGTCCTCCATGCCGATGGTCATCCAGCGGGCCTCCTCGAGGGTCACCTCGAGCTCCAGCTTGCCGTTCGAGGGTGCGGGCCGCGAGCTCTCGGTGCTCCAGAAATTGTAGAGCTGGAGCTGGTCGCTCGCGCCGGCCGCCAGCGGGAACATGTAGAGCTGGTTGCGGTAGGGCGCGAGCTCCTGGCCGTTGACCTTCACGGTGAAGCCGAGTTGGGAGGCGGTGGACTCCCCATCGTTGCGCAGCTTCACGGAGAGCCGGCACAGGGTGTCCGGCCCCGGGTTCGCGGGCTCCACCGTCACGGCCTCGATGGCGAGGGGCGACGGGGCGGCCTCGGAGGTCTCGCTCTCCTGGGCCGCGACCGGCGAGACGCCGAGGAGAGGCAGCGCGAGCAGGACGGCCACCAGGGCCGCGAGCAGACGGGACGGGTTGACGCGGGACTCGGAGGTATGGCGGCGCATGCTGGGGATGATATCGCAAGGCCGGGTCGTGGAAGGCCGTCGAGCGGGTCATTCGGTTTCCCGTGGTCGGCGGCCGGGCGCCGGTCGGTGCCGCTCGGATCCCTGAGGTACCATCGCTCTCACCATGAAGGACCGACCCGACGCCATCCTGCGAACCGAGCAGGCCCGCTACCTCGACTCCCTCCTGCCCCCCCGCGATCCGCTGCTCGCCGAGATGGAGCGCCGGGCGGCGCAGAACGACGTGCCCATCTCCGATCCCGAGGTCGGTCGGCTGCTCACCCTGCTGGCGCGAGCTCGTGGAGCGCGACGGATCCTGGAGATCGGGACGGCCATCGGGTACGGCACGATCTGCCTCGCCCGCGGGGCCACGGAGGCTCGGGTCGTGACCATCGACCGCGACCCCTCGCGGTTGGAGGAGGCGCGGGGGTGGCTGGTGCGCGCGGAGGTGCTGGACCGGGTGGAGCTGGTGGAGGGCGAGGCGCTGGAGCGACTGGCGACGATCGACGGGCCGTTCGACCTGGTCTACCTCGATGGCGACAAGACGCTATACCGCCGCTGCCTCGATCACGCCCTGCCGAAGCTGGCGGTGGGCGGGCTCGTGGTTGCGGACAACCTGCTGTGGAAGGGGAAGATCGCGGACCCCGACCCCGACGACGAAGACGAGTCGGCCCGGGCGTTGGAGGCCTTCAACGGCTATCTCATGATCCACCCCCAGCTCGACGCCGTGGTCCTGCCGTTGGGGGACGGCGTGGGGCTCGCGGCCAAGAGGCAGCCGCTCGTCACGGAGATGGGTGGACCGTTCTAGTGCCCCGTTTGACTATGACCGCGAACTAAGTCCACGGGATTAACCAAACGGGGCACTAGACCAGCGTTTCCGAACTTCGACGACAGTCCGCCCGCGATGCATCTCGGCTGCCAGCGTTCCGCCTCCTCGACAATGTCCCTGCATTGCCTGCGTCGGCGCGCCTTGGCCCCCGAGC
>CAJQNK010000169.1 GCA_905479655.1 uncultured bacterium | reverse complement strand
CGCGAGCGAGAGCGCGCAATCTTCTTCGGAATCCAGGCGGGAATCCGCACTCGATTCGGTGAATCGGGGAGGATTCCCAACGAAGAGTCCGGAGAAGAGGGCCGCTCGTAGCGTGTCTCGCCTTTCACCACGGGCTGCTAGGATCCGATCGCCGCCAACATCTCTTGCACGGCCTGTGCCATACCGACGAGGACCGCTCGCGACACGATGGAGTGACCGATGTTGAGCTCCTCGACCTCGGGCAGACGGGCGACCGAGCGCACGTTCCCAACCGTGAGGCCATGGCCGGCATAGACGGCGAGCCCGGCGGCCGCGCCGTCGCTCGCGGCCCGCGCAACCGCCGCCAGCTCACCGGTTTCCGAGCCGACGGCTCGGCGGGTGTAGGCGTCGGTGTTGATCTCGAAGCCCGAGACGAGATCCCTCGACAGGGCGGCCAGGCGCTCGATCTGACGTCGATCGGGGTCGACGAAGACCGACACGGCGATCCCTTCCCGCCGCAGGCGCTCCGCCGCCCGCAGGATCCGGGCCTCGTGACGGATGACGTCCAGCCCCCCTTCGGTCGTCACCTCCTCGGGACGCTCCGGCACCAGGCTGACCTGGTCTGGACGGTGGCGGCAGGCGATCCCCACCATCTCGTCCTCGGTGGAGATCTCGAGGTTCAGCTTGCCGGTCACGGCGTCGCGCAGACGCTCGAGATCGCTCTCCTGGACGTGGCGCCGGTCGGCCCGCAGGTGGATCGTGATACCCGCCGCACCCGCCTCTTCGGCGAGGCGAGCTGCCTCGAGCGGCTGCGGGTAGACCGCCCTGCGCGCCTCGCGCAGGGTGGCCACGTGATCCACGTTGACGCAGAGGGTCGTGTCCCGCGCTCCGGTCACAGTTCGATCTCGATCTTCTCGGCGGTCTTCACCTCCGGATCGCGTCGAATCACGGCCGTTCCGGCGACCGGAAGCAACACCCGGTGCGACTGTCCGCCGACGAGACAGATCAACTCGTAGTAGCCGTCGGCGATCTGCAGCAGCCGGCCGGAGGTCCCCTTCATCCCCAACAGCTGATTGTGAATCTGGACGTCGCTCGGTATCTCCATCGCCTACTCCTCCAGGTAGCCCAGCTCTCGGTACTCCTTGATCTTGCGTTGCAGCGTCCTGAGCCCGATCTGCAGTATCTTGGCCGCCTCCGCCCGCCGGCCACCGGTCCGCGCCAGGGTCTCGAGGATGGCCTGACGCTCGATCTCCGCCATGGTCCGCGGCCGGCCCACCGGGCTCTGCACCGGCCCCTCCGGCTCCGAGATCCCGCTCGGGCCCCGCAACTCCGCCGGCAGGTCGCCGACCCCCACCACGTCGCCGCGGTGGAAGATGACCACGGACTCGAGCAGGTTTCGCAGCTCGCGAACGTTGCCGGGCCACGGATGGCGGCCGAGGGCCTCCAGGGTCTCCGGCGAGAGCCGCTTCGGCTCCTGGCCGTGGTCCCGGCAGAACCGATCCAGGTAGTGGTCGGCCAACAGGGGGATGTCTCCAGGCCGCTCCCGGAGCGGGGGGATCTCGAGGGTGACCACCTTGAGCCGGTAGTAGAGGTCCTCGCGGAACCGCCCCTCCTCTACCGCCTTCTCGAGGTCCCGGTTGGTCGCGGCCAGAAGCCGGAAGTCGACGTCGATGAGCTCTCCGCCACCGACCCGCATGACCTGCCGCTCCTCGAGCACCCGCAGCAGCTTCACCTGCAGCTCGGGGTACAGCTCGCTGATCTCGTCGAGGAACAGCGTCCCCTCGTGAGCCAGCTCGAACTTGCCGATCTTCCGCGACACGGCCCCCGTGAAGGCTCCCCGCTCATGGCCGAAGAGCTCGCTCTCGAGGATGTCGGACGGAATCGCGCCGCAGTTGAGAGCCAGGAAACGCTGGTCCTTGCGCGGGCTCCCCCGATGCAGGGCCTTGGCCACCAGCTCCTTCCCGGTGCCGCTCTCGCCGACGACCAGGACACTCGAGCGGGTGGGCGCCACCATGCGCATCTTCTCGAACAGGTGCTCCATCGGCTCGGAGTTGCCGATGATGCTCTCGAAGCCGAAACGCTTGTCGAGCAGCTCTCGGAGGTTGGTCACCTCCTCGCGCAGCTCGCGACGCTCGAGGAGGTTGCCGACCCTCTGGCGCAGCTCGTAGAGGTCCACGGGCTTCGTGAGGTAGTCGTCGGCGCCGACGCGCATGGCCTCGACGGCCGACTCGATCGAGCCGAACCCGGTCACCAGGACCACTCCCAGGTCGAGCTCCCGCCGCCTCACCTCGGCGAGGAACTGGAGCCCGTCCACCTCCGGCATCCGCAGGTCGCACACCGCCGCACGGACGGTGTCGTGATCCTCGAGGTAGACGAGCGCCTCGGCGGCGTCGTCGAACCGCACGACGGCGTTCCCGGCCTTTTCGAGGGCGAGCGCCATCGACTCTCGAGAGCCGGTCTCGTCATCGATCACCAGGACAAGGGGTCCCTTCACCATGACGTCATTCTGGCACAATACGACCGTGGGTCGCGGGACCCCCGGTTGGCGACGCCGGGGGTCGTCCACCGAATCCCCGCACCGGCCCGACGAGTCACCATGCTGCCACCGCCGACATCCTCGAGCCCGCGACCCGCCGACGGCGAGGCGGGTCCGGTCACGATCGAAGGCGCCGTCGAGCGGGTCGTCTACTCGAATCCCGAGAGCCACTGGTCCGTCGTGCGACTGGAGGCGGAGGGTGGCCGGGCTCCGGCGACGATCGTGGGCCGGCTCCTCGGGGTCACGCCCGGGGAGCGCCTCCGGCTCACCGGGCGCTGGGAGCGGGACGCGAAGTACGGCCGCCAGTTCCGGGCCGACTCGTACCTCACGCTCCGACCCAAGACCCTGGAGGGCGTGCGCCGCTACCTCGGCTCCGGCCTGGTGACGGGGATCGGGCCGGTCATGGCGGAGCGCCTGGTCAGGGCCTTCGGACTCGAGACGCTGGACGTGATCGAGAACCAACCCGAAAGACTGGCCGAGGTGGAGGGCATCGGCCCGGTGCGCAGCCAGCGGATCCGCGAGGCCTGGGCGGCTCAGCGGGGGATCCGCGACGTGATGGTCTTCCTCCAGAGCCACGAGATCTCGGCCCGCCAGGCGATCCGCATCGTCCAGCGCTACGGCGACGAGTCGGTGTCCCTGATCCGGGAGAATCCATACCGCCTGGCGAGCGAGATCTTCGGCATCGGGTTCCTCTCCGCGGACCGCATCGCGCGCAGCCTCGGCATCCCGAGCGACTCTCCGGAGCGCGCGGCCGCGGGTCTGATGTGGGTGCTGGAGAAGGCGACCGGCGACGGCCACGTCTTCCTGCCGCGACCTCGCCTGCTCGATGACGCCTCCCGTCTGCTGGAGCTTCCGGAGCCCACCCTCGCGGAGGCCCTGGAGGGGGCGACGCTCGACGGCCGACTCGCCCGGGAGGTCTCGGCGGGCGCCGGCGAGCACGACCGCGTCTACCTCCCCCGTCTCCTGGAGGCCGAACTCCGGCTCGCGTCGGATCTCGCCCGTCTCCTCGCCCGACCGCCGAGCGCGGTCGGCGGCGAGATCGGTCGCCTGCTCGACCGCTTCGAGCAGCGGGAGGGCCTCACCCTCGACCCGGACCAGCGCCTCGCGGTCCGCGAGGCCCTCGGCTCCTCCGCCCTGGTCATCACCGGCGGGCCGGGGACCGGCAAGACGACCCTGGTCCGCGCGATCGTGCGGCTGCTGTCGACCAGCGGTCTCCGGGTCGAGCTCGCCGCCCCCACGGGCCGAGCCGCGAAGAGGCTCGGCGAGGCGTCCGGGACCGACGCCAGGACGATCCACCGGCTCCTGGAGTTCGACCCCCACGCCTGGAGCTTCCAGCGCACCCGCGAACGACCGCTGGAAGCCGACGCGGTCATCATCGACGAGGCCTCGATGCTCGACCTGCCCCTGGCCACCTCGCTAGCGGAGGCGGTGCCCTCCCGATGTCGACTGGTTCTCGTCGGCGACATCGACCAGCTTCCGTCCGTGGGGCCCGGCCGCGTCCTGGAGGACCTGATCGAGAGTCGGAGGGTCCCGGTGGTGCGACTCCGGCGCATCTTCCGCCAGGCCGCCGCCAGCCGCATCGTCATCAACGCCCACCGCATCCGCAACGGAGAGATGCCGGAGAG
>CAJQNK010000168.1 GCA_905479655.1 uncultured bacterium | reverse complement strand
CAAACGGGTACCGGCTCGGCGTCGACGGATGCGAGCTGTAGGACCACGCGGAGCGGTGCGGTGGTCACGGTGGCGCCCTTGCCGGATAGCGGATAGGGGCCAGCCGGTCAGCGGCGATCAGACGGCCCTTGCCACAGACCGGGCATAGAGTGGGGTCGATACCGGTAAGTCGCAAGAGGAGCTCACTCCAGTTCTCGGAAACCGGTTCGGGTCCGGGACGCACTCTCATCAGTTGCCTGCAGAGCTCGAGGTTCTCCTTACGGCACCGGTGAGCCCAGAGCCCGTAGTAGCGGATTCGCACGAAGCGCTCCGGCAGAATGTGCAGCAGGAAGCGCCTCAGGAATTCCTCGGCTGAGAGATGCATGACTCCGACGCGGCCCTCCTGCCGATAGTCCTTGAAGCGAAAGGTCACGGTCTCGCCGTCGAAGGCCACGAGGCGATCGTTGGAGATCGCCACCCGGTGGGTGTAGCGGGGGAGGTACTCGAGTACCGCGTGCGCTCCACCGAGGGGTGGTTTGCAGTAGACCATCCAGTCCGTGCCGTAGAGCCGGTCGAGTAGAGCGTCGAAGGCGGGAGGGTCGACCAGCTCCTCGATCGTCCCCGGGAAGGCGATCTCGGACGCCGCATGGGCTTCGCGCAGGTAGTGGAGGAACTTGCCTCGGAAGAGTCGCGACAGGACCCGGACGGGCAGCAAGAAGCGCCGGCGAGCCGAGACCCAGCGATCGCCGGTGAGGGCCAGGCCGCCGCCGGGCACGATCACATGCAGGTGCGGATGATCGACCAGCGTCTGGCCCCAGGTGTGGAGGATCGCCACAAACCCGATTCGGGCTCCGAGGTGCTTCGAGTCGGCGCCAATTTCGAGCAGCGTCTCCGCGGCCGAGCGAAAAAGCAAGGTGTAGATTGTTCTCTGGTTGCGCAAGGCGAGAGGGCGCAGCGCCGCCGGCAGGGTGAAGACCACGTGGAAGTGATCGACCGGCAGCAGCTCGGCTCGACGAGCCTCGATCCAGCGCTCCTTGTCCAGGGTCTGGCACTTCGGGCAGTGCCGGTTGCGGCACGAGTTATAGGCGATGCGTTCGTGATCGCAACGCTCGCACCGATAGCGATGACCGCCCAAGGCCGCGCTGCGACAGATTTCGATGGCCCGCAGCGCCCGCAAGTGACGCCGGGCAAGGTGGTGACCGAAGCGCTGTCGGTAGACCTCGCCCCGAGCGCGGACGATGTGAGCCACCTCCAGCGACGAGGTGTCCATGCCGCGGGCCCCTACTCGGGCGCTTCCGCTGCTCTGGTGGTGGGCCGATCGAGCGGGCTCTTCACCCGCGTGGCGCCGACCCGGCTGACCCGCGTGTAGATCGCCGTCGTCGAGAGCGACTTGTGTCCCAGCAGTTCCTGGATGTAGCGCAGATTCGTGCCGTTCTCCATCAGATGTGTCGCAAAGCTATGACGCAGGGTCCGCGGCGATACCGGTTTGGCAATCCCCGCTCGCTTGGCCGATGCCTTCGTCATCCGCTGGACGCTCGAAGCGGTCAGAGCCACACCCGGCACCTTGCCTTCAAACAGCAGGCTGTGCGGACGGTGGAGTCGCCAGTAGCGCCGCAGCACCCGCAGGAGTCGGGTCGAGAGCATCACGTAGCGATCCTTGCCGCCCTTGCCGGCACGGATCCGGATGCGCATCGACTCGGAGTCGATGTCCGAGACCTCGAGACCGAGCGCTTCCGCGATCCGAAGACCGCCCGAGTACAGCGTCATCAGGATCGCCTTGTGTTTGAGATTCTTCGTCGCCTGCAGCAGACCCTCCACCTCGGACTCGCTCAGCACCACCGGCAAGCTCTTGCGGCGTTTCTGATACCGAACCCGCTCCACCTCCCCTGCTCGACCGAGGACGTCAACGTAGAAGAACCGCAGAGCACAGACCGCCTGGTTGACCGTCGACCAGGCCAGCCCGCGCTCTTCGGTCAGGTGCACCAGATAGGCGCGCACCTCCTCGGCCCCCAGCGTCTCCGGCGCCCGCTGGTGGTACCGGGCAAACCGGGCCACAGCCTCCACGTACGCCTCGACCGTCCGCTCTGCGTAGCCGCGTAGATGCAGCTCTTCCTCCATGCGCCGGCGCATCCTACCCATCGCAACCTCCTTTCAAGAACGTGGGACTTCCTGAAAGAGAGGCTACCGAGGAGAGATCGCCCAGTCCTCAGAAGAAACGAATTGGGCTCAGGCGGACCGAGCTGCAGCTACCGCGGAGCGGTTTCGTTCAACTAGTATTCTGCAGAACTCGGATAAGTCTTACCCTCGCAAGGTCTGGGTCCGCAGGATAACACCGGCCGTACCCATACCGGGAGGCCCCGCGCTCGCCTTGTGGCCGCGCTCCGCGCTCCGAGGACGCCTTCCCGACTCGTTGATATGCCGCCGCACTCCGCCCCGACAGCACGCCATCACGTCACCTCACCTCTCCCAATCCAAGATGCCCCACCCGACGTGGCGCCGTCGCGGCCAACGCCTCGGTTCCCGGGAGGCTGACCTCACGGGGTCCTTCGACTTCGCTCAGGACGATACCGGGGGGCTCACCCGCGAGTTTCGCCCCGGCAGGGCCGAGCGGGGCTGGTCCGCGGACGACATGGACGACGTGGACGATGTGGACGACGTGGACGACGGAGAATCGGACCTGTAACGATCTACGCTCCCGGGGAACCAAGACAACGAAGATGGGCACGAGACCGACCGGTCCAAGACGGACGGTCCGGTCACGATCGGACCGGGGCCACGGCGAATGCCTCCTGCTGTCGCTCCGATCCACCCCTTCGACCCAGCAGCAGAGTCTTCAACGAGAGGAGGCAAGAATTGACACGCCACCGCTGGAACCTCCGGATTGTCCGAGGTCGACCTCGGCTCCTCGTCCTGGCCATCCTGCTTCTCTTCGCACCCGCGTCGGGCCGCGGGGAGGAGCCGCCGGAACCCGAGGCCGACCCGGTCGCCCAGACCGTCACGTTGACCGGAGAGGACGTCCCGTTCGAGCTCAGGCTCTCGATCCTCGCCAGCAGCACGCTTCGGCGGGCCCAGGTCGGCTCCGCAGGGGCCATCGAAGTCCTGGCGGCCAAGGGGCTGCGGGTCGATTCGCAGGACCTCTCGAAGCTCGTCGATCTCTACGGCAACTTCGACGAGGGCTGGCGCAGGCGCCATCGGGAGATCCTGGAGGAGACCACGGGTCGATTCGAGGAGAGGAGTGGTCTCGTGAACCAACTCGCCCTCGAGAGACTCGGCTTCCTCGGGGAGGTCTTCGGCCGGTGGCTCGGCGCCCTGCGAGAGGAGGGGCGCGACGTCGAGGCGTTCCTCGAGGGCCTGGCGGAGGATCCGCAGCGCCTGAGCGGGTCGATCGGGTTCCATGGCCGCATCGACACGATGGAAGAGATCGAATCGGAGGCTCGGCTCTTCGCCGACGCCTTCGCCAGGGGATACGGAGCGCCTCTTCCGACACCCGAGACCGTCCGCTGAAGAACGGAGGAGAACCTCATGTCGACGAAATACACGGTCAGGTGGTGCCGTCTGCTGGTGATGCTCCTCGCCTCCCCGACGGGATCGGCACTCGCGCAATTCTGCAACTGGGAGGCCAACGCCGAGGCCGAGGTTTCCGGCGGTCTCGGCCTGGTCTCCAGCTACCACTTCGGGGAGATCACCCGGGTCGAGTGCATCAACTCGCGGAAGGTAGTCCTGGAAGCCCGGACGACCGACAGGAACGCGGAGGTCTACTCGCGCAAGATCGTCGGTGGAGACGCCGATCTCGGCGCGTGGATGAGCCACGGCGTCAGCTTCGCGGCCTGCTCCGGGGCCTGGAAGGCAACGACCAAGTTCGGTACCCGGTTCCTCGGCCTCGACGACTGGCTCGACGAAGACACCTCCGGGATCCTCTATCCGTACTGTCCACCCCCGGACCCGCCGCCCCCGTGCAAGGAAGGCTACGAGGGGACCCAGACCTTCGTTCTTCAGGCGGGCCAGCCGCCGACTCTGTCACGACGGCAGCCCGACCTGAGGCTCGAGCGCTGGGAGACTCGCGACGAGGGCGCCTACCTGATGGACGAGTGGGCGATCGTGGCGGTCCAGGACGGCCGAGCTTCGCCGCGGCTCGCCTCCTCGGGGCGCATCCGGACCGTGATCGACGGAGAGGCCCTTCGCTCCACGTTGGCCGAGGTGACCGACGGGCTCGCGCTGGTGGTGGGAGCCCCCGACCATGCGCCCAACTCCCGGGCGATCCCCCTGCCTCGATTGCTTCCGTTCGACGCCAGGATCGAGCCGCTGCTCCGGGGCGAGCCCGACGCGGAGTTCTGGTTCCGGGCCGAGGTCTCGGAAGCCGGCATCGTCGATCAGGTCCTGATCCTAGATGGGCCGGGAGCGGGCCGAAGGGGACTTCGGGCCGCTGTTCGGAACGGCCTGCGCCTCGAGTACCAGGACGAACGACGGCACCGCGCGGTCGTCTTCGCGAGCGCTGTCACGGATGCCGAAGGGTTCGTCAACCTAGAAGAGACGCTCGTGCTGCTACCGCAATGCTGCTGCGACGGCCGGTGGTGCGAGTAGCCGCGATGACCTGAGGCCTCGGAGGTGGGGCGAGTCGTCGCCGGGCCTCCAGGAGACAGCCAGGCGACCCCGGATTCAGGGGCGCGAACCTCGACCGCGCAGCCGTCGTTGCATCAAGATGCTCAGCATGGCACACTCATGTGTATGGTGCGAACGACCCTCGCCATCGAGGACAGCCTCCTCCGTCGCCTCAAGCAGAAGGCGGCGCGCGATGGACGAACCCTGCAGGACGTGACCAACGAGATCCTGCGGCGTGGGCTGACCGCAGAGGCCCGGGCGACTGGCGACTACCGTCTCGAGCTGGAGACCTGGGATGCCGAGGTCCTGCCCGGGGTAGACCTCGACGATCGCAGCGCCCTGCTCGACCTGATGGAGCGGGACCCGGACGCTTGAAGGCTCTCGACACCAACGTCCTCGTCTACGCCAAGATCCGGACCAGCCGTCACCACGAGACCGCGATCGAGCTGCTGACCGACCTGGCGAACGGTGGAGCGCCCTGGGCCATCCCCTGGCCTTGTCTCTACGAGTACCTCCGGGTCGTCACCCACCCCAGGGTGTTTCGACCGCCCGTTCCCACAGAGCGCGCCCTCGCGGATCTCGAACGGATCCTGGCGTCTCCCAGCCTGGTGCTCCTGGGCGAGACCGAGCGTCACCGGGAGCTCTTCGCCGGGATGATCCGAGAGGGAGCAGCCAGGGGCAACCTGATCTTCGATGCTCACATCGCCACCCTCTGCCTCGAGCACGGGGTCTCCGAGATCCTGACGGCCGATCGTGACTTCGCGAGGTTCCCGGGGATTCGCGCGGTGAACCCGTTCGGTTGACCGATCCGCCGCCGCTCGGACCCCAACCGCGGGGACGGCGACGGTGATCCTGGCGAGGATGGACCGGAGGACGGGAACGCTTGACTCGTCCCACGCTCGATGAGAGCATGAGTGTGTATGAAACGCACGAATCTTGTGTTGAATGGAGAAGTTCTCGAGGAGGCTGTCCGCCTCGGCGGCGAACGCTCCTATTCCGCCACCGTCCGCCAGGCCCTCGAGGAGTTCGTCGCCCGCCGCAAGGCCCGCCGGATCCTCGAGCTCGAGCACTCCGGCCTCTGGACCGGCGACCTCTCGGCCATGCGCCGCGACGAGGTCGCGGAGCCTGGGAGCGGGGACCGGGACGGATGAGCGGAGAGCGACGGCGGTGATCCTGGTCGACACCTCGGTCTGGATCGAGGTCTTCCGGCAACGCTCGTCCTTCGACCTCCAAGCGGAGCTCGACCTCGACGAGATCGTCACCTGCCTACCCGTGATCCAGGAGGTGCTCCAGGGCTTCTCCGACCCGCGCGCGTACCGGATCGCCCGCGAGTCCATGTTCGCCTTTCCCGTCGTCGAGTCGCCCCTCGAGGCCGCCGTGTTCGAGGAGGCCGCGAACCTCTTTCGCATCGCTCGGCGGGCGGGATTCACTGTCCGCTCCAGCGTCGACTGCCTGATCGCAGCCTGCGCTCTGCGCCACGCGATCCCGGTGCTGCACCGCGACCGCGACTTCGACCACCTGGCCCGGATCGCGCCGCTGGACGTTCGCCGGATCGAGTAGGCGCGGCACCGGACGGCGGGCCGCTCGTCACCGCTCGTCGGCTTCCAGCTCTCTCAGCACCGGTCCCGGCCCGCGCTCCTCCTCCACCACCGCCAGCATCGCCTCCAGCACCAGGCGCTGGGCCGGCGGGTCGTTCGGTTGGCCGAGCGGGAAGCCGTGGGGGTACGGCACGACGAGGCCCCGCGGCGGGCGGACCTTCTCCGCGATCTCCCGGAGGAGCTGCACGCACACCGTGGGGATCCCCCGGCGCTCGATCTCCGCGGCGACCAGACCGGTCGTCTGCGTGCACATCGGTCAGACGGGGACCAGGAGGGCCAGGTCGACCCGGTCCTCCACGAAGATCTCCGCCGCCTCGGGTGCCGTCCTCTTGACCATCCGTCCGGGCGCGGTCAACGACCCCATCATCGTGAGGTGACGCGGCGCCACCTCGGCGATCCGGCCCTCCGCGGCCATCTCCCGCAGTCGGTCGACGGGGAAGGCGAGGTTGCGGTCGGCGTCGATCCCGGCGTGGTCGAAGGCCTGGCTCCGGTGGTGCTCCACCAGGGTGGAGACATCGGTGTCGGCCGGAAGCACACGGAAGCTGGGGTCGCCGCCCCGGACGCCCTCGTCGAAGGGCTCCTGGTCGGGCAGGGAGAGCCCCGCGCTGGTCACCAGGGCCACGCGGCACGCGGCCACCGGCTTGGCCAGGGGCGCCCAGGGCACCGGGTCGATCCGGCGGAAGGGGTAGCCCTTGACGAAGACGCGATAGGAGAGGGGAAGATCGGAGAGACGGGCCATGGCGTGGCAGGTTACCGGTTGCGAGGCTGCCGCGTGCCAGGCTCCCGGGTGCCGGCTCTCGGGCGGGCCTCGCCGGGACCCGACGGACCGTCCGTCAGCACCCGATGTCCTCGCCCTCCCGACGCAAGCGGGCAGCCTTCGCGATGAACTCGTCGATGGCCGTCTCCTCGACGTCGACGCGCCTCTTGAAGCGGATGCAGCCCTTTCCCCGGTCCAGGTCCCGGAGCAGCTCCCCGCCGGGGTCCACCTTGGTCGCATCGCCGACGTAGAGGCCGACATACCCCTTCTGGGCGTTGAGACCGAAGACCTGGCCCTTCGCGTCCTCGTAGCTCAGCATCCCGTACCGGATGCCCTCCTCGAGCTCGGGCGCCCTCTCGAGGACCAACCCGCGCAGAGCCAGGAGCTTCTCGCGTCTCCAGTCGTCCTCGAGCGCCTCCAAGTACTCTGCCACCGTCTCGACGTCGTACCGCATCGTGCCTCCTCGTGGGTCCGCTGTCCGTCGATCATAGCCCTTGCGAGGCCGACGACCCGACCATCGGGGCTTCGCCACCGGGTTGCGCTAGCAGCCCGTGGTGAAAGGCGAGACACGCTACGAGCGGCCCTCTTCTCCGGACTCTTCGTTGGGAATCCTCCCCGATTCACCGAATCGAGTGCGGATTCCCGCCTGGATTCCGAAGAAGATTGCGCGCTCTCGCTCGC
>CAJQNK010000167.1 GCA_905479655.1 uncultured bacterium | reverse complement strand
GCTCCGGCTCGATCCTCGGACCTCGGAACCGAGGCGTACATCGCCACGGAGCGGCGCAAGCACTGGGACCGTGACGACTCGCTCACCGAGGGCTCCGCACCCGCAGGGACCGACCCGCAAGCCGCGATGCGGTGGAAACTCCGGACGCGGGAAGGTCGAAACATCTACGCTCGGCGCAAGGCGGTCGTCGAGCCGGTCTTCGGACAGATCAAGGAGGCCCGAGGCGTGCGCCGCCTTCTCCTGCGGGGTCTGGAAGCGGCGAGGGCGGAGTGGCAGCTGATCTGCCTGGGCCACAACCTCCTCAAGCTGTACCGCTACGGCTGAGATCGAAGCAAACCCCTCCTACCCAGGCCCGCCACAGACTCTCCCACCGATCCAACGACGGCCGTCAGACGACTCCGAACACTCCGCCTCAGCGAACCTCCAGCGGAACCCCTGACTCTCCCGACCGAATACCAAACAAACCAACAACTGCTGCCGCTATCTGCACCGGACTCCTAGTTGAGCGCCACGCCCGTCGGGCGTGCTGGCACGGCGGAGAGTCTCGCAGAATGGTTCAAGGCGCGAGGCTCCAGAGGACGGCCACCGGGAGGTTGCCTCGGCCTTCTTGCCGTTCTGGGGCGTGGGCGGCGACTACTGCCCATGGTGGCGAGAATGGCGAGGATGTAGAAGGTGTACGCGGCCGTCTGGCCGGCGAGCACCATGGCGGAATCAGTCATTTGTCATCTCCTTCAAGATTCGCGCGCGCTGGATCGCGCGCCATGGACCGGTGGGCCCAGACCGCCAGGGCGAGCCAGACCGAGGTCCGCAACGTCATCGCGATCACGGTGCGGTTTTCGTAGGCTCCACCGGAGAGAATGTGGAGACCGAGCGCGGCGAAAACGGCGGCGGTGCAGGTGAGGATGCCGAAGGAGAGCCACACGGACCAGCGTGCGCGTTCCCAGAGGCCGACTCCGGCGCCGACATAGGCGAACCCGGCCAGGAAGTTGAACCAGAGCACGAAGGGAACGTAGGCGCCGGCGGCGGAGCGGGCGGCTGCATCCCAGAACAGCACGCCGCCTCCTTCCTTGATCGTCATCAGACCGAAGGCGCCGGCGACCAGCGACGGAATCCGACTCCACGGGGCAGGCTGGTCCCGCTTCGAAGTGCTCGCCTGCAAGGCAGCGTCTTTCTTCATTGCCGGTTCTCCTTCGCTCAGAGGCTGAGGTGGAAGCCGAAGCCGAGGTACGAGACGTCGTCCTGGTAGAACTGCCCCCAGGGGGCAGGGCCTTCGTAGGCCTCGATGAGCAGGCTCCAGCTCCGCCTCGTACCCGGAGGGGCCCCGACGGGGGAGAACTCGAGGCCGGCGCGAAGGCTTCGCGCTACGGCCCAGTCGTGCTCCTCGAGCGACTTCAGGTCGATCGCCCCCACCCAGCGCGCTCGCCCGATTCTCCCCACGGGGACCGTGCGCCGCGGGTGGCGGTACTCGGCGCCAGAGTGGAGGATTCCCGGAGCGAGGCCCGACGGCTCGGGATCGAGGAGATAGTCCCCGCCACCGTAGACCCGCCACGGCCCGAAGTCGCGAGCAACGAGCGCCTCGACGGCTTCGTAGCTGAGATTGACCCGCTCGGCATTGGTGTGCAGCAGGAACTCGTCGCCCAGGTGGGAGCTCTGATGGTAGAAGTTGAAGCGACCAGACCACGCCCCGCGGCGCCAGGAAAAGGGAAAGCCAATCAAGTAGTCGGCGTTCACGAGGTCTTTCGAGGGGGTGTTCATGTCGAACTGGGCAAAGACGCCGCCGGAGAGGCCGATCTGCCAGCCGTCCCCATCGCGCTGGCCTCGGCGTCGGATGATTCCCCAGCGTTCGCCGAAACCGACTGCAGCCACGTCGGTGTCGCGGTCCCGGGAAGAGGTGTGCAGGTAGGTCGCCGACGTGCGGGGCTCTTTGGGATCGCCGAGGAGGGGGTGAAAGAGGTCTTCCCGCGGCAAGCCTACGAATCGCGACTGGGCCTCAGCTCGGGGGCTGGTCCCGGCGTCTTCGGCCCATTCCTCCGCTCCCACCGTCCTGTCAGCTTGCTCCTGGGCGATGGCCCCCATGGGCAGGAACACCGCCAGAAGCGACAGACCGAGAATCTGGATGTTCCGCATCATGGACGCCATTCGGAGTCTCAGTTCTCCGATCTCCGTTTCGGAACTCGCCGACCGAAGTTCGTCGGGGGCCGCGGCCCACTGCGCGCGCCCGGGTGCGGTCTCACAGAGCACCTTGGACCCGGAGCAGGAGTGCCGCTGCCTCGCGGTAGCCGAGGACTGCCGCGACATGGGCGGAGTCGGCCTGGGTCAGCGTGCTCTCGGCGTCCAGGAGATCGTTGATCGTGCCTGCGCCGGCCTGGTAGCGGGCGCGGGTGAACTCCAAGCTCTGCACGGCTTCGGCGCGAATCTCCTCGGACTGCCGCACCGATTCCACCGCGCTGGTGAGGCTGCTGGTGGCCGCCCATACCTCCTGCCGGATGAGGTTGAACAGTGCCTCGACCTCGACCTCCCGGATCTTGACCTCGATTGCGGCGCGCTCGACCCGGTGCATCTTGGCGAAGCCGCTGAAGAGCGGCAGCCGCAGGGAGAGTCCAACCGACCAGTCCCGATCCTCGGGGAGAACTTCCGAGTCTCGCGCGCCGACCGCTACATCGGCCTGAACGCGTGGCCCGTAGGACCCCTTGATAGCTGCTGCCTGGTGCTCGTACACGGCGACTCGCTCCCTTGCCGCCTCGAGCTCGGGTCGTCGAGCGAGCGCACGTTCGAGCGCGGCCTCGGCGTCCTGGTCCGCGGGATCCGGAATCGAGTCCGCCGCTGCAAGCACGGCAATGGGAAGCGAGGCCGGCAAGCCCATGGCCGCGTTGAGGTCCCCGTAAGCGATCTTCACGCCCCCTTCCGCCTTGACGATGGCGAGCCGGGCGTCGGCATGCTCGACGCGAGCGCGCAGGACGTCGGCCTGAGGCACGGCCCCGGCCTCCTTGAGGGTGCGCGCCAGCTCGAGATGATCGTGAGCACGCGTTTCGCGAGCGAGCGCCGCCGTCCTCGCGGCCTCGGCCGAGAGGACTCGGTAGTAGGCTCGATGAATGGCGAAGACCACGTCCTGGCGCACGCGCAGTGCGTCCTGCCGGGATGCCCCGAGCCCGGCCGTGGCGGCGCTCGTCTCGGCGCGTCGCACGCCGCTGTCGTACAGTGTGTAGCCGACCCGGAATCCCCCGCTCCAGTCGTCCGTGGCGCCGAGCGTGGTGTTCAGCACGGGCAGGCCCGCGGGCAGGAAGACGTGGGTGTCGAATCGCCGGTAGCGCGCGTCGAGACTCACGTCTGGGTAGTAGGCTGCCCGCGCGATACCCACGGACTCCGTCGCGAGACCGATGCCCTCCTGCGCCGCGCGCAGAAGAGGGTTCTCGTCGATGGCGATCCGGACGCAAGCGTCGAGATCGAGCGGTTGCCCGGTGGCGGCGGATTGCGCACTGGCAGGTAGGGGGGCCGCTGCGAGGGCGAGCGCGAGGCAAAGCCCCGCCAGGCTTCTCGGCTCCGGGCTCAGGTTCGGTCGGGTGGGCATGACGATTCTCCTCAGGCCAGGGTCTTGTGGAACTTCCGGGAAGCGAGCCAGAGGCTGGCCCCTCCCAACAGAGCCAGAGCGGCCAGCTGGGCCCACAAGACCTCCGGTCCGACCCCTTTCAGGAAGATTCCGCGAATGATAACCAGGTAATAGCGCAGCGGGTTGGCGTAGGTCAGCCACTGAACCGCCACCGGCATGTTGGCGATGGGAAACATGAAACCCGAGAGCAGCACGGCGGGGAAGTAATAGAAGAAGGCGCTCATCATCGCCTGCTGCTGCGTGCGGCTCACGGTGGAGATGAGCAAGCCGACACCGATCGTGCTCATTAGGAAGAGAGTGGTGGCCATGAAGAGCAGCAGCAGCGAGCCGCGGATCGGCACCTCGAACCAGAACGCCGAGATCACCGAGATCAGCACGACGTCCAGGTAGGCGATGAGCGCGAAGGGAACGGTCTTGCCGAGGATGAACTCCGCCTGGGTGATGGGCGTCACCATGATCTGCTCGATGGTTCCGATCTCCTTCTCCCGCACGACCGCCATCGAAGAGAGCATGAGCGTGATCAGGGTGACGATCAGCGCGATCACCCCCGGGACGTAGAAGTTGCGGCTGTCGAGATTGGCGTTGAACCAGGCCCGCGTCGCGATCGCCGCGCCCGATGCGACCGCGGTCTGCCCGGATCGCCGGGCAAGGCGCGTGACCAGCACCTCGTCGTTGTAGCGCGCGGCGATGGCGCCAGCGTAGTTGAGCACGATGCCGGCGGTGTTCGAGTCGGTGCCGTCCAAAATGAGCTGGAGGGCGCCGGTGCGTCCGGCCCGGAGCGTGCTGCCGAAGCCCCGATTGAATCGCAACACGACGCGGGCAGAGCCGTCGTCGACGAGACGCTGGGCCTCGCGGTCGCTCGCCACACGAGCCACCTCGCGGAAGTATCCAGAGCCGATGAAACGGGCGATGATCTCGCGGCTCTCGATGCTGTTGTCGAGGTCGAAGACCGCCGTGCGCACGTCGCGCACGTCGGTGGTCACCGCGTAGCCGAACACCAGCGCCTGGACGATGGGCATGAGGATGATCACGCCCTTCATGCGCGGGTCCCGCAGGATCTGAATGAACTCCTTGACTAGCATGTGCCAGAGGCGCTCGAACATGGCGGCTACTCCAGGTTCTTCCTGAATTTCAAAGTGGCGATGAACATCATGACGATGCTGAACGCGGCCAGGAGAAGCGCTTCCGGAGCGAGGATCTCCAGGCCGACGCCTTTGAGATAGATCCCCTTGAGCAACGACACGAAGTAGCGCGCCGGCACGAGGTAGGTGACGACCTGGATCGGCCGCGGCATGTTGCCGATGTCGTACATGAACCCGGAGAGCAGAAAGGCGGGGAGGAAGGTGAGCACCATGGCGAGCTGGCTGGCGAGGAGCTGCCCCTTGGTTACGATGCTGATGACCAGGCCGAGGGCGAGGGCGCCGGTGAGGAACACCGCCGCCATGCCGAACAGCAGCGCGACGCTGCCGCGCAGCGGTACGTCGAAGACGAAGACGCCCATCAGCACGGCGAGGAGCACGTCTAGCAGGCCGATACCGAAGTAGGGGAGGAACTTGCCGAGGATCAGCTCCGGGCCCTTGAGCGGGGTGGAGATGACCTGCTCCATTGTGCCGGTCTCCCACTCCCGGGCGATGGTGAGCGAGGTCAGGAGCGCCGCGATAACCATCATGATCACCGCGATGAGCCCCGGGATGATGTAGTTCTTCGACTCCATGTCGGCGTTGAACCAGACCCGCGGGCGCAGCTCGAGAGGCAGTGCCATGGTCTTTCCTCCCGCGCGACGCAGTCGCTCGAGCACGACCTTCTGGTTCCATTGACGCACGACGTTCTCGCCGTAGCCGATGGCGAGCGCGGCGGTGTTGGAATCGCTGCCATCCACCAGGATCTGCACGGTCGGTGGGCGCTCGGCGCTGGTGGCCTCGCCGAGGTCGACGGGCAGGACCACCGCCATGAGCGCGTCACCGTGGTCGATGGCTCGCTCGATCTCGCCGTAGCTGCGGACGAACGACCGCAGCGAGAAATACCGTGAGCCTTCGAAACCGCTGACGAGCTCGCGGCTGGCCGGCGTCTCGCTTTGGTCCCACACCACCAGCGGCACGTCGTCCACGTCGAGGGTGAGGGCGTATCCGAACAGGACGAGCAGCAGCATGGGGATCGCGATCCCCATCGCCAGACTGCGGGGATCGCGCAGGATGTGGACGAGCTCCTTCCGCGCCACAGCCCACAGGCGCCGAGCCTTCATCCCGCCACCTCGGCGAGGGGCTGGACCCGGCGTTCGCTGGCCTCGATGAGCGAGACGAAGACGTCCTCGAGCGATGGCGTGATGAGCTCGACCCGGTCGATCGCGAAGCCGGCACGGGAGAGGGACTCGGTTACCTGGGGCTTCAAGTCGAGACCCTCCTCGATCACGACGTGGAGTGCGGTGCCGAACAAGGCCACCTCCCGAACGCCGGCGATGGCCTCGAGCGGCGCGAGCGCGTCCTGAGCCCGGTCACACACGACCTCCAGGACGGTCTCTTTCATGGACGAGGCCTTGAGCTCATCGGGCGTCCCGAGGGCGATGAGGCCGCCGCGGTAGACGAGGCCGAGCCGGTCGCAGTACTCCGCCTCCTCCATGTAGTGGGTGGTGACGAAGATCGTCACGCCCTGCTCGGAGAGGCTGTAGATCAGGTCCCAGAAGGCACGGCGGCTGAGCGGGTCGACCCCGGAGGTTGGCTCGTCGAGGAAGACGATCGGGGGCTCGTGGAGAATCGCACAGCCGAGAGCCAGGCGCTGCTTCCAGCCACCAGACAGGAAGGCGGTGCGAGTCCCACGATGCTGCTCGAGGTTCGCCATCCTCAGAACCCACTCCTTGCGCTCGCGCTTCTTGTCGGCGGGGAGTCGGTAGATGCCACTGTAGAAGTTGATGTTCTCTTCGACCGTCAGATCCTCGTAGAGAGAGAACCTCTGGCTCATGTAGCCGATCTGGGATTTGATCTTCTCCGCCTCGGTCGCGACGTCGAAGCCGGCCACCGTGCCCGCTCCGGCGGTCGGCGCCAGGAGGCCGGTGAGCATGCGGATCGTCGTCGATTTGCCGGCCCCGTTTGGGCCGAGAAAGCCGAAGATCTCGCCCCGCCCGACGTCGAGGGAGATCCGATCGACGGCCACGAAGTCACCGAAGCGCTTCTCGAGGTCGCGCAGCGAAACGGCGATGCTCTCAGTTGGCGCTGGCATGGTCGTTTCCGCCTCGCGTTCCCAGCACGGCCACGAAGACATCTTCGAGGGAGGGGTCCGCTGGTCGCACGCTCTCGAGCGCGATTCCCTCGCGCGCCAGAGTCGTGGTGACGACGGCGCGGGTCTCGTCGGGCACTTGCGACACGACGTGCACCCGGTCGCCGAACAGGTTCACGGTGTGCCCAGGCAAGGCTCGCCGGAGCGCCGCCGCCGCCGGCCGCGGCCGATCGGCACGCACCTCGAGGAGGACGCCGTCGATCAGCCGCTTCAAGCGATGCGGAGTGTCGACGGCGAGCAGGCGGCCCTGGTGCAATAGGCCCACCCGCGTAGCCCGCTCGGCCTCGTCCAGGTAGGCGGTCGAGACCACGATGGTCACGCCCTCCTCGAGGAGCTGGTAGAGGATGCGCCAGAAGTCGCGCCGCGACACCGGGTCGACGCCGTTGGTCGGCTCGTCGAGGAAGAGCACTCTCGGCGTGTGAATGAGGGCGCAGGCCAGGCCGAGCTTCTGCTTCATGCCGCCCGAGAGGTTCCCGGCGAGCCGCTTCTTGAAAGGCTTCATGTTGGAGAAGGCCAGCAACTGATCGATCTTCTCTTCGCGCCCGTGCCGTGCCACGCCATAGATGTCAGCGTAGAAGTGGAGGTTCTCCTCCACGCGGAGGTCGGAGTAGAGACCGAAGCGCTGGCTCATGTAGCCGATCTGCTCCTTGATGGCTTCGGCCTCGCGCACCGTGTCCAGGCCGAGCACGCTGCCGCGGCCGCTGGTCGGATTCATGATCCCGGTGAGCATTCGCAGGGTGGTGGTCTTGCCGGCCCCGTCGGGTCCGACCAGGGCGAAGATCTCGCCTTCGGCGATCTCCAGGGTGAGGTCGGCCACAGCGACCGTCTGGCCGAACCGCTTGGTCAGGCCAGCGAGCTCGACCGCGTTCACGACACGCCGCCCGCAGTCGTGGCCAGCTCGATCTCGGCGTCTGCAGGCATGCCCGGCTTGAGCTCACCGGCGGGGTTGGAGACGTCGATCTTGACGCGGTAGACGAGCTTCACCCGCTCTTTTGCGGTCTGAACGATCTTGGGCGTGAACTCGGCTTCGGAGGCGAGGAAAGAGACCGTGCCCTCGTAGACCTTGCTGGGGTAGGTATCGGTCGTCACCCGCACGCTCTGGCCCACCCTCACGCGGCCCAGGTCGGTTTCGTCGACATAGCCACGGAGCCAGACGTTGCCGAGATCGCCGAGCGTCACGACCGGCGTGCCCGCCGCGACCTGCTCGCCCGACTCGACGTGGTCGGCGAGAACGAGACCCGAAATGGGCGCGGTCAAAGTTGCGAAGGAGAGGCGAGTCTCGGAGAGCGCCAGCGCTTCGGTCGCCTGCTTGACGCGCTGCCGGGACTGGTCGAGCTGCTCCTGGCGCGCACCGAGAACGAGCAGGGCCAGCCGATTCTCGGACTCGTCGACCTGGGCCAGAGCCATGCGGTGAGCGGCCTCCGCCACCTCGAACTCGCGGGCCGAGATCACGTCTTTCTGGAGCAGATCCTGCTGCCGCACATACTCGTTGGCGGCGCGAGTGGACTCAGCTCGCACGCGGGCGAGGGCGGCTCGGGCCTGGCTGACCTCCTCGGGTCGGGATCCGGCCTCCAGTTCGGCCAACTGCGATCGGGCGGCGCCGAGCTCAGCTCGGCGCAGCTCGACCTCGTGGCCGAGCTCGGTGGCGTCGAGGCGTGCCACTAACTGGCCGGCCGTGACCGACTCGCCCTCGGAGACCGCGCGAGCGACTACGCGCCCCGGCAGCTTGAAAGACACCTCGACGTCCGAGATCTCGAAGTTCCCGGAGACCTGCAGGGTGTTTCGATCCGGCGCGGGGCGGTTGGCGAAGTAGCTGACTAGTGCCACCCCGGCGACGATGAGCACGAGGATTGCGATACGTCTCCGTTTCATGCGGGGGTCTCCTTGGCCGGGGTCGCTTCGGTGTTTCTTGGTAAGTGAGTGATTACTCTTGCTTCGCCCATCAGTTCGCCTCGCTTCGCACGGGGTCCGCGTCTAGCCTGGAAGGAGGAGTCGAATGTACTCGTGCGCCACGGTTCCAACAAGCCGGGCCGCGAGCTTCTCGTCGGGAAGCAGTCGATGGCTCAGAGCCACGGCCGCAGGCAATCCCAGGAGGAGCAGCGCGACCTCTTTCGGCGTGAGCATCCCGCGGTCCTCGAGCTCTCCCGCGAGTGTCTCGAGGGTGCCCAGGTACGAGGACATCAGCTGTCTCGTTCGCTCCCGCAGCTCGTCGTGATCCGAGAATGAGGCTTCACTGATCAGAAGCAGGGGAAGGCTCCGCGTCTCGATCAGTGTGCGCAGATGGTGGCGCAGGATCTGCTCGAGCTTGTCTCTCGGCGAAGGGTCGGGTCTCGAAGCGATCTTCCGGATGGGTTCCAGCAGTTTTCCCTCGATGCGATCCACCAGGGCGAGGAGGATCGCATCCTTGCTCGGGAAGTGCCGGTAGAGGGCGCCCTCGGTAACTCCGACTCTCTCCGCGATCAGCCGAATCCTCAGCCCTGCGAACCCGCGCTCCCGGACCAGCTCGAACGTCTGGTCCACGATCTCCTCCTTGCGCGGAGAGGGTTGAAGTGGGTGCTTTCGGTGGGTGGTCGTAGTTGGCATCGGCGGTCCTTTGTGAGTGAGCGTTCACATACTACGTGCTTTTCGCAGAAGTGTCAAGGAGGCGGCCGAATGGCCACGCCCAAGTGGCTCGGCCAAGGCGACGAGCGAGATTGCGACGGAGCGGGCCCGCTGAACGTCGGGGGTCGCTGGGCGCCAACGAGATCCTCAGCGCTTCCCTTCGCGCCAAGCTCGCCCACCGGCCCAGGCGGTGGGTTCGAGAAGAACCTCCGGAGCCGCTCACCGAGTCCAGACACCGGGCCCTCGGCCCCAACGCCGAAGTGGGGGAGCACGCGTGTCGCCGACCAAGTCAGGTCGGCAGCGCCTCGACATTCGCCGCGCTGATTCCTGGCCCCTCGTATCCGGCCGTTCCGACGGCCGCGCAGAGGGGCCATGAGCCAATCGAGGGGCAGCCGAGCCGGTCAGCGGAGCCACGCTGGCGACGGCTTTCTGATCGCCGAGAAGCGGGCGCTCTGGTGGGATCCTTGGCGCGAGACCGGCGAAAGCTCCTGACGAGAGACGTCGACCCGGACGAGCGGTGGGGTGCCGAGCAACCGCAGAATCTCGACCTGCGGCTGAAGGCGACGAGAGCTGTTCGAACCTCGAGAGATTCGAACACCGCCAAGTCCTTCTGCGGACTGATGTTACGCCGATCGGTCAGTGGCACAACGAATCACCGATCCCGGCAAGTTCTTTGTTACCAACGAAATCGGAAATGGTGGAGCAGAAGGGACTCGAACCCTCGACCCCCACGTTGCGAACGTGGTGCTCTCCCAGCTGAGCTACTGCCCCATTCTTCGCCTGCTCTGGCCGGTCACGGCGTGACCGGGCAAGCGGGCATTCTAGCTGGCGGGCCGGCCGCAGGCAAGGACGACCCGGGGGCGGGCTGGTCTAGAACGGGACCTCGGTCCCCACGGCCGGCAGGACGGGCCGGGGCCATCCCATCTCCTCCAGCGCTGCCGCCAGGGCCTTGCGCGCCGGGTCCTCGCCGTGGTTGAGGAACACCCGGGAGGGCGGCGCCGCCAGCGAGCCGCACCAGCGCAGGAGTTCCCGGCGGTCGCCGTGGGCCGACAGGCCGTGGAGCTGACGGATCTCCGCCCGCACCGGGACCTCCTCGCCGTGGATGGCCACGTAGTGGGCGCCGTTGACCAGGGCCCTTCCGCGGGTGCCGGCGGCCTGGTAGCCGACGAAGACGACGGAGGTGCGCGGGTCGCCCAGTCGTCGCTTGAGGTGGTGGACGACGCGGCCGCCGGTCGCCATGCCGCTGGCGGCGACGACGACGGCGGGTCGCTGGCGCTGGTTCAGCGCCTTGGACTGCTCGACGCTGCGGCAGCGCTGGAAGTGGCCGGCGCCCAGGGGGTCGTTGCCCTGGCGGACGAGCTCGGCGAGATCCTCGTCGTGCTCGGCGGTGGCCCGGTCGTAGAGATCGGTGGCAGCCAGGGCCATGGGGCTGTCGAGGAAGACGTCGTCCGGGTCGAGGTCGCCGTCGTCGACCAGCGCCGATAGGTGGTAGAGAACCTCCTGGGTCCGGCCCAGGGCGAACGAGGGGATGATGACGAAGCCGCCGCGCTGGAAGGTCTTCCGGATCACCTCGCGGAATCCCTTCTCGGGCTCGGTGGCGTCGTGGTCCCGGTCGCCGTAGGTCGACTCGAGGACCAGGCTGTCCACGGGCTCTTCCGGCGGCTCCGGGTCCTTCAGGATGGGCGTGTCGTAGCGCCCGACGTCGCCGGAGAAGAGCCAGCGCCGGGGCTGCCCGTGCGAGTCCTTGGCCCGGACCTCCACGGAGGCCGCGCCCAGGAGGTGGCCCGCCCGGTGGTAGCGGAAGCGGATCCCGGAGCGGATCTCCCGCTCCTCGCCGAACGGGACCGGCGTGAGTTGCCGGAGGGTCCGGCGCGCGTCGGCCGAGGTGTAGAGGGGCTTCGGGATCGGCCACCGGCTGTAGCCCTTCTTGTGGGCGTAGCGGGCCGCCTCCTCCTGGAGCTTTCCCGCGTCCTCCAGGATCAGGGAGACCAGCCCGCGGCTCACCTTCGTGCAGTAGATCGGACCCTGGAAGCCCTCGGCGACGAGTCGCGGCAGGAGCCCCGTGTGGTCCAGGTGCGCGTGGGTCAGCACCACCGCGTCGAGCTCGTGGGCCGGGAAGGCCAGCGGCCGCCGGTTGTTCAGCTTCGCTTCCTCGTCGCCCTGGTAGAGCCCGAAGTCCACAACGAAGCGCGTTTCGCCCCAGGAGAGGAGGGTGGCGCTGCCGGTCACGGTGCCGCAGGCGCCCAGGAATCTCACGTCAGCCATAGGGTCAGCTTACCAGCGCCGGGAGTCCGCCTCGCCCTCCGCGGCGCTGATAGAATGAGTCCCGATGCCGGGGGTTTCGCTCGAGACTTCGCACTGAACCCGGCTCAGACAGGAGGCCATCGATGACCGACACCCAGGACCGAGACCCGTCTTCCGACTCCGCCGGTTCTTCGGCCGTCCAGCAGCGCCTGCACGACGCCCGCGAGCGTCTCGCCGCCGTCGGTGAGAGCGTGGGACAGCGGTTCCAGGAGGCGCGCTCCAACGTCGCCGGCGAGCGCTACGAGCACACGGTGGAGAGCCTCCGCGGTGGCTACGACCGGGTCCGCGGCGACATGGGGCGTGCCGCCCACGACGTGAACGACTACGTCCAGATGCATCCGGCGAAGGCCCTCCTGGTGGCCGCCGGGGTGGGATTCGTTCTCGGCCTCGTGTTCCGCGGCGAGAAGGGATGACGGGGGGCGAGACCATGCCGGAGACCCCCACCGACCGACCCACTGAGCGAGCCGTGGACACCGAGGAGGCCCTTCTCGAGGACCTCGACTGGCAGGACCTCGTGCGCCGTCATCCGTGGCCGGCGCTGGCCCTGGCCGCGCTGGGCGGTTTCATCCTCGCCCGCCGCCGGGGTCCCGAGGTCGTCGAGTCCCTCTCGGGCTATGCGGCGGAGACGGTCGTCAGCAACGTGAACCAGATCCTCGGCGACGAGATCCTCTGAGTCCACGGCGCCGAGGGATCGCCGTCTCGCCCCGACCGACGCGCCGGCCGGGCGGCGAACGAGGGCGTCCGTCGGGCCCGGCCGTGGCGCGGTGACAACGTGCCCAGAATCCTGCACATCTCCGACGTCCACTTCGGCCCGCCGCACCTTCCCCGGGTCGCGGATGCGGTCGTGGCGCTAGCCGAGGGTCGTCAGCCCGACCTGGTGGCGCTCTCGGGCGACCTCACCCAGCGCGCGAAGGCCGCGCAGTTTCGTGCGGCGAGGGAGTTCGCGGATCGTCTGCCGGCGCCGGTCCTGGCCGTCCCCGGGAACCACGACGTTCCGCTGTACCGGGTCTGGGAGCGATTCCTCGCGCCCTTCGACAGCTATCGGCGGAACTTCGACCGGGAGCTCGAGCCGGTGTTCCGCTCGCCCCGCCTGTTCGCGGTCGGGATCAACAGCGCTCGCCGGCTGACCCTCACCGGGGGTCGGGTGCGCCGCTCCCAGCTCCGACGCCTCGAAGCGCGGATGCTGGAGGCGCCGGACGGGGCGCTCAAGGTGGTGGTCGTCCACCACCACGTCGTGCCGCCTCCTCGGTTCGGTGCGGGACGGCCGATGCACAAGGCGGAGGAGGCCGTCGAGAGCTTCTCCCGCACCGGCGTCGAGCTCGTGCTCTCGGGACACCAGCACCAGGCCTACCAGGCGACGTCGGAGCAGCTCTATCCGCGGGACCGCTCGCCGGTGCTGATCGTCCACTCGGGGACGACGACCTCGGCCCGGGGGCGGGGCGGAGAGAGGAGCCGGAACACGTGCAACTGGATCGAGGCGGACGAGGCGTCGATCCGGGTCTCCGTGCTGGTCTGGGACGACCGTTCGGGCGCCTTCGTGACCCGCTCCCGGCATCGCTACCCGCGTCGACGGGTCACCCCGTACCTCCTCGAGGATCGACCCTTTTGACGGCGCGGGCGGGCTTCGGTTTCGGCTCGGCGCGGGTGAGGGCGCTGGCCAACGGGCTCACCGTGGCCGTGCTCTCCAACCGGCGGGCGCCGTTGGTCTCCACGGTGGTCGCCTACCGGGTCGGCACACGGGACGAGATGCCGGCCGAGGGCGGGATCGCCCACTTCCTGGAGCACATGATGTTCAAGGGCACCCGGCGCTACGGACCCGGCGAGGTGGACCGGCTGACCCAGGCGCTCGGAGGCTCCAACAACGCCTATACGAGCCACGACCTGACCGCCTACTGGTTCACCTTCTCCTCCGGAGCCTGGACCCGGGCGCTCGCGATCGAGCGGGACCGGATGGAGGCTCTGCTGCTCGATCCGGCCGAGATCGAGGCGGAGCGACGGGTGATCCTCGAGGAGATCGCCGGCTATCGCAACGACCCCTGGGACGCGCTGAACGAGCAGGTCAACGCCGCCTTCTTCGATGGCCACCCCTACGGTCGTTCCGTCCTGGGGAGCCCGGAGACGTTGGCCGGGATCGCCCGCGAGCAGCTCGCGGGCTTCCACCACCGCCGCTACGGTCCCGGCAACGCGGTACTCGTGGTGGCCGGGGATGTCGGGCCGGAGGCGCTGGACGAGGCGGAGGCTCGCTTCGGGGACCTGCCTCCGCGGGAGCCGCCGCCGAGGGTGGAGGTCGCCGCGGCGTCGCGGGACGGCTTCCGGTGGAGACGGGTGGTGCGGCGGGCCGGAGAGACCGCCCGTTTGCTGGTCGTCCTGCCCGCGCCGCCCGCGGACCACGAGACGGCGCCGGCCGTCCGTCTCCTCGCCACCTGGTTGGGCGGCACGCGGGGGAGTCGCCTGGTGCGCGCGCTGGTCGACGAGGAGCAGCTCTTCCAGGACCTCTCCGTGGACTTCGGCGACTCGGTGGAGCCGGGATACCTCCAGATCTCGGCCGAGCTGGTGCCCGGCGTCGAGCCGGAGCGGGCCGAGGCGAGGCTCCTCGAGTGCCTGGAGGCCGCCGCGGCCGGCCCGGAGCCCGACGAGCTCGAACGAGCGCGGAGCGTCCTCGAGGCCGACTGGATCTTCGGCCACGAGAGGATCCACCAACAGGCGCAGAGCCTGGCCTGGGCCTTGAGCTTCTACGCCGCGGACCTGCCCGACCGTCAGCTGGAGGCTCTCTTCGACCTGACGACCGGTGACGTCACCCGGGTCGCCTCCCGGTGTCTTCCTCCGGCCGTCGAGGGGGTGATCGGCTGGTCGCTTCCCGACGCGGAGGCGAGCCGGTGAGGACGGAGCCGCCGACGGCGCCGGAGCGGGTCGTCTTCCGTTGCCAGCGCGTCCTGGGCGCGCCGGTGGTCTCCGTCCGGGTCTTCCTGCGCGGGGGGATGCGACGGGAGCCGACGCCGGGCCTGGCGCTGGTCACGGGGCGATCGCTCACCGAGGGGAGCCGCGAGAGGGACTGGCGACGAGTGGCCGACGAGGCCGAGGCCCGGGGCGTGGCCATCTCGGGCTTCGCCTCCCTCGACGGTCACGGCCTGGCCGTGGACGCGTTGGCCCGGGAGTGGCGCAAGGCGGTGGAGTGGGCCGCGGAGCTGTCGCTCGAACCGGCCTTCCCGGCGGACCGGGCGGCCTGGGTCGCTCGCCAGGCGGCCGGGGAGCTGGAGAGTCTCCTGGACACCCCGGAGGCTCGAGCCGGCTTCGCCTTCCTCGACCACCTGTACCGACCGCATCCGCGCTCCCGGCCGCTCCAGGGCGAGCTTCGGGGGTCGCCGGACGAGATCGCCGACTCCTGTGGGCGGTTCCATCGGGCCTCGATGGCGCGCGGCGTGGTCGTGGTCGTGGCGGGGGAGGTGGATCCGGACGAGGTCGAGGCCGAGGTCCATCGCCGGTTCCGGGCGGCGCCGGAGCGGACCGGGGCCCCGGACGAGGAGGTCGAGCCGAGGGGGCGGCCCGAGCGCCGACGGGAGCTGGTCTGTGGCGGGGAGGGCCAGGCGCAGGTGCTGCTCGGGCACCGCACCCTCGAGCTGGGACATCGGGATCATCCGCTCCTGGAGCTCCTCGGCGTGATCCTCGGCGCCGGCGCCGGCCTCGACGGCCGGCTGCCGCAACGGATCCGGGAGCGCGACGGCCTGGCCTACGGGGTCCAGGTCGGCACGGTGGTGGGAGCCTCCACCGATCCGGGCCACCTGGGCGTGTGGGTGGCGACGGCCGACGAGACGGTCGAGCGCGTGATCGACGGAGCCGTCGAGGAGCTGCGCCGGGTGGTCGAGCACGGGGTCCTGGAGACCGAGCTCGCCGCGGCGCGCGCCTGGTTGCTCGGGCGCGAGCCGTTCGGCCGTGAGACGGCCCGCCAGTGGGCGCCGCGGCTGGTCCTCGCCGAGCTGCTGGGCCTGCCGCTGGATCGTCCCGAGTGGCGGACCCGCGGTTGGCGGGAGGCGACCCGCGAGGCGGTCGACGACGCCGCCCGGCGCTGGATCCGCCCGGACGAGCTGAAGATCACGGTCGGCCGCCCGGCGGCGAGCTGAGGCCGCTCCGTGCTGTCACCGATCTGTTACACCCAAGGACCCGTCAAGTCTCCGATTCTCGGGTAGCTTCGGCGAGGATCCGTCGAACGGGTCCGGCCTGCATCTCCCCGTCCGCCCATCGACGAATCCGGAGCTTCCCCATGAACGACCTTGCCGCAGCGCCCATCGCGAACTCGACGACGGGGCTCGATCCGGCCCTGAACCCCGACATCGCGAACCCGATCCTCGAGGTTCACGGCCTCGGCGTGCACTACGGTTCGAAGCAGGCGCTGAACGCCATCTCCATGAAGATCCCGAAGAACGAGATCACCGCGTTCATCGGCCCCTCCGGTTGCGGCAAGTCCACCCTCCTGCGTTGCCTGAACCGCCTCAACGACCTGGTGCCCATCGCCCGGGTGACGGGGGACGTCACGCTCGACGGAGAGTCGATCTACAACGAGGACACGGATGTCAATCTGCTGCGCAAGCGGGTCGGGATGGTGTTCCAGAAGTCGAACCCGTTCCCCAAGTCGATCTACGAGAACGTCGCCTACGGTTGCCGCATCCAGGGGATCCGGAACCAGCAGGAGCTGGACGGAATCGTCGAGAGGAGTCTGCGCGGTGCGGCGCTGTGGGACGAGGTCAAGGACCGCCTGGAGGACACGGCGACCGGTCTCTCGGGCGGACAGCAGCAGCGACTGTGCATCGCCCGCACCATCGCCACGCAGCCCGAGATCATCCTGTTCGACGAGCCCTGCTCGGCCCTCGACCCCATCGCCACGGCGAAGATCGAGGAGCTGATGCAGAGCCTGAAGACCGAGTACACGCAGATCATCGTCACCCACAACATGCAGCAGGCCGCCCGCATCTCCGACTACACGGCCTTCCTCTATCTCGGCGATCTCATCGAGTACGGCATCACCGACGAGCTCTTCGTGAAGCCGCAGAAGCAGGAGACCGAGGACTACATCACCGGCCGTTTCGGTTGAGCCGGCGGGCCCACCGCCCACCGCCGGTCACCACTTCTTCTCGGTGCGCTGCCGGAGCACGACGGCGGCCAGGTTCATCAGGATGAGGAACCCGAGCAGGCACAGGATGGCGGCGGAGGTCTTCTCCACGAACGCGCGCTCCGGCGAGTCGGCCCACAGGTAGATCTGGACCGGCAGGACGGTGGCCGGATCGGTCAGGGTCGACGGGATGTCGACGATGAACGCCACCATGCCGATCATCAGGAGGGGCGCGGTCTCGCCCAGGGCCTGCCCCATGCCGATGATGGTGCCGGTGAGGATGCCCGGCAGGGCCAAAGGGAGGACGTGGTGGAAGACCACCTGCATCGGGGATGCCCCGAGGCCGTAGGCCGCCTCGCGGATCGACGGGGGCACCGCCTGGAGGGCGGCCCGCGCCGGGATGATGATCCTGGGCAGCGTCATGAGGCTCAGGACGAGGCCTCCGACCAGCGGCGCGGAGCGCGGCAGATGCAGGAAGTTGAGGAACACGGCCAGTCCCAGGAGCCCGAAGACGATGGACGGCACGGCCGCCAGGTTGTTGATGTTGACCTCGATGAGGTCCGTCCAGCGGTTCCTGGGCGCGAACTCCTCGAGATAGAGGGCGGCCGAGACCCCCAGGGGGAACGACAGGAGGAGGGTCACCAGGAGCGTGTAGGCGGAGCCGACGGCGGCGCCCCAGATGCCCGCCAGCTCGGGCTCTCGGGAGTCGCCGGAGCGGAAGAACCGGGCGTTGAAGCGGGACTCGACCCGACCCTCCTCGCCGAGATGGTCGATCCACGCGATCTGCTGGTCGCTCACCCGTCGTGCGCCCTCGGGCACGTCGCGCGAGATGTGCCCCTTCAGGAGCATGTCGATGTCGTCGTCCGCCAGGACCCAGACGCGCTCGCTGGTGCCCACGAGCGACGGATCCTCGACGACCCGCTCCTGGAGGCGGTAGCCGGCTCCGCTGGAGACCAGCGAGGCCAGGGCCCGTCGATCCGAACGCCCTTCCACCTCCGGGAACAGCTCCTGGAGGGCGCCGCGCACCACGAGGTTGTAGTTGCCGCGCGCCAGCTCCTCGGGATTGCGCGTGCCGGTCGGGTCGAGCAGCTCCGCGTCGTAGGTCATGTCCAGCGCGATCCAGTGCTGCCAGAAGGCCGTGTAGGCCTCGAGGCCGATGGACAGGAAAAGGACGGCGAGGAAGGTCAGGGCGAGGCCGAGGGCGCCGATGCAGACGGCCTTGAAGCGGCGCTCGGCTCGGTAGCGCCGCCTCAGGCTCTTCGCCACCGCCTGGGTGGTGAGGTTCGGGTTCCGGCCGGAGGCCATGTCGCTACTCATACTGCTCCCGATACCTCCGGACCACATGCAGGGCGACGACGTTCAGGACGAGGGTGATGAAGAAGAGCATCAACCCCAGCGCGAAGGCCGCCAGGGTCTTGGCGCTGTCGAACTCCTGGTCGCCGATGAGGAGCGTGACGATCTGCACCGTCACCGTCGTCACGGCCTCGAGGGGGTTGGCCGTCAGGTTCGAGGCCAGGCCGGCCGCCATCACGACGATCATGGTCTCGCCGATCGCCCGCGAGACGGCCAGCAGGATGCCGCCGACGATTCCCGGCAGGGCCGCGGGGAAGATGATCTTGCGGATCGTCTCGGACTGGGTCGCGCCCAGCCCGTAGGAGGCTTCGCGCAGACTCTGCGGAACGGCTCTGATGACGTCGTCGGAGAGGGAGGAGACGAAGGGGATGATCATGATCCCCATCACCCCCCCCGCCGCCAGCGCGCTCTCCGACGAGACCGAGAGGCCGATCGCCTCGCCCGCGCCGCGGAACAGGGGAGCGACCGTGAGGGCGGCGAAGAAGCCGTAGACGACGGTGGGCACTCCGGCCAGGATCTCCAGGACCGGCTTGGCGACGGCGCGGACACGAGGCGCCGCGTACTCGGACATGTAGATCGCGGAGAAGAGCCCGATGGGCACCGCGACCATCATGGCGATCAGGCTCACGAGGAACGTGCCGGCGAGAAGAGGGATGGCGCCGAAGGCGCCGGAGCTTCCGACCTGATCGGCTCGCAGGGCGGTCTGCGGACTCCACTCGAGTCCGAAGAGGAACTCCGTCAGGGGCACCAGACGGAAGAAGCGGATGGCCTCGAACAGCAGGGAGAGCACGATGCCGATGGTGGTGAAGATGGCGATGGTGGAGCCGGTCGCGAGGATCAGCTCGAAGGCCCGTTCGACCTTGACCATCGCCCGGAGGCGGCGGTTGATGCGCCGGTAGGCGAGGGTCATCCCCGCGAGCGTCAGCAGGACGACGGAGCCGGCGCGAGCGGCCGAGGCCAGGCTCCCAAGATCCCGGTAGCGTGCCGCGGCGGCGGTCAGGGTCTCGTCCACCTCGCGGCTCACGATGTTGCCGGAAGCCAGGTTCTGGGCGTCGTTGAGAAACAGGCCCAGGCGGCTGGGCTCGAGCGCCGCGATCTCCTGAGGGAGACCGGCCACGACGAGCTGATCCAGGACGATCGGCTGGAGGGCGACCCAGGAGAGGAGCAGGAGGGTCGCCGGCAGCACCCCCCAGAGGATGACCCACGAGCCGTAGTACCCGGGCAGGGAGTTCAGCTCGCGGGCGTGCCCGACGAGGGACAGAGCTTTGGCACGGCCCGCTCGGTAGCCCAGAGCGGATACGACGAGAAGCGTCGCTGCGATGATCCAGATGCTCATCGGAATCTCCGGTCGTCCGAGCCTACTGGGCGCAAGGCGGGGCGTCCACGAAGGGCGCGCCGGCGACCCCGGGGCCGCCGGTGCGGGCGGGTCGAGGGGTCGAGGGGTCGGGTCAGCCGACGTTGCTCGCCATCGAGCGGGCCTCGCTCTGGACCTTCGAGCGTTCGGCGTCCGGCAGCGGGATCAGACCTGCGTCGGAGAGGTAGCCGCCCTCGCCCCAGGCGCGCTCGGAGGTGAACTCCTCCACGTACTCCTTCATGCCGGGGATGACGTTCGCGTGGGCCCCCTTGACGTAGAAGAAGAGCGGCCGGGAGACCGGGTACTCGCCTTCGGCGATGGCGTCGAACGTGGGCACGACGCCCTCGATCACGGAGCCCTGGAGCTTGTCCTGGTTCTGGTCGAGGAAGCTGAACCCGAAGATGCCGAAGGCGGCCGCGTTGGCCTCGAGCTTCTGGACGATGAGGTTGTCGTTCTCGCCGGCCTCGACGTACGCGCCATCCTCGCGGATACCGTGGCAGACGGCCTCGTAGCGGTCCTTGTCCGTCTTCTTCATCGCGGAGATCCAGTCGAACGTCTTGCAGCCGCCCTCCATGGCGAGCTCGACGAAGGCGTCCCGGGTGCCGGAGGTGGGCGGTGGTCCGAGGACCTCGATCTCGACGCCCGGCAGGGAGGGGTCGACATCCGACCACTTCTCGTACGGGTTGGCCTGGAGGTGACCATCGCCGGCCGGGACCTCCTTGGCCAGGGCGAGCCAGAGGTTGCGCAGCGAGATCGACATCGGGCCCGAACGGCTGGAGTTCGCCAGCACGATGCCGTCGTAGCCGATCTTGACCTCGGTGATCTCCGTCACGCCGTTGCGCTTGCAGGTCTCGACCTCCGACTCCTTGATGGCGCGCGAGGCGTTGGTGATGTCGGGGTACTCCACGCCGACGCCGGCGCAGAAGAGCTTCAGGCCGCCGCCGGAGCCGGTGCTCTCGATGACGGGGGTCTTGAACTGCGTGCTCCTGCCGAACTGCTCGGCGACCTTGGTGGCGAACGGATAGACGGTGGACGACCCGACGATCCGGATCTGGTCCCTCTGGGCGTGCGCGGCGACACCGACGAGCAGCATCGCGGCCAGGCCGAAGACGACGATCTTCTTCATCGCTTCACTCTCCTCACGTTGGTTGTCTTATCGGGGAGGGCGGTGGGACACTCCTTCCCACCAGGGCTCGGAGGCGTACGTGGCGCGGAGGGGTCCGCACTCACGGACCACTGCAGTGTGCCCGCCTCCGGTGGCGGAGACACGACAGATCCGTGACGCTCGGGTGACACCCTGTCGCGGGTCGGGGCCCTGCGCAGAGCGGGCTCAGCTCCCGGAGTGGCGAATATCCCGCCCCTCGACGTAGTAGATGACGTCCTCCGCGACGTTGGTCGCGTGGTCGGCGATCCGCTCGAGGTTGCGGGTCACGAGCAGGACCTGCAGCGCCCGCCCCACGGTGCGCGGGTCCTCGGCCATGTATTTCACCAGCTCGCGGAAGAGCTGGTTGTACAGCGCGTCCACCCGATCGTCCCGGGCGCAGACCTCCAGGGCCTTCGCGGTGTCCCTCTGCATCAACGCATCGAGCGCGTCGCGGACCATGCTCTGGGCGATCTCGGTGAGGCGGGGCACGTCGACGTAGGGCTTGAGCGGCCGCTCGTCGGCCAGGATTTCGGCGGACTGCGCGATGTTGACGGCGGAGTCGCCGATCCGCTCCAGCTCGTTGGTGATCTTGGTGACGGCGATGAGGAACCGCAGGTCGACCGCCGTCGGTTGCTGGGTCGCCCACACCGTCCGGCACTTGTGGTCGATGGAGACCTCCAGTTCGTCGATGTCGCGATCTCGGGCGATGACGGCTCGAGCCTTGTCCCGGTCTCTCTCCACCAGGGCGGCGATCGCCACGCCGATCATCTCCTCGACCTTGCCGCCCATCGCCAGGAGGCTCTGGCGGACCTCTTCGAGCTGCTGATGAATGTGTCGCTCCATGGTGGTCTCCGGGTTCGTGGGGCGGTGTCGCCTCCAGCGCCCGCGTCGCTGAGTCGAACCCGTGGCGGGTCGCCCGGATACTTCTAGCAGGAAACGACCGGCGGCACCAGGGAGGCGCCGCCGGCCGGGGAGCGGTCGATCAGAAGTCGACCTGCCAGCGGGCGAGGATGGCGTCCGACGTGCCCAAGTCCGTGACGTCGGCCCGGACCCAGTTGAGCATGAACCGGGTCGCCGGGTTCGGGTACCAGTTCAGGCCGAGCGTGAGGTTGTCCTGCTCGCCGCCGGTGACGGCGCCGTCGGTGAGGTCGAGGCTGGAGAAGCGGACAGCGATCTCCCACGCGCCGCGACCGCCGTCCTTGCCCCACTGCGAGGAGGGCTTCTGGCGGTCGAAGCCGCCGGACGACGTCTTGAACCGGCGGTGGTCCTCGGTGAGGAAGAAGCCGGCCTGGGCGTAGTAGCCGTCGAAGGTCGGGTCGCCGACCGAGGGAGCGTCGACGTCGGTGGAGATGTACTCCCCGGCGAACCAGAACCGGTTGAACACGCCGCCGAGCTCGAGGCCGAGGGCGGTGGAGCCGTCGGAGGCGAAAGAGCCCGTGTCGACCAGGCGGTTGGCGAAGTGCGCCTCGGGGCGGGCCCGGAAGCGCTGCGTGCCGCCGTCCTCGATGTCTTTCGTGGTGAAGGCCAGGCCGACGTGGAGCATCCGCCGGCCCTTGTCCTCGTAGATCGGGCGGAAGCCGACGCGTCCCGTGAGGTGGGTCCGGTTCTCGTTCTCGCTGACGCCGAAGTCGTCGGCGTCGTAGAAGTAGCCGATCCCCCAGTTGAACTTGTCCCCGCGCTTGCCGTGGGCCCCGATGCCCGAGTTACGGCTCGGCGCGAAGGCCTCGATGGGCAGGGAGCGCTCCAGGAAGGCGAGGTACTTCGAGCTGGTGAGCTCCTCGAGGCTGAAGTACTCTTTGAAGTGTCCGAAGCGCATCTGGCCCCAGTTGTAGTTCAGACCGATCCAGACGTCCTTGAAGTCGGCTTCGCCGCCCGTGAAGTCGTACTGGGCCTTGAAGCTGACACGCTCGTAGACGGTGCCCTCGAAGAACAGGCGGGCGCGGCGGAACTCGAAGCCGTCGCCCTGGTAGCCGTCCTCGAGCTCGCTGTCAGGGCTGACGAACGTGTAGTCGGCCTGGATCCGGCCACCGAACTTCAACTTGAAGGCGCCGTCCTCGGACTCGATCTTGTGACCGTTGGACCACTTCGCCACCCAGTCGTCCGCCTGCGCCGCCGGCGCGCAAAGGAGCACGGCGACCGCCAGGAGCGGGGCGTTCTCGAGGCTGAGCTTCATTGGTTCTCTCCTCTTTCTTTCGCGGAAGGCCCCGGTCGGACGACCGCCGGGCCGGTTGGGAAGGAGCTCTCGATCTCCATCAGGTGGCGGCGCCGCGGTCCCGAGCGCTTCGAGCGGTCGACGCGGCGCCGGCTCACGAGGCAGCCTAGGGTCGCCGTGGAGCGACCGTGCGACGGCGAGGCCGCGAAGCTGCGACGACGAGGTGACAGCCGTTTGACGGCCGGCCGGTCGTCGCTCAGCGCCCGATGGGGAGCGTGACCCGGAAGGTGGAGCCCCGGCCGTGCTCGCTCTCGGCCTCGACCCAGCCGCCATGGATCTGGGCGGCGTGCTTGACGATGGCCAGGCCCAGTCCCGTGCCGCCCTCGTCGCGCGCGCGGCCCCGGTCCACCCGGTAGAAGCGCTCGAACACCCGGGGCAGGGCGGCCGCGGGGATGCCGATCCCGGTGTCGGCCACCTCGAGCACCGCGAGGTCGTCCTGTCGGCGGACCGCCACGCGGACCTGGCCGCCGGCCCGGTTGTACTTCACACCGTTCTGCAGCAGGTTCAGGATCATGCGCTCCAGCGCCCCCACCTCGCCCGAGAGCACCGTGACCGCCTCTCCGACGACCTCGACCGACACCCCCTTCTCCGTCGCCTTCGCCGCCGCCAGCTCGGCCATCTTCGTCGCGAGGGCGCGGAGGTCGACGGCGCGGCGGTCGGCCACCGCTTCCGGGCTCTCGAGCCGGGAGAGGATGAGCAGGTCCTCCAGCAGCAGCTCCAGACGGTGGCATTGGGAGAGGAGCCGCCCAAGGAAGCTCCTGGCGATGCGCGGATCCTCCAGCGCGCCCTCCTGGAGGGTCTCGGCGTAGCCGCGGATCGCCGCGAGCGGCGTCTTCAGCTCGTGGGAGACGTTGGCCACCAGGTCGCGGCGGACCTCGGCCAGGCGCAGGGTCGGCGAGATGTCCTCGGCCACGACCACGGCTCCCTGGCGGTCGCCGCCCAGCGGCGTGGCCGTGAGCAGGAGGGTGCGTCCGGTCGGCCCGAAGCGCTCGATCTCCGCGTGGGCGGGGAGCCCCTCGCGGAGGACCTTCTCGACGATCTCCCCCAGCCGGGGCTGGCGTGTGATCTCGGCTGGAGTGAGACCCGCTACCCGGCCGGGCAGGTCGAAGAGCCGTGCGAAGGCCGGGTTGGCGAGCTCCGCCCGTCCCCGGTCGTCGGTCACCAGGACGCCCTCGGACATGCTGGACAGGATCGACTCGAAGTGGTTCCTCTCCTCGCGCGCCGCGCGGATCCGGCCCTGAACCGCCTCCCCGAGGCGCCGCAGGGCCCTGGAGAGCGAGACGATCTCCTCCTCCCGGGCCTCCGTCGGGAGGTGGTCGAACTCCCCTGAGGCCAGTCGGTTGGCGTCACCGATCAGTGCGGAGAGGGGTCGGAACAGGCGCCGGTCGAGCCACAGCGAGACGGTCAGCGCGGCGAGCAGGGCCGCGGCGATGGCCACCGTGACCGCCCGCACCTGGTGGCCCCTGAGCACCGGCAGGTCGTCCAGGGGCTCGGCCAGTCGCAGGACGAGGCGCTCGCCGTCGGGGAGAGCCAGCACGGCGGCCCGGTACATGACGGCCTGGTCGTGGAGTCGGTCGTCGCGGATGGACGAGCCGCGGCCCTGGGTGACGGCCTGCGCCACCTCCGGCGCGTTCCCTTCCTCGGTGCGGGCCGGCGACCCCTGGTGGCTGTCGGCCAGGGTGCGACCCGCCGGGTCGAGAACGCTGATCCGCAGGTTCGTGTTGCGGGTCAGGGACTCCACCCGGGACTGGAGGTCCCCACCCTCCGTCACGGTCTCCACGATGGTCGAGGAGAGCAGGGTCAGGGTGTCGTCCATCTGGCGCGCCGCGGCCGTGCGCACGAGATCGGGCAGGAGGGTCAGCAGGAGGGCCGCGGCGACCAGCAGCGCGGCCAGCGCCGGCAGGAGGAGCGCCGAACGGAGGCGGACGGAGACCCTGGGCACCACGGGCTGCTAGGGGGCGAGCCGGTAGCCGACGCCGATGACGGTCTCGATTCGCTCGGCCTCGGACCCCAGCTTCTTGCGCAAACGTCGGATGTGGGTGTCGACGGTCCGGCTGTCGACCTCCTCGGCGTAACCCCAGACCTCGGAGAGGAGCTGGCTGCGGGTCTGGACCCTGCCGCGACGCAGGATCAGCACCTTGAGGAGGCGGAACTCCGTGGCCGTCACCGGCACCTCGTCCCGGGCCACGCTCAGCCGGTGTCCGGGAACGTCGAGGCGGATCTCGCCGACCTCGAGGACCTCTCC
>CAJQNK010000166.1 GCA_905479655.1 uncultured bacterium | reverse complement strand
CGGTGTTCTGCTTCATCGGCGTCTACGGATTCCGGCATGGCCTCGCACGACTAGAGGTTCTCGAGGAGGGCGCCGTCGGTCTCAAACTGTCGATCATCGCCGGGCTGACGCTCGGACTTGGATGCTACGCAGCGAGGCTCGCGATCGAGGGGAGGACGGTCGACGACCCGACCCATGTCGCCGGGTTGCGTTCGCTGTTCGTAGCGTTCGGCTTGGTGATCACTGTGCAGGGCTTCGAGACGTCTCGATACTTGGGCGAGGAGCACGACGGCGCGACGCGGATCCGAACCATGCGGGCAGCACAGTGGATCTCGACGGCGATCTACGTCGTCTACGTCGCGTTGATGAGCGTGTCTTTTTCGGCCGACGGCATCGGGGAGAGCGAGACCGCGATCATCGGTGTGGCGGCAGTCGTGGCGCCGGTGCTCCCGGCGATGCTCGTCACTGCTGCCCTGGCCGCTCAGTTCAGCGCCGCGGTGGCCGACACGGCGGGCTGCGGTGGTCTGGTTCATGAGATCTCCGGCGGACGATGGACAGCTCGGGTCGGCTACGCTTCTGTCGTCGGCGGCGGACTTCTTCTGACCTGGAGTGCGGACGTCTTCGAGATCATCACGTTCGCCTCGCGGGCCTTCGCCGTCTACTACGCGCTGCAGTGTGGTGTTGCCGCGACGTCGGCCTACGCGCGTGGAGCCCGCGGGCCTTCCGTCGCATACGCGAGCCTTGCGGGATTGGCGTGCGTGATCGCGGCGTTCGGTGTACCCGTAGAGTGAGCCGCCCCGCGAGCAAGCCAAGCCGAGCGGCAATCCCACGACTACCGCCGAAACGGCACGATCTCGCTCTTCGCTGCGTTGGAAGGAGGCCACGCCGGGGCCCCTACGCGACCGCGGCGTGCGCGTCGTATGATCGGCGGGAGAGGAGGCCGTCGTGTCGCTCGTCGGAGTCGCAGTCTGGATCGTTCTCGAGGCCCTGGCGCCGGGGGTCACCGCGTCCACCGGCCTCCTGATGGAACGGGAGTAGGCGGGGCCAGGCCCGCCAGCGTGGCCCCGCGTGAGCGAGGGCGGGTCGTGGCCGATCTGCCGAGTCCCCCTCTCCGCGGCTTCGTCCTCGACTGGCGGGACGGCGAGGCGAACGGGCGGCCCGTCGTGCGTTTCTGGGGCCGCCTGGAGGACGGCAGGAGCTTCCGCGTACGCGACACCCGCGTCGACCCGGGCTTCTGGATCGACGCCACGGGCGCGGAAGCGGCGCGGCGACTCGGTCTCGATCCTCGACCCTCGGGGTGGCGGAGCCTGCGGCGACGGCCGCTCCTGCGGATCGACGCCCGGAATCGTCGGCAGCGCGACGAGGCCCGCCGCCGGCTCGAGGGGGCCGGAGTCGCGTGCCACGAGGCCGACGCGCGCCCCGCCGACCGCTACCGGATCGAGAGGAATCTGCGGAGCGCCGTGAGGATCCGTGGGGTCGGGCGGGCGGATCGCGGGGTCGACGTCGCCTTCGACGACCCCGAGGTGACGGCGGAGCCCTGGGTGCCCGAGTTGCGGCTCCTCTCCCTCGACATCGAGACCGACCCGCGCGGCCGGCGGCTGCTGTCGGTGGCGCTCCATGGCTGCGGCGCCGAGGAGGTCCTGCTGTTGACCCCGGAGGGCTTCTCCACGGTCGAGGAGGAGGAGTGTCTGCCAACGGAGGCCGACCTGCTTCGGCGCCTGGAAGAGAAGGTCCGGGAGCTCGACCCGGACGTCCTCACCGGTTGGAACGTGGTCGGGTTCGACCTGCGGGTGCTCGCCGCGGTGGCCCAGCGGGTCGGCGTGCGGCTCCGTCTCGGCCGGGACGGCGCGCCCCTGCGGGTGCGCCGGGCCCGTTCGCCGCGTCGACCCTGGGTAGCCGACGTGAGGGGGCGGCTCGTCCTCGACGGCGTCGATCTGGTGCGCGGTGCCTTTCTGCGTTTCGAGTCGATGAGTCTCGAGGCCGTGTCGCGGGAGGTTCTCGGGCGGGGCAAGCTCCTGAAGGGGAGCGACCGGGCGGGCGAGATCCTGCGCCTGTTCCGGGAGGATCGACCGGCGCTGGTGGCCTACAACCTGGAGGACGCCCGCCTGGTGACGCAGATCCTGGAAGAGCTCCACCTCGTGGAGCTGGCGGTGGAGCGGAGCCTGCTCACCGGCCTGCCTCCGGACCGCGTGGCCTCGTCCATTGCGGCGTTCGACCTGCTGTATCGCTCGGCGCTCCACCGCCGGAGGCTGGTGGGGCCCACGCCGCGGGCCGACGAGCCCGCGGCGGAAGCGGGGTCGGGGGGACTCGTGCTGCGACCCCGCGTCGGCCTCCACGGGTGGGTCGCGGCCTTCGACGTTCGGAGCCTGTACCCGTCGATCATCCGCACCTTCCAGATCGACCCGGCCGGTCTGCTGGAGGAGGGGGAGGATGCCGAGGACGCGGTCGTCGCCCCCAACGGCGCCCGGTTCCGGCGGGAGCCCGGCGTGCTCCCGGGCCTGCTGGACGAGCTGGTACCGCGGCGGGCGGAGGCGCTCGAGCGAGGCGACGGAACGGCGAGCCACGCGATCAAGATCCTCATGAACTCCTTCTACGGCGTGCTGGGCGCCGACGGCTGCCGCTTCCGCGACGCTCGCCTCACGAACGCCATCACCGGCTTCGGGCGAGAGCTCCTCACCTGGTCGCGGGACCGGGTGGAGGCGTGGGGCCAGCGGGTGCTCTACGGCGACACCGACAGCCTGTTCGTCGCGCTGGCGGCGGAGGCACCGGAGGCCGCCCGCGCGGAGGCGGAGGCGCTGGGCCGTCGCCTGCAGGAGGCCCTGGCGGCGCACATCCGCTCGACCTGGGGCGTCGAGAGCCGCCTCGAGCTGGAGCTGGAGCGGCTCTACCGCCGCTTCTTCCTGCCGCCCCTGCGCCACGGCCGTGGGGGCGCCCGCAAGCGCTACGCGGGCCTGGTGGAGACGGGGGCCGAGCCCGAGGTCGTGCTCGTGGGTCTGGAAGCGGTGCGCAGCGACTGGACGGAGCTGGCGCGCGACGCCCAGCGCGAGCTCTTCCGCCGCCTCTTTCTCGGCCTGCCGCTGGCCGAGCCGCTGCGCCGGATCGTCGCCGACCTGCGTGCCGGCCGCCTGGACGACCGCCTGGTCTACCGCAAGCGCCTGCGCAAGAGTCCGGACGCCTACGTCTCCACTACGCCGCCCCACGTCGCCGCCGCCCGCAAGGAGGGACGACGCCGCGGCCGGGTCGCCTACGTCGTCACCGTGGCCGGCCCGGAGCCGGCCGCCGCCCGGGAGCACGCCCTGGACTACGGTCACTACCTGGAGAGGCAGTTGCGGCCGGTCGCCGCGCCCATCCTGGAGGCGGCCGGGCTGGACCTGGGCGAGGTGCTGGGGGAGGGGAGGCAGCTCGGGCTGTTCGACGACGGGGGCTTCTAGCCTGCCCTTCTCAGTACGCCGTGTAAAGCCGGCGACTTTCAGTGGGTGCGAATCCCACCCGGCAACTGGTCGCTCCAGCCGGAAGCAATCGGAGC
>CAJQNK010000165.1 GCA_905479655.1 uncultured bacterium | reverse complement strand
TGACCGGTCTCGCCGTCCTCGGCGGCGTGCGCTCCGTCGCCCGGGTGTCCGAGTGGCTGGCACCGGTCATGGGCGTCCTGTACCTCGCGGGGGCGGCGGCGGTCCTCGCCGTGTTCTGGCGACAGATCCCGGCGGCTCTGGAGCTGGTCTTCACAAACGCCTTCTCTCCGGTGGCGGCGTCCGGTGGCTTCCTCGGCGCGGGAGTGCGGGAGGCGTTCCGCTTCGGCGTGGCGCGAGGCGTCTACTCCAACGAGGCCGGGACCGGATCGGTGCCGATCGCGCACGCCTCGGCTCGGGTGAGCGACCCGTACCAGCAGGGTGGGGTGGCGATGCTCGGTGTGCTGCTCGACACCCTGGTGGTCTCGTCCGCGACGGGTCTGGCGCTCCTCGTCACCGGCGTGTGGACCTCGGGTCTCGACTCGAGCGCCCTGACGGCGGCGGCCTTCGGCGAGGCGCTCGGACCGCTGGGCGGCCCCCTCGTGCTGGCCTCGTCGCTGCTCTTCGGTCTCTCCACCCTCATCGCGTGGGCCTTCTACGGGGAGCAGTGCGCCGCCTACCTGATGGGTCCGCGGGCGCGACGGCCGTATCGGATCCTCTATTGTCTGGCCATTCTGGGCGGCTCGGTGGCGACCCCGCGCATGATCTTCGCCTGGGGAGACCTCCTCAACGGCATCATGGCCGTGCCCAACCTGATCGCCCTCGTCGCTCTGGGAGGCGAGGTGGCGCGCGGGATGAACGACCGGGCGGGATGAACCACCGGAAGGTGCGGTAGCATCCGTCGCCGGGCCCGCGGTCCGCACCCGGCCGCCTCGAACACCCAGCTCGCAAGGAGATCCCATGCACCGTCTCGCCATCGCGCACCTCGCCACCATCCTGCTCGTCGGGCTGGTCGTCGGTACCCCCGCCCCCGTGCGGAGCTCGGAGGGTGACGCCGCGGAAGCGCCCAGCTTCGACGCGGCCCTCGAGGGCACCGAGGCCCTGTCGGGCCTCCTGACCCTGCACCTGGACCGCAAGAAGGGCCGGGTTCTCCTCGAGCTTCCGGCGGCGACCGGGGACTCGGGAGAGATCGCCCGCCTCCTCTACGTGGAGGGTCTGGTCAGCGGCCTCGGCTCGAACCCCGTGGGACTGGACCGGGGGCAGCTCGGCGACTCCCGGCTCGTGCGCCTGCGGCGACTCGGCGGGCGTCTGCTCGTGGAGCAGGAGAACACGCGATTCCGCGCGCTCACGGATCGGGAGGACGAGCGCCGCGCGGCCCGGGAGTCGTTCGCGACCTCGGTGCTCTGGGCCGGCAAGATCCTGGCCGAGGCCGAGGACGGCCGGGCCCTCGTCGAGATCACCCCGTTCGTCGTGCGGGACGCGCACGACATCCCCGCGCGGCTCGAGGCGGCGGAGCAGGGCAGTTTCAGCCTCGACCCCGAGCGCAGTGTGCTGCAGGCGGAGGGCTGCAAGGTCTTCCCCGACAACGTCGAGCTGGAAGCGGTCCTCACCTACGCGGGCAGCAAGCCCGGCTCGGAGGTGCGGGGGACCGCACCGGAGCCCTCGGCCATCACCCTGGTGCAGCACCACTCCCTGGTCCGTCTGCCCGACCCTGGCTACCGCCCGCGCGAGCTCGATCCGCACATGGCCTCCTTCGGCATCGCCTTCCAGGACTACGCGGCGCCGCTGGACGCTCCGCTCGCGCGGCGCTGGATCTCGCGCCACCGTCTCGACAAGGTGGACCCCGGGGCCGAGCACTCGGCCGTGGTCGAGCCCATCGTCTACTACGTCGACCGCGGCGCCCCGGAGGAGGTTCGGCAGGCACTCATCGACGGCGCCTCCTGGTGGGCCGAGGCTTTCGCGGCGGCGGGCTACGAGGACGCCTACCGCGTGGAGCTGCTGCCCGAAGGGGCCGATCCCCTCGATGTCCGTTACAACGTCATCCAGTGGGTCCACCGGGAGACGAGGGGCTGGTCCTACGGCGGAGGCGTGATCGACCCCCGAACGGGCGAGATCATCAAGGGCCACGTCATTCTCGGATCGCTCCGGGTGCGCCAGGACCGCCGGATCTTCGAGGGGCTCCTGGGGGCGGACGGCTCGGGCTCCGGCTCGCCCGACGACCCGGTGCGGCTGTCGCTGGCCCGCATCCGCCAGCTCGCCGCGCACGAGGTGGGCCACACCCTCGGCTTCGCCCACAACTTCGCGGCCAGCGTCTACGGCAGGGAGTCGGTCATGGACTACCCGGCGCCGTGGGTCCTGCCGGCGGACGACGGCGGCCTGGACGTCTCCTCCGCCTACGACGTGGGCATGGGGGAGTGGGACCTCCTGAGCGTGCGCTGGGCCTACGGCGAGCCCGCCGCCGGCACCCCGGAGCAGGAGTACCTGCAGGCCCTCGTCCAGGAGGGCCTCGACCGGGGCCTCGTCTACCTGACGGACGAGGATGCCCGGCCCGCCGGCGCGGCGGATCCGCGGGCGAGTCTCTGGGACAACGGCTCGGACCCGGTGGACCAGCTCGAGCTCGACCTCGAGGTCCGACGACGCGCGCTCGCCGCCTTCGGCCCGGGCAACGTGCCGGCCGGCGAGGCCCTGTCGATGCTGGACGAGGTCCTGGCGACGGTGTACTTCCGTCACCGCTACCAGCTCGAGGCCGCCCAGAAGGTGGTGGGTGGCCTGCGCTACGCCTACGCGGTCCGAGGGGACGGGCAGGGCCCCGTCGAGATGCTCGACGCGGGTCGCCAGCGGCGCGCGGTGCGGGTGATCCTCTCCCTGCTCGAGCCGGAGGAGCTCGACATCCCGGAGGACGTCCTGGGCTGGCTCCACCCCCGCCCGTTCGGACGCTCCACCAATCGGGAGCAGATCCGCGGGGGCGCCAAGCCCGCCTTCGACGCCCTGGGCGCGGCTCGCACCGCCGCGGACCTGGCGGTCGGTGGGCTTCTGGTCCCCGAGAGGGCTCTTCGGCTCGTCGACCAGCACCGCCGCGACCCGGCGCTCCCGGGCCTCGGAGAGGTCGTCGACTCCCTCGTGGACAAGGCCTTCCCCGAAGAGCCGCCGGCGTCGCCGCGCCACGTCGAGTTGCGGCGAGCGGTCCAGGAGGTCGTGACGGCGCGCCTGATCGGACTCGCCGAAGATCCGCAGGCCGCCCCAATCGTCCGGGCCCTGGCCTCGGACGGGGCACGCAGGGTCCTCGCCGAGGCCTCGGGGGGTGACGGCGTGTTCGGTTCCGATCGTGGCGAGGCGGCGCACCGCGCCTGGCTCGCCCGCGAGATCGAGCGCCACCTGGAGCGCCAGCGTGAGGCGGCGCCGCCCACCGGAGCTCCCGAGACCCCTCCCGGGCAGCCGATCGGCGGCTTCGGAGGAGGGGCTTGGCTCGACCTCGGGTCCTGTTCTATGGACCCGGGTCTTTGACACCCGAGCGGTCGGAACCGCGATTGACCCGATGCCGGGCGGGCCGTACCATGCCCACCGGAACCACCGGAGGGAGGAAGAGATGGCGACACGGAAGGGACTGAGCCGCAAGGCTTTCGAGCCGCTGGCCGAGGGCGAGACCTGGCAGCCGTACGTCCCGGCGACCGAGAGCCCGACGGAGTTCTCCCTCAAGTCCCTGGCGTTCGGGATTCTCTTCGGCATCCTCTTCGGCGCGGCCAACGCCTACCTCGGGCTGCGGGCGGGCCTGACGATCTCCACCTCGATCCCGGTGGCCGTCCTCACGGTCGCGGTGTTCCGGCTGTTGCGCTCCGGGGGCGTGGGCACCTCCGTTCTCGAGGCCAACCTGTCCCAGACCGTCGGCTCCGCCTCCAGCTCCGTGGCGAGCGGCGTGATCTTCACCCTGCCGGCCCTGTTCCTCTGGGGACTGGCGCCGTCGTTGCTGCAGATGACGCTCCTCGCCATGTGCGGCGGCCTCCTGGGGATCCTCTTCATGGTGCCGCTTCGGCACTTCCTCATCGAGCGCGAGCACGGTCACCTGCCGTACCCGGAAGGCACCGCCTGCGCGGAGGTGCTGGTCGCCAGCGAGGAGGGCGGATCCCGGGCGCACAACGTCTTCCGCGGCCTGGCCGCGGGCGGCCTGGTCAAGCTCCTGACGAGCTGGCTGAAGGTCGTACCGTCGGAGGTCGACTTCCGGATCCCCTTCCTGCGCAAGGGGCAGGTGGGGCTCGACGTGTCGGCCGCGTTGTTCGGTGTCGGCTACATCCTCGGCCCGCGCATCGGCGCGATCATGGTGGGCGGCGGCCTGCTCTCGTGGCTGGTCATCATCCCCCTCATCGCCTGGGCCGGCGCCAAGGCCGGGGTGCCGATCTATCCGGAGACGGTCCACGCGATCGTCGACATGTCGCCGGGTGCGATCTGGTCCCGATACGTGCGCTACATCGGGGCCGGCGCCGTCGCGACCGGGGGTCTGATCACCCTGGTGAAGAGCCTCCCGATGATGCTCGAGAGCTTCCGGGTCGGTACACGGCAGCTTCGGGAGCGCCTCGCCGAGGGGCCGGCCGGTCGCGTCGCGCGCACGGCCCAGGACCTGCCGCTGAAGGTCATCGGCGCCGGTCTGGTCCTGCTCGTTGCGGTGATGAGCCTGGTGCCGCAGGTCTTCTCGGCACTGACCGGGGTGGGGCCGCGGCTCCTGGCGGCCGTTCTCGTAGTGATCGCGGCGTTCTTCTTCGTGACGGTGTCGTCCCGCATCGTGGGTCTGGTGGGCGTGACCTCGAACCCCACGAGCGGCATGACGATCGCGACGCTGCTGGCGACGTCGGGCGTCTTCCTGGTCCTGGGATGGACCGGCGACGCCGGCAAGGCGGCGGCACTTACCGTAGGCTGCGTCGTGGCGATCGCGGCGTCGATCGCCGGGGACACCTCCCAGGACCTGAAGACCGGATTCCTGCTCGGCGCCACGCCGCGTCGGCAACAGGTCGGCGAGCTCGTGGGGGTCCTGACCTCGGCCGTCTTCGTCTGCCTGGCCGTGCTCATGCTGGACAAGGCCTTCGGCTTCGGGACCGCGGAGCTCCCGGCGCCCCAGGCCACCCTGATGAAGCTGGTGATCGAGGGCGTGCTCCAGAGCTCCCTGCCCTGGGATCTGGTGGCCATCGGAGTGGCCATCGCCCTGGTGGTGGAGCTTCTCGGGATCCCGAGTCTGCCGTTCGCTGTCGGGGTCTACCTTCCGGTGACGACGATGGTCCCGGTCTTCCTGGGCGGTATGTTGCGGAAGTGGGCCGAGCACTCGGCGGCGGACGAGGACGAGGCCGGGGAGCGCCGGGAGCGAGGCGTGCTGTTCGGCTCCGGGCTCGTCGGTGGCGAGGGCCTCATGGGCGTCGTGATCGCGGGAGCCGTCGCCTTCTGGTACCAGGGTCCGATTCCCGGCCTCGGGCTCGGCCTGGGGGAGGAGGCGCTGCGCTGGATCGGTATCGTGGCCTTCGCGGCCATGGCCTGGGTCTTCTGGGTCCTGGTGCGACGCCGGGAGGCCTAGCACCCAGTGTTTACCGTGAGGCCGCATGTGCCTGAACCGGCTGCGTTAGGCTCCCGTCGGCCTGGTGAGGAGGGCGGGCCGGTGTCCGTCGTCTCACCGACGAGGCCACGACGTCCGGCACGCCACCGGAGCCACCGACCGCGTCCCCGCCGCGCCCTGGCGGCGGCGGGGGTGGGTCTTCTCCTGCTGTCGGGGGCGACGACCTGCCGGGCGCTGCCTCCGGAGCCCCGACTCGTCGAGATTCCCGGCGTGGAGCGGCTGCGGGTCGAGGTGCTGGCGGAGTGGCCGCACGACGCCACGGCCTTCACCCAGGGTCTGGTCTGGGATGGGGAGCGCCTCCTCGAGAGCACCGGACTCGAGGGAGAGTCGACCCTTCGCGAGGTGGATCTCGAGAGCGGGGAGGTGCTGCGCAAGGTCGACCTCGATCCCGATCTCTTCGCCGAGGGGCTGGCACGGGTGGGGGAGCGGCTCGTGCAGCTCACGTGGCGCGCGGGCCGGGCCTTCGTCTGGGACCGGAAGAGCTTCTCGAAGGTGGCCGAGCACCGCTATCCTGGTCAGGGCTGGGGCCTGTGCCACGACGGTCGCCGGCTCGTGATGAGCGACGGATCGGAGCATCTCACCTTTCGCGACCCCGAGACCTTCGAGGTCATCGGCGGGGTTCGGGTCGGCTTCGCCGGCGCCACCCTGCGCGGCCTGAACGAGCTCGAGTGCGCAGAGGGCTGGGTCTACGCCAACGTCTTCACGACCGACACGATCGTGCGGATCGATCCGCTCACCGGAGAGATCCGGGCGACCGTCGACGCCTCGGGTCTCCTGTCGACCGAGGGGCGCGCTTCGGTCGACGTCCTGAACGGAATCGCCTACAACCCGGAGAGGGGGACCTTCCTCCTCACGGGCAAGAACTGGCCCCGACTGTTCGAAGTCGTCTTTCGGGGCGTGGAAGAAGGTGGAGGAGTGCCATGAGCGAACAACAGAAGGTCTGGTACGTAGCGATCGCTGGACAACAGAGTGGACCGTTCACCGTCGAGGAGGTTCTCGGCCAGATCCGGTCCGGAGCGGTGCGGCCCGATGCCCACGTCTTCACCGGGGGGATGGAGAACTGGATCTCCGTGACGGAGCATCCGTCGTTCGCGGAGGCGCTGACGGGCGGTTCGACCGCCGGCGCCGCCGCTGCGCTGCCCGCGACTGCCGCGGCGCCGATCACGACCTCGAACGTCGCCGACGTCATCGACTACGTGATCATCGGCCAGGAGATGCAGTACGTCGAGATCACCCTCGACCCCGGTGAGGCGTGCGTGGCCGAGGCGGGCGCTTTCATGTACATGGATCCGGCCATCGAGGTGGAGACGATCTTCGGCGATGGCTCCGCCCAGGGCTCGGGGGGCCTGATGGGCGCGCTCCTCGGGGCGGGCAAGCGCGTGCTCACCGGCGAGAGCCTGTTCATGACGGTGTTCGGCAACCAGGGTGGCAGCCGGCAGAAGGTCGCCTTCGCCTCGCCGTACCCGGGGAGCATCGTGGCCCTCGACCTCTCGGACCACGGCGGCAGGATCCTGTGCCAGAAGGACTCGTTCCTGTGTGCGGCCAAGGGCGTCTCCGTGGGGATCGCCCTGCAGCGTCGCCTGGGCGCCGGACTGTTCGGCGGCGAAGGGTTCATCCTGCAGCGGCTCGACGGCGACGGCCTGGTCTTCGTCCACGCCGGGGGCGTGGTGACGGAGCGGAACCTGGCGGCGGGCGAGACGGTGCGACTCGACACCGGGTGCCTGGTCGCCTTCGAGCAGACCGTCGACTACGACATCGAGACGGTGCGCGGGATCAAGACCGCGTTGTTCGGGGGTGAAGGCCTGTTCTACGCCCGGCTCACGGGCCCCGGCAAGATCTGGATGCAGTCACTGCCCTTCAGCCGGCTCGCCAGCCGCGTCTTCGCGGCACTGCCGGGGAAGGGCCAGCGCAAGGGGGAGGGCTCCGTCCTGGGCGGCCTGGGCGACGTGCTGATGGGCGACAACTGACCGGGGCCGGGCCTGCGCCTCAGCTGACCGGCTGCTCGAGCTTGAGCATCCGGGCCCAGGCCTGGCGCAGGCTCTCCGGGAGGTCGAGCTGCGGGAAGATCTCGCGCACCTGGTCGCGGTCGATGTAGTGCCAGATGTCGTCCCACTGCGCGAAGCGGAGGAGGTGCGACACGGCCCAGGCGCGTCTCTCCAGCTCCCCTTCGGCGAGAAGTCGGCGCAGTTCGTCGTCGGTCACGGGCTCCTCGGGGAAGAAGTAGAGGGGCTCGTCCTTGGGCTCGGCTTTGGAGGGGCGGCGCGGGGTCGGATCCTCGGCGGTCATGGCGTAGTGAGTATAGCTCCAGGGCCCCGGGCCGCAAGGCCCGGGATGGACCGCGGGGCGGCGCGGAGAGCGGTGTCGAGAGGCCTTGACCGGGAGCCCCGTTTGGTGTATGATGACTCCTCTAAAGGCGTGTCCTGCCTGCACTTACAACAAATCTGAACATCACTGGAGACTCTGAAGACGTGACTTTCGAGGTTGGACACAAGGTCGTGTACCCGAACCACGGGGTGAGCCTGATCGAGAAGATCGAGCCGGGGAAGATCGACGGGGTGGAGGAGGTCTTCTACCACCTGCGCCTGCTATCGAACAACTCCAAGGTCATGATCCCCGAGGCCAACCTGGATCTCGTGGGCCTGCGAGCCCTCTGTCTGGCACCGGAGATCGACGAGCTCTTCGATATTCTCGAGAGCGAGAAGTTCGACACGTACAAGGACTGGAAGGGCCGGTACAAGCAGAACCTCGACAAGATGAAGACCGGCGATGTGATCGAGGTCTCGAAGGTCCTGAAGAACCTCCGCCTCGTCAGCACCAAGAAGAGCCTCTCGTTCCGCGAGAAGAAGATGTACGAGCGCGCCAAGTACTTCATCGTGAGCGAGGTCGCCCACGTCCGGGACATCCTGGAGCCCGATGCGGAGAAGGCGATCGAGAAGGCGCTCGACGCGGCGATCGAGAGGCGAACCAAGAAGAAGGCGGCCGGGTAGACGACGGCCACTGCTCGACTCGACCTTCGGCTCGTCGCCGCACCGCCAGGTCGCGGAGCCCCGGGTCAGGGGTCCGGACCGGTGTCCCGCGGAACCACCGTGGCTGCCGGCGCGGACCCGAGGTCAGAGACGGAAGAGGGGCGCGAGGTGAATCGAGACCACTTCATGTTCGTCATCATCGGGATCCTCGTCGGCTTCATCGGCGGATATCTCGCCCACGAGGCCATGTCGGCGCGGCAGCCTGTGCCCGCCAGTCGCATCCTGGCGAGCCAGGAGCAGGGTCAGGTCCGGGTCCCTGCCGGCCAACAGGCGGCCGCCGCGCAGCCTGCTGGGGGCGTACCCACGGCCGAGATCGACCGCCTGCGCCAGCACGTCGCCCAGAACCCCGACGACTCGGAGGCGATCATCCTTCTGGCGAATCTCAACTTCGAGATTCAGAACTGGAGCCGTGCCGCCGAGCTCTACGCGCGTTTCCTGGAGCTTCAGCCCGGCGACCCCGACGCGATGACGGACCTGGGCGTCTGCTACCGCGAGACCCAGCGCTACGAAGAGGCTCTGGCTCTCTTCCGCGAGGCCCGCGCGGTCCAGCCCGATCACTGGCAATCCCGCTACAACGAGGTGGTCGTCCTCGCCTTCGACCTGCGTCGCCCCGACGACGCGAACGAGCTCCTGACCGAGCTCCGCGAGCTGCAACCGGACAACCCTTCCGTCTCCCGTCTGGTGGAAGAGATCGAGAAGCTCCGACCGGCCGCCTGAGTCGCCCGAGCCGGCGGCGCGCGGCGGCATTCGGAGGGGGTCCTCGGGCCGGCGCTGGACGGGGAAGGCCATGACCGACCGCCCTGCCGCTCCGCTCTACGCCCGGGTCGCGGTGCCGTTGCCGCTCCCCGCGGCCCTGACCTACGAGGTCCCGGCCGCGCTCGCTCGGGTCGTCGCCGCTGGCGTGAGGGTGCGGGTACCCGTCGGGAGCCGCAAGCTCGTCGGCGTCGTAACGGAGCTCACCGAGCACGCGCCACCGGATGTCCGGTTGCGCGAGATCGACGCCACGGTCGACCTGGAGCCGGTTCTGCCACCGGACCTCCTCGACCTCGGTGCCTGGGTGGCCGAGTACTACGCGGCGCCGATCGGCGAGGTCATGCGGAGCCTCGTTCCCGGAGGCCTGCGCGGCCTGGCGGACCGTCGCGTGTGGCTCACGGACGGGGGTGCGCTCGCTCCCTCCGCGTCGGGAACGGCGGGGCGGGTGATCGACACGTTGCGCGAGCAGGGCAGGATGCGGCTCTCCGCGCTGCAGCGGAGCCTCGGGGGCCCCCCGGTCGGCTCCGTGATCGACGCGCTGGCGGAACGCGGGCACATCAGGATCTCCGGCGGCGAGGCTCGCGGGGTGCGGTACATCCAGGGCGTCACCCTGGCGGCCGGGCCGCTCGACGACCTCGTGGCGCGGTGCGGACGCTCGGCGCCGGCGCGCGAGGTCGTGCGGCACCTGCATGACCTCGATCGCCCGGCCACCTCGGAGGAGGTCCGCCAGGCTGTCGGCTGCGGGCCCGGCGTGCTGAGACGACTCCTGCGCCTGGGCGTCCTCCACTCCTTCACTCAGGTCGAGAGCCCGTCGCTCGGGCGCCATCGGCTCGCACCGAAGGGGGAGGAGGAGTTGGTGCTGAGACCCGGGCAGAAGAGTGCGGTCGAGGCCCTGGTGGCGGCCCTGGAGTCCGGCGGCTTCCAGGCCTTCCTCCTGGCGGGCATGACGGGCTCGGGGAAGACGGAGGTCTATCTCCGCGGGGTGCAGGCCGCCCTCGACCGGGGCCGGGGGGCGATCATCCTGGTTCCTGAGATCGCCCTCGTTCCGGCCCTGGCGCGGACGGTGCGCCAACGCTTCGGGGATCGTGTCGCCCTGCTCCACTCGGCTCTCGGTGACTCCGAGAGAGCCCACGAGTGGCAGCGCATCCGTCGGGGGCAGGCGACCGTCGTCCTCGGCCCGCGCTCCGCCATCCTGGCCCCGGTCGTGAACTTGGGATTCGTCGTGGTCGACGAGGAACAGGACGGCTCCTACAAGCAGGACATCGTGCCGCGCTACAACGGTCGCGACGTGGCGCTCGTCCGGGCACGGGCCGCCGATGCCGTGGTTCTCCTGGCCTCCGCGACGCCCAGCCTGGAGAGCCGTCTCAACGTCGAGCGACGCAAGCTGTCGGAGCTCCG
>CAJQNK010000164.1 GCA_905479655.1 uncultured bacterium | reverse complement strand
GTCGCTGAGGATCCAGTCGAGGTACTCCTTGATCGCTCCGGTCGGTTGACCCGCCGTGTACATGAACAGCGGACGGGCGATCGGATACGTCTCGTCGATCGCCGTCTCGATGGATGGCGCGACGCACTCGCCTCCCTCCTCGACAGCCACGCAGGGCATCTTGACGCCCTCCGTCGCGTAGGCGAGGCCGCTGTAGCCGATCGCGCAGGGAGTGTTGAGGACCAGGTCGACGACGTCCTTGGAGCCGTGCATGTCTCGTGTGCCGAGCCTGTAGTCGCGGTTCTTTCCCAGGACCGCCTCCTTGAAGTAGACGTAGGTGCCCGAGTTGTTCTGCCGGCTGACGACGACGATCTCGTCGCTCTTGCAGCCGGGGATCTCGAGACCGATCTGGCTCCAGCTCTCGACGCCACCGCCGTCGCCGTAGATGCTCGCGAGCTGCGCGAAGGTGAGGGAGTCCATCGGGTTGTTCCGATGCACGAACACGGCGAGCGCGTCGTAGCCCACGACCCACTCCACGGGCTCGATCCCGTTGGCGCGAGCCATGTCCATCTCCTTGTCCTTCATCTCGCGGCTGGCATTGGCGATGTCTACGGTACCGTTGATCATGGCCGAGATGCCGGTCCCCGAGCCGCCGCCCGAGACGGCGATCGCGACGGAGGGGTTGACCTCCTTGTAGGTCTCGGCCCAGGCCTGGGCAACGTTGACCAGGGTGTCCGATCCCTTGTTCTGGATCACGGTTCGCGAGCCGCCGCCCTGCGAGCGGGGACCACAGGAGACGAGCACGGCCGCGGCGAGGGCTGCGAAGGCGAGAAACGACCTTTTCATGGATTATGCTCCTTGCGTCGAGAGCGTCTGGCTCGGACGCTGAAGCAGCACGCTCTCGTTCGCGGGCGCCGGAGCCCGCAGGGTTCACAATGACGTCGAGCCATTGTACCGCCCCGATCCCTGTTCTCCGCGACCCTCCGACAGGTAGGTGCGGCCCGCGTCGACAGGTAGACCCGGCGGCTGCCCCTCCACCGAACGAGTCCCCACACGGAGAACGAGATGAGCCCCGATCCAGTTCGAGACTCTGCGTCGTCCCCTTCGAAGATCGACCTTCGCTCGCTCTTCCTCGGCCCCAAGGGGGAGAACGCGGACGTCTTCGAACGGTTGCTCCTGGAGGCCTTCCGCGACCACGTCTTCTGGCGACGGAACTTCCACCCGGAGGACGGTTTCGCCGTCGGCGAGATGGAGCGCCATACGCCCGCTTACGAGCGCTCCCTGCACGTGCTCTCCCAGGAGCTGCTCGGGTTGCTGGGAGAGCTCAAGGCGGGGATCCCGTTCTTCAGCCCGCGCTACGTCGGCCACATGAACGCCGACCTGACGATGGCCAGCTTGATCGGCTACTTCGCCACCATGCTCTACAACCCGAACAACGTGGCGACCGAGGCCTCTCCCGTGACCACGCGGATGGAGCTGGAGGTGGCGGCCCAGCTCGCGGCCATGGTGGGGTACGACCCGGAGCTCCAGTGGGGGCACCTCACCTCCGGCGGTACGGTGGCGAACTTCGAGGCCCTCTGGGTGGCCCGCAACGTCAAGTATCTGCCGGTGGCCCTCCGCTGGGCCTGCGAGCAGGCCGGATGCGGCGATTTCCGGCTCCGGCTCGCCAGCGGCGAACGCGCCGCCGTCGGCGACCTCGACCTCTGGCAGCTCCTCAACGCCCCCTGTGGGTCGACCCTCGACGCCGCCTCGCGCTTCTGCGACGAGGCGGACGATCCGGCGGCGGCTGTGGCGATTCTCGGCCGCAACACGCTGGCGAGTCTCGGCTACCAGGAGTTCGGGCGGCGCCTGACTCGCTCGTTCGGCGACTCCCTGCCGCCTGCCGTGATCCTGGTGCCGTCGACGGCCCACTACTCGTGGGAGAAGATCGCCCACAGCCTGGGTGTCGGCGGCGCGCAGCTGGTCCACGTGCCCGTGGACTCCCGGTTCCGGATGGACACGGGAGCGCTGGAGGAGGCTCTCCGTCGCCTGGCCGCGGAGCGGCGGCCGGTGATGGCCTGCGTCGCCGTTCTGGGCACGACCGAGGAGAGCGCCGTCGACCGCCTCGACCGGGTGGCCGAGGTCCGGGAGGGGAGCCGGGCCGAGCTCGGTCTCTGCTTCCATCTCCACGCCGACGCCGCATGGGGCGGCTACGCGATCTCCATCACCCGGGACGCCGACGGCTCGCGGCGGAGCTACGAGTCCGCCCTTGCTGCCTCGGCTCCCGAGGCCTGGCCTCGGGAGGGGGTCTACCGAGCGCTGTGCGCCGCCGAGCTGACCGACTCGATCACCATCGACCCGCACAAGCTCGGGTGGGTGCCGTACCCGGCCGGCGCGATCCTGTTCCGCGACCGGCGGGTGCGCGAGCTCGTCTCGGTCGAGGCTCCCTACCTCTTCCACGAGGGGGGCTCGGAGTGGCGCAACCTGGGGCGGTTCATCTTCGAGGGCTCGAAGCCCGGCGCGGCCGCGGCGGGTGTGTGGATGTCGCACAAGGTGCTGCCGCTCCACGCCGAGGGCTACGGCCGCCTGGTGAGCGTGACCTGCAAGGCGGCCCTGGCGCTCCACCGCCGACTCGCCAGCGGCGATTGGGAGCCGTTCGTCCTGCGCGTGCTCCCCACGCCCGACCTGAACCTGGTCTGCTTCGCCGTCGGCCACCCCGATCTCCGGAGCCTCGAACAGACCAACGCCCTGGTCGGCGCGGTCTATCGCCGCATGAGCGTGAGCGGTGATCGGACGGCGCGGCAGGTCGAGTACTTCGTGACCAAGACGGTCCTGCGGGCCGCGGAGTACGGCGAGGCGCCGCTGCCCATCGTCGAGGATCTGGGCTTCGGTCGCGACGACTACCGGCGGGCTGGCGGCCTGGGGGTGATCCGTTGCACGGTGATGAACCCGTTCGTGGGCAGCCCCGGGGACCGCCTCGACTTCCTGGAGGGATTCGCGAAGGCCCTCCAGCGGGTTCTGGGCGAAGCGCTCGAGGAGGTGCTAGGGCGTCGGGTCCAGCGGTCGAGTCTGCTAACCTGAAGGTTCCGCTATCCGGATCCTCCCGGTTGGCGAAGATATCCCGCCTGCACCACAGAACAGAGATTCATCGAGGAGCAAGCCCATGGGCTCTCAAAGTCATCACCGTCCTCTCGTCTACTTCACCATCGAGGACGAGAGCATGCTCGCGGAGGCCTTCTCCGAGTTCGACGAGGAGAACTTCGCCATCACCTACAAGGTGGCCGGTACGGACGACGTCTTCGTCACGACCGCGGAGACCCGGGAGCTGATGGATCGGCACGACGTGCCGTACAACGTGCTCGCCGAGGAGGACCCGGGGCGGGTCGCGATTCTCCACACGCCCGTCTCCCGTGAGGAGCTCGTGGACTACGAGGACGCCGTGCGGGCCCTGGCGCTGGCCTACCGGGCCATCGCCGTCGCCTGTGTGGGAATCAACGGCGAGGCCAACCTGGGATTCGACCTCTCCAAGGACACCAGCAGCTACACCTACTTCACGGTCCCCGCGGGACACACCTTCATCTGGCGCATGTTCCACGACCGCGACGAGGCCGTGGAGTTCCTGGACAAGCTGACCCTGTCGGACAGGGACGCGCTGGAGTGGGCGGAGTCCATCCCGCTCGCCACCTCCGACGAGCTGGTCGGCTACCACTGACAACGGCCCCGTGTCCACGGCAGGGGACCTACTGCAAGGGACACGAGCGCACAGCCTGTTGACCACGCCTGAGCTCCCATTCCCCGAGACCTGGTCGGTCTCGGACCTGTGCGAGGAGATCCGAGAGGCCCTCGGCATGGCCTTCCCGCGTCTGTGGGTCGCGGGCGAGGCCCAGCGTCTGCGCGCCACCCGCGGCGGGCACCTGTTCTTCGAGCTGGTGGAGAAGGGCCGGGGCGATCAGGTGGTCGGCAAGCTCGACGCCGTCATCTGGCGCACCGACCACCACCGGATCCAGGCGCGGCTCGCCCGCGAGGGCCAGCGACTCGAGGAGGGGCAGCGCCTGCGATGTCTGGTCGGTGTGGACTTCTACGGTCCCTTCGGCCGGCTGCAGCTCGTGGTGCGCGAGGTCGACCCGCTGTACACGCTGGGGGAGCTCGAGAGGCGCCGGCGCGAGACCCTCGAAGCCCTCGCCGCGGCGGGTCTGATGGAGCGCAACGCCGGGCTCGAGCTGCCGGTCCCGCCCTTGAGGGTCGGGCTCGTGACCTCGGAGGGGAGCGCCGCCTACCACGACTTCATCTCGGGCCTCTCCGAGAGCGGCTACGGCTTTCGCGTGCTCTTCGTCCACGCCTCGGTTCAGGGGCGGGCGGCCGAGCGCGAGGTGGCCTCGGCGCTCGCTCTTCTCGGTGCGGCCGGCGTCGACTGCGTGGCGGTCGTGCGCGGCGGCGGCTCGAGGACCGACCTGGCGGCCTTCGACAGCCGGCGGATCGCCGAGGCCGTGGCCCTGGCCCCCGTGCCGGTGCTGACCGGTCTCGGCCACGAGGTCGACCTCTCCATCGCCGACCGTGTGGCCCACACCGCGCTGAAGACGCCCACGAAGGTCGCTGAGCACCTGGTCGCGCGGGTCGCGGCCGCCGAGGTCGCCCTGGTCGACCTGCGGAGGTCGATGCTCGCGGTGGCGGCGGGGAGGCTGCGCGAGGCCCAGCACCAGCTCGCCCGGGTCGAGCGGGAGGTGCAGCTCGGCCGGTACCGGCTGCGCGGCGCCTCCGCGCGGCTCGAAGAGGTCGCCCGTTCGGCCGCCGGGAGCGCCAGGCGGCGGCTCACGGCGGCGGAGGCCAGGCTCGGCGCCCTCGCCGAGCGGGTCGCGCCGCTCGGCGCCACACGGGTTGCCGCCGGACGTCGGCTGCTCGACGATCGCGGCTCGGCCGTCGTCGATCGCGCGCGCGGCCGGCTGCGCGAGGCGAGCCTCGAGGTCGAGGGCCTCGCTCGTCTGTGTGCCCAGCTCGCGCCCGAAAGGACCCTGGCGCGCGGATTCAGCATCACGCGGACGACCCATGGCGCCGTCGTGCGGCGCCCCGAGCAGGTGAAGAGCGGCGACCGACTGATCCATCAGCTTGCCGGCGGCGCCCTCGCCAGCCGGGTGGAGGAACCATGAGCGACGAGACCCCGGAAGCGCAGGAGACGCCGAGCTTCGGCGAGGCCCTGGCCGAGTTGGAGACGATCCTCCGGCGGATCGAGAGCGAGGAGACCGACATCGACGCCCTGGCGACGGAGCTCGGCCGCGCCGCCGAGCTCCTGGAGCTCGCGCGGGGCAAGATCCGCAAGGTGGACGCCGAGGTGACGCAGATCGTGCAGAGGCTGGAGGAGGACGAGGCCTAGCGCTAGCCGAGTCGTTCGACCATGGCCCTCCACGGCAATCTCCGCGGCCTCAAGACCTCCCAGCGCCGCGCGCTGGAGCGCACGGTCCGCCGGAAGACCGCGCCCTACCAGGTCGTGTCGCCCGAGCTGGCTCGGCACCTCGCCTCGGTGTCGCGGGAGATCGGTCGCCAGGTGGGGGTGCTCATCGAGCGCGAGGGGGCCATCCGGGAGGTCGTGGTGGGCGACGCCCACAAGCTCGATCTGCCCGATATCGGCCGTCTGCGGGGGGGCGTGGGTCGCTTCCGGGGCCTGCGGCTGGTCCACACCCACCTGCGCGGCGAACCGCTGACCGACGACGACCTCAACGACCTGGCGCTGCTCCGTTTCGACGCGGTCGCGGCGCTGCAGGTCGACGAGGAGGCCTCCGATCCGTTCCACGTGGTCCGGGCCCGGGACGTCTTCTCCCTGGACCTCGACTTCGAGAGCGAGGTGCGGTCGCGGGAGGCGGAGTACGCCCGCCGGGTTCGCGGCAAGGGCGGCGCCACGGAGCGCGAGCGGGCGCTGCTGGTGGCCATCACGCCGGACGACGACCGGCTCGCGGAGATGCAGGAGCTGGTGGCCGCGGCGGGGGTGGAGCTGGCGGGGACGGTGCGCCAGAAGCGGTTCCAGGTCCACCCCAAGACCGTCGTGGGTCGCGGCAAGCTCCAGCGCATCGTGCTCGAGGGGATGCGCCGCGGGGCGGATGTCGCGATCTTCGACATCGACCTGAAGCCGGCCCAAGCGCGGGCCTTCGAGGACGCGACCGGCCTCAAGGCCATCGACCGCACCCAGCTCATCCTGGACATCTTCGCCCAGCGCGCCCGCAGCCGCGACGGCAAGCTGCAGGTGGAGCTCGCCCAGCTCCGGTACTCGCTGCCCCGTCTCACCGAGCGGGACGCTGGCCTCTCGCGCCTGGCGGGCGGCATCGGCGGTCGCGGGCCGGGCGAGACGGTGCTCGAGATCGGGCGCCGGCGCGTCCGCGACCGCATCCGTGCGCTGGAGAGGGAGACCGCCCGACTGTCGAAGCAGCGGGATCTCCGTCGCAGCCGGCGACGCGACCGGCGGTTGCCGGTCCTGTCGATCGTCGGCTACACCAACGCCGGCAAGTCGACCCTGCTCAACGCGCTGACCGACAGCGAGATCGAGGTCGCGGACCGGCTGTTCCAGACCCTGGACCCCACGAGTCGCCGTCTCCGCTTCCCGCGGGAGGGCGAGGTGATCGTCACCGACACCGTGGGTTTCCTGGCCGACCTCCCCGACGAGCTGGTGGCGGCCTTCCAGGCGACGCTGGAAGAGCTCGGCGACGCGGACCTGCTGCTCCACGTGGTCGACGCGGCCGACCCGCGACGGGAGGAGAAGGCCGAGGCCGTCGTGGAGCTCCTGGCCGAGCTGCGCATGGCGGAGATCCCGCGTCTCACCGTCTACAACAAGATCGACCTCCTGCCGGTCGAGACCGCCCGCGCCCTCGCGTCCCGGCCCGACACCGTCGCCGTCTCGGCAACCCGCCGCCGGGGCCTCGGGCGGCTGCTCGAGGCTGCCGAGGATCGGATTGCCCGTCTCGCCCGGGCGCTCGAACCCCCCTCCTGACCGTCGCCCCGGAGGGGATATCGTCGAGAGACGCCGGAGGGCGCGTCCTGGACCCCCCCACGCCCGACGACCCGACCTTCATGCCCGTCTACCGCCTCTCCTCCCGCCTCGCGTTCCCGCGGCCGGAGCAGGCGGACGAGGGCGGCCTCCTCGCCGTGGGGGGAGACCTGCGGCCGGAGCGGTTGCTGCTGGCCTACGGGAACGGCATCTTCCCCTGGCCCCACGAGGGCTATCCCCTGCTCTGGTTCTCTCCCGACCCGCGGGCCGTCCTGCCGCCCCGGGAGTTGAGAGTCCCGCGACGTCTCGGGCGGTCGCTGCGGCAGGGTCGCTTTCGCGTGACCTTCGACGAGGCCTTCGACGAGGTGATCTCGGGGTGCGCCGAGGCCCCCCGGCCGGAGGGCGAGGGCACCTGGATCACGCCCGAGATGCGGCGGGCCTACTCGGAGCTTCATCGTCTCGGCCTCGCCCACTCGGCGGAGGCCTGGAACGAGGATCGTCTGGTGGGCGGTCTCTACGGCATCTCCCTGGGCGGCGTCTTCGTGGCGGAGTCGATGTTCTACCGCGAGGCCGGCGCCTCCAAGGCGGCCCTGGTGACGCTGGTCCGACGACTCGCGGAGTGGGATTTCGACCTGTTCGACGCCCAGGTCCAGTCCGCCCATCTCGAGCGCTTCGGGATGCGCGAGTGGCCCCGGGAGAGGTATCTGCGGGCGCTGCGTCGCAGCGTCGAGGGTCGAGAGACACGGCGCGGGCCCTGGCCCTCCCCCTGAACGGCGACGGCCGCGGGGGGATCGCCGCGGGCCCTCCGAGAGAGCCACGACCCTTGACCGAAATACCCTCCACCTTCCGGCTGTTGCACCCCTTGCCGTCATGACCGATCCACCTATCCGGAGAGACGAGCAGACCGTCACCCGCGAGGGCCGTCGCACGAAGCGCCCGCGGCGTCACAAGGTGCTGCTGCACAACGATGACTACACGACGATGGAGTTCGTCGTGAGCGTCCTCGTGAGACACTTCTCGAAGAGCGTGGCCGAGGCCACCCACGTCATGCTGCAGGTGCACCATCGGGGGGTCGGGGTCGCCGGCGTCTACCCGAAGGACGTGGCGGAGAGCAAGGTGGCCGCGGTGACCGAGGAGGCCATGGAGGAGGGCCACCCCCTGAAGCTCTCCACCGAGCCCGAATGAGCCCACCCCGGGCGACGCCGCCCACGTCCGGATCGCGACAGACTCCACTCCCCCCCGAAGAGCCCCTCCCAGGAAAGAAACCCCTGTCA
>CAJQNK010000163.1 GCA_905479655.1 uncultured bacterium | reverse complement strand
GAGCTCTTCTGGAGCTCCGGTCCGATGGCCAAGATCATCTTCGGTCTCCTCGGTTCGCTCTCGGTCGGATCGTGGACGATCATGATCGGCAAGATGCTCCACTTCCGCCGGGCTCGGGCTCACAACCGGGAGTTCCTGGAGACCTTCCGCAACAGCAGCCGCTTCGGCGAGGTCAACCAGCGCGCGGAGACCCTCACGTCGTCTCCCCTGGTCGGCCTCTTCCAGTCCGGCTACGTCGAGATCGACTCCCAGGTGAAGTCCTTCCGCGAGCGCCAGGGGGCCGCCGGCGACTCCGCCCTCTACCAGATCCGGTCGCTCCAGTCGATCGAACGGTCCCTCCGGCGCAGCCTGGGAGTGGAGCTCCAGGCCCTCGGCAAGGGCACCTCCTTCCTGGCCACTACGGCCGCCGCCAGCCCCTTCATCGGCCTGTTCGGCACCGTCTGGGGCATCATGGTCGCGTTCCGCGACATCGGCGTCACGGGCTCCACCTCGCTCGTCGCCGTGGCGCCCGGCATCGCCGAGGCCCTCATCAATACCGCGGCCGGGCTCGCGGCGGCAATTCCTGCGTTGATGGGCTACAACTACTTCACCCACTCCCTGCGCCAGTTCCGAGCCGAGATGGACGACTTCATCCTCGACTTCCTGAATCTGGCGGAACGCAACTTCACCTGACCGGGAGGCCCCCTATGGCCTTCAGTGTCCTCTCCGACAGCGACCAGCACGAGCTGGCGGATATCAACGTCACTCCCCTCGTGGACGTGATGCTGGTCCTGCTGATCATCTTCATGATCACGGCACCGATGTTGCATCAGGGGGTCGAGGTGGCCCTGCCCGAAGCCGAAGCCGAGATCCTCCCCCAGCGGGTCGACGACCCCCTGGTGATCTCCATCCGCCGCGACGGCCTGGTCTACGTGCAGGACGAGCCGATCCACCCCACCCAGCTGGTCGAGCGCCTGGGGCCGATCCTCGCCCGGCGGGGCGACGAGGCCGTGCTCCTCAAGGGCGACCGGGAGCTCTCCTACGGTAAGGTGATGGAGGTCCTGGACCTGCTCCACCAGGGCGGCATCCAACAGGTCGGGCTCGTGACCGAGAGACCCGGACAGTAGGCGGGGAGGCGGAGCGTGCAACAAGCCGTCGACCGAGTTCTCGCCCGACGGGTCCGGCTGAGCGAGGAGCGTTCGCGGTGGCCGCAGATCGTCGGTTCGGGGCTCCTCCACGGCCTCCTCACCTTCGCCGTCGTCGTCGCGCCGATCCTGGTGGCGAACCAGCGAGAGTATCCGCGATACGTCTCCGTCACGGTGGTTCCGGTGCAGGCCCTGGGGGTGGAGAACCCGGCCCCCGCCGAGCCCCGTCGCTCGGCGGAGACGAACGCCGGGCAGCCCTCCGCGCAGCTCGAGGCCGAGGTCGAGAGTCCGCCGGCGATGACGATGCCCTCGGCGAAGGAGCCCGATCGCACCGAGCGCTCGCCGGAGCCGGCGCCGAGACCCACCGCGCCGACACCGTCTCCTTCTCGGCAGCGCCCCGCCGATTCGCCGCCGAGTCCGACCCCGGACCCCGGGGGCGTCCCCGGAGCGCGGTTCGGCGCCCCGGAGGGACTGCCCGAGGGGACGTCGCCCTTCGGCGCCGCCGTCGCGGGCCTCGACAATCCCGACTTCACCTACGGCTACTACGTCGACCAGATGCTGGCGATGATCCGCAGCCGTTGGATCCGCCCTCCTCTCGGCGACGACGCCGAGGCCATGATCCACTTCCGGATCCACACCGACGGCACCGTCAGCGAGGTCCGGATCGTCTCCTCCTCAGGCTACAACCAGTTCGACCTCGCCGGACTCCGGGCGGTCCAGGCTGCGGCGCCGTTCCCCCCTCTGCCCCGCAGCTATCGACGCGACTCGCTCGGGGTCAACCTGATCTTCCGCTAGCCTGCCCTTCGGCCACACCACAGGAGCCGCACCTTGAATCGTCGTCCTCTAGACCTGGTTTCCGCATCTCTCGTCGCGGCCCTGGTGATCCTCGCGCTCGCCGTCGAGCCGGCGGCCCTCGACGCGCAGCCGCCTCCGTCCGACACCGGGCTCGGCTCGCAGGACGAGCTCACGCTCGTCCTCGAGCCCGGCCAGCGCTCCCTCCTGCGACTCGCGGCGCCGCCCGCCCGCGGGACCGCCGCTCTCCCGGCCGCCGCCCGCGACGCGGTGAAGACGCTCGAGGACACGTTGCGCAGCGATCTCGACCTCTCCGGCATCTTCTCGATCCAGGGGCCGGCGGAGCTGGCGGCCGCGGGGATCCCCGGCGACGCCGACATCGACCTCGACCTCTACCGCTCCCTCGGCAACGAGATCCTCCTGCGCTCCGACGTGCGCAGCGAGGGGGAGCAGGTCGTCTACGAAGGACGGATCCTGGACCTGGAGAGCGGCGACCAGATCCTCGGCAAGCGGTACCGGGGAGGCCCCGACCTGGCGCGGCGCATGGCCCACTCCTTCGCCGACGAGATCGTCCTGTACTTCACCGGTCGCAAGGGTGTCGCCCTGACGTCGGTCGCGTTCTACTCCGACCGCGACGGCTTCAAGGAGCTGTACCTGATGGACTACGACGGCTGGAACCAACGGCGGATCACCGGGCACCGCTCCACGACCCTGTCGCCCGACTGGTCGCCCGATGGCCAGGAGATCGCCTACGTCTCCTACTTCGGCGGCCAACCCGGCATCTACCGCGTCCAGCTGTCGAGCGGCGCCAAGAGCCCAGTGGTGACCGACGGCTCCCTCAACGCCTCGCCCGCCTGGTCTCCGGACGGCAGCAAGCTCGCGTTCGCCCGATCGGTTCGCGGCAACACGGAGATCTTCGTCTCCGATCTCGCCAGCGGCACCCTGCGCCGCCTCACCGACTCGTCGGGGATCGACACGAATCCAGCCTTCAGCCCCACCGGACGCGAGATCGCCTTCACCTCGAGCCGGGGCGGCACCCCACAGATCTACGTCATGGACGCCGAGGGCGCCAACCTCCGGCGGCTAACCTTCGAGGGCGACTACAACGACGGGGTTGCCTGGCATCCGGAGGGCGACCGGATCGCCTACGCCTCGCGGCGGGACGGGCGGTTCCGGATCGCCATCACCAACCTCGTGACCTCCGAGACCCACCTCCTCGACCTCGGACCGGGCAACAACGAGCAGCCCAGCTGGTCCCCCGACGGCCGCAGGATCGCCTTCACCTCGGACCGCGGAGGCAGCCACCAGGTCTGGCTCGCCGACGCCACCGGCGCCCGGCCGATCCGCCTCACCTCCGAAGGCAACAGCTGGGCAGCCTCCTGGTCCGCATATCCTCGATGACCCGTCGACCCGGAAGTCGCGACCGCGATTCCCTGGCCAGCGCCGGAAGACCGGCCTCCGGTCCTCGCTCGGAGCCGTCGCCACTGTTGAAGGCAGGGGAGCCCCTCTGCTACAGTACGATGCCGTCCGAACGGGTCGAAGAACCGCACCCCAACCCTGTTGAGAGAGTGTCGAGGAGAATCCGATGAAGCGCATTTCCATGCTCCTGGTCTGCACCGTTCTGGTGCTCATGCTGCCGCTCGTCGCCGGCTGCGCGAAGAAGAAGCCCATGACCGCCGCTCCGGAGGAAGCCGCGCCGCCGCCGCCGGTCGCCCAAGAGGTGACCGAGGCTCCCAGCCCGACCACCGAGGGCGACGTCCAGCCCGATCCGCTCAGCGAGGACATTCAGAGTGTCAACGCCTACGTCTACGAGAGCGGACTCATCGGCGATGTCTACTTCGAGTTCGACCGCTACGAGCTCCAGGCCGAGGCGCGGAACCGGCTGCAGAAGAACGCCGAGTTCATGAAGGCCCACCCTGAGTTCGTCTTCTCCGTCGAAGGGCATTGTGACGAGCGAGGCACCAACGAGTACAACCTCGCTCTCGGCGACCGCCGCGCTTCGGCCGCCATGGCCTACATGGCTGACCTGGGTGTGCCCGAGAGCGCCGCGCAGACGATCACCTACGGCGAGGAGCGGCCGGTGTGCACGCAGAGCAACGAGAGCTGCTGGTGGCGCAACCGGCGGGCGCACTTCGTGATCACGGCTCGTCGTTGACGCCTCTCGGTCGAGCGCGGTGACCCGACCTTCGACTCTCCTCGTCTCCCTGGTCGTCGGCTCCGCCCTCCTGGGGGGGTGTGCCGGCGGCCAGGAGTTCGAGACGATCCAACGCCAGCTCGGCGAGATCCAGCGTCAGGTCCTCGAGCTCCGGAAGGACGCCTCGAGCAAGGAGGAGATCGCCTCGCTCGACTCGACCCTGCGTGGCCAGACAGACTCGCTCCAGCGCTCGGACGCGGAGATCCAGGTGGCCCTCCAGGGCCTGTCCGACCAGATCGAGGAGCTCGAGGCCAAGCTGGAAGACACGAACTATCGGCTGGCCCAGCTGTCGCAGCAGATCGCGGCGACCAACCAGGAGCTGAAGACCTTCCGCGTCTCCGGATCCAACGCCGGGAGGAGCGACTCGTCCGTCACCTCACCGTCCAGCGAACGTTCCCCGTTGGTGCCGACGGATCCCCAGACCCTGTACCAGACCGCGTACAGCGACTACCTCCGCGGCAACTACGACCTGGCCGTCCTCGGGTTCCGTCAGTACCTGGACTCGTTTCCCGACACGGAGCTCGCGGACAACGCCTCGTACTGGATCGGCGAGTCCTACTTCAGCCAGGGCAAGTTCGAGCAGTCGATCCGGGAGTTCGACAAGATCCTGGATGACTACCCCCGGAGCGACAAGACCGCCAGCGCCCTGCTCAAGAAGGGCTACGCCTACGCCGAATCCGGCAGGGCCGCGGACGCGGCCCTGCAGCTCCGCCGCGTCATCCGTGACTTCCCCGACTCCGACGAGGCGAACCTCGCTCGCCAACGCCTGGAGAGGCTCGAGGGCGGGCCCTGACGGAGAGAGGCGGAGGCCCCTGCCCGGCAACCGGCGCTTGACCGCCCATTGCCGAGGGCACTATAGTCCAGGCTCCGTGCGTCGCGTACTGTAGGCACGGAGAATCTTTCAACCGGTAAGCCGCGCGCCCACCCCGAGGCGCGTGCGCACGAACTCACGAGACTACGGTCGATGGCAAATATCAAGTCAGCTGTGAAGCGGATCCGCCAGGACAGGAAGCGGAGGCTCCGGAATCGCGCCCTGCGCTCGCGGATGCGGACCCAGGTGAAGGCCCTTCGCTCCCTCATCGACAGCGGCGACGCGACGGCGGCCGCCAGCGCCTTGAAGGACACGATCCAGGTGGTGGACGCCACCGCGCAAAAGGGCGCCGTTCACAGGAACGCGGCCGCGCGCACGAAGTCCCGGCTGCACCGCGCCGTCCAGCGCATGGGCTGAGCCGAGCCCCCTCCTCTCTTCCCGACCGAATCTGGCGGATCTTCCGCGGCCTCCACGAGGCCGGAGGGAGTTCGTGCGGGCAGACCGGGAGACTCTGCGGTCCCCGTCTCGTGCCTTCACGTCTTCGCGTCGTCGGTGAGCTGGACCGTCGCGATCGCGTGCGTCGTCCCGGCGGTCGGCGCCCGCGGATCAGAAGCCCTCGAACAGGTCCGTGATGAGCGTCTCGGCAAAGTCGTCGGAGACGTCCTCGAGCGCCAGGATCTCGGTGTCGAAGAACCCGGCTTCCGAGACCTCGAGCTCGTAGTCCTGGCGGAAGCCGTACTCGTCCCGGCTCCAGATCGCCTCGCCCGTCACCCGCTTGAACGTGACCTGCAGGGTGATCCGGATCTCGTAGGTGTCCGCTCGCCCCTCTTCGTCGAAGGCGATCGGGATCACCCGCAACCCGGTCACCGCTCCCTCCAGGATCGAGTCCGCCTCGCCTCGCGAGCTCACCACCTCCAGGCGTCCCCGCTGGACCATCTCCTCGACGATGGCGGCGCTGATGATCTGCTCCACCTGGTTGCGGGCCGTCCGGTTCTCGAACGGCTCGATGTAGATCGTCTCGATGTCCTCGGGCAGGTTGCTCGCCTTGCCCACCAGGGCGTAGCCGCAGGCGCCCAGCGCCAGGCTCAGAGGCAGCAGCAGAAGGGTCAGCCAGCCTGTGGTCTTCACGGTCGTCGATCTCCTCGAATGGGACTCAAGGTGGGCTCCAGCCGGGGGCTCCATCGGTGGGGGTCGGCCGAGGCCAGGGGACCCGTTGTCCAGCGGAGGACCTCGGTCGGCGTGAGGTGGAGGACGCGTCGCTCGGCGCCTCGCAACACGACGGTTCGCCGGTAGAGCCAGCCGTCGAGGGTCCAGACGCGAAGATCGTACTCCCCGGGGGCCAGGCCGACGAAGGCGGCCGTCTCCACGTCGAGCCCCAGGTCCCGACGGAGACCTCCGCCCTCCAGACGGCTCCAGCCGCCGCGCGCGCCCGGGACCTCGACCTTGACGGCCGCCGCCCGCCGCCGCGACTCGTTCGCCCGCAGCCCGACTCCCTCCGCCCCGAGCGGACTGAGATCGACCTCGTCCAGGCGACGGTCACGCCCGAGGATCCTCCCCTCCAGGGCGTCGCCGTCGGAGGAGGTCAGGGACTCCCCCGCGAGGCGGACGTAGGTGGCCGGGACAAAGTGGTGCGACCGGAGGGGGTCCGAGAAGACCCAGCCGCGATCCGGATAGAGAACCTCGACCCAGCGGTGGAATGCGGCCTCGCGACCGTCTCCGGCGATCCAGCCCGGGACCTCTCGGGCCTCGACGCCGAGGGCGCCCAGCAGCGCCACCGTCAAGCGGGCCACGCCGGTGCAGTAGGCGCTCCTCCGCCCGAGCACGGCCACCGGATCCTGGGACGCCGTTCGATCCAGGTCGTAGCGGATGTTGCGCGCGACCCAGGTCAGCACCCTCGAGACCGCCTCGTAGCGTGTGGCCGAACCGGCCGCGATCCGGAGAGCCGCCTTCCCCACCACGCCGTCAGCCGAAGCGGGGGCTTCGAAGGGGCTCGAGCTGCCGAGAGGCGACGCGACGACCTCCACCTCCCAGGCGCCCTCGACCCTCCGAAGACGGTAGCCGGCGTTCTCGTACGGCTCGATGGGGGCCGCGGCCGGCGCGACGATCCTCGCCCGGTCACGACCCGCCACCACGGGCCCGGCCGCCTCGGCTCCGGCCCCTGGAGCGCACAGCAGGGCCAGCACCGCGACGACAGCCGGGGCGCGAGGCGTCACCGGAGGCTCCCCGGGAAGGTGTGAGAGCGGATCATGCCGTCCAGGAGCCCGTTGATGAACTTGCCCGATCGCTCGGAGCCGTACTTCTTGGCCAACTCGATCGCCTCGTCCACCACCACCAGCTTCGGGACCTCGGTCTCGAACAGGAGCTCGTACACCGCCAGCCGGAGGATGTTCCGGTCGACGGCCGACATCCGCTCCAGACGCCAGTTCGCCGCCTGCTCCCGGATCAGCTCGTCGACGGCCTCCAGGTTCTCCGTCGCCCCCTGGACCAGCCGCCGGGCGTAGCGGAACGCATCCTGCAGCGTCTCGCCGTCACGGCTCTTCGCGGGACGTCGCCTGCGGACCCGGACCTTCCCGTCGCCGGTCTCCCCGGCCGGCTCCTCGGCCTCCTCCGCGCGATCCACCGCCAGGTGGTCCAGCGGATCGAAGCTCTCCACCACGTCCCGCCAGGAGGCCGAACCGAGGTCGCTCTGGTAGAGCATCTGCACGGCCATCTCCCGCGCGCGGCGCCGCTTGCTCATCGCCTCGATCGCTCCGACGGATCCACCGGGCCCTCCGCGTGCGGCCTCAGGAGATGCTCCCGGCCGCGCCACCGCGCAGCCGCGGCGCCAGGTCAGCCATCTCGATCGCCGCCTGCGCGGCCTCCCAGCCCTTGTTGCCGGCCTTCCCTCCGGCCCTCTCGCGGGCCTGCTCCGTGGTGTCGCAGGTCAGAACGCCGAATCCCACCGGCAGCCCATGTCGCCGCGAGACCTCCTCGACGCCCCGGCAGGCCACCGTGGACACGTAGTCGAAGTGCGGGGTCTCGCCCCGGATGACGACGCCCAGGGCCACCATCCCGGTCAGATCGCCCCGGCTCGCCAGCACGTCGAGGGCCAGGGGCAGCTCCCAGGCGCCCGGAACCCGGGCCACAGTGATCCCGTTGCGCCCTACGCCGTGCCGGACCAGACAGTCGATCGCCCCCTCGATCAGGCTCTCGACCAGCCGTCCGTTGAACCGCGCGGCCACGATGGCCCAGCGGCCGTCCGGCGCCGCACGCAGGGTGCCTTCGATCGTTGAATGCTCGCTCATGGACGTCTGGACCCCTGGTCGTTTCGGGGAGGATTCGGGCTCGTTCGGCGACCCCGAGCCTAGCAGCCCGTGGTGAAAGGCGAGACACGCTGCGAGCGGCCCTCTTCTCCGGACTCTTCGTTGGGAATCCTCCCCGATTCACCGAATCGAGTGCGGATTCCCGCCTTGATTCCGAAGGAGATTGCGCGCTCTCGCCCGCGTCCGGCTTCCACCACGGCCTGCTAGCAGGATCAGCGCTGCCTTCGGAGCCCCCGGGGAACGTGCCAGAATCGTGGTCCGCTGGGTCGCGCCCTCGCAACCCCAGCGCGCACCGCCTGCCGCGCGCCCCGTCACCGGGTCGCCTCGATACTCGCCGCAGGTTAGTAGTGGAGGCCGGGGAGGTGCCAGCGGCCGAGGAAGAGGGGGAAGAGCACGAGCGTTGCCAGGACGACCGCTCGGACGATGCGTAGCGAGCGCTGACCGGCGAGAGTCGTGCGATCGCGAACCGCACCCGCTACGGCCAACCCGGTGAGCGGGATCGCACAGCAGCGGCAGCCAGAAGATCGCGACGAGAGTCCCCGAGACGCTGTACATCCAGTCGCGGGATACGAAGACCCACGCCACGCCCAGCAGGAAGGCGACGTTCAGCGCGGCGGCCCCGACGGTCATGGCCCCGAGCCCCGGGACTCGCCGGCGAACCGGCGAGCGCCTGATTCGCCGCACCAGCGCCGAGAGCGGGTAGGCGACGACCGCAGTCACGAACACCAAGACGAACCAACCCAGGCGGGCCAGCAGGAGCGGCATCGTGTCGTACCACGGAACGTTCTACCCCGTGCGACGTCCGAATCTCCCGGCTCGTCGGAAGGGGTGATCGTCGGAAGGGAATAAGTGGTCGGGACGGCGAGATTTGAACTCGCGACCCCCTGAACCCCATTCAGGTACGCTACCAGGCTGCGCCACGTCCCGACCGTTGGCCCTTGGGCCAGTCCGTATTTCTAGCGCCTGGCCGCGACGGTGTCAAGCCGGCGTGACGCCGGGAGAGACTTGACGGGCAACGACCGACCCACCTCAGCCAGCCGGGGGCCACGATCGGGGCGTCGCCACAACGACCCAAAGCTCCGATCGCGGGGGCGGACGCTCCTCTCGGCCGTGGCGGCCCTCGGCGGCCTGCTGGTTGCGACGGGAGCGCCGGCGCTCGATCCGCCCACCCTCGATCCGCCCGCCATCGACCCGCCGGCGACGGACCCGCCGGCGATCGAAGCGCGGGCGTTCGAAGCGCGGGCCTCCGCTCCCCTGACCACCCACGCGGACCTCCAGCAGTGGAGGACGGGGCCCCCCCTCGCGGTTCCGGAGGAGGGCCTGACGTGGCGACGGGAGGGGGCGATCTTCCACCTGGAGGCGGGGGATCTCCGACTCCAGGAGCCCACCGCGGCCGGCCTCGTCACCGGGTTCGTCTTCGAGGGCCGCGGCAGGTTCTCCCTGGAGATCCCCGACGACCGGGAGCTGGATCACGTGCGTCACCAGGTCGGGGAGCCCGAGCTGGGACGGTTCGAGACGACCATCTCGCGCCTGGTGGTCCGGACGGGCGGGGGCCTCCCCTTCCCCACTCCGGGAACCGCGGGACCGCCGCGGCCGGACCGGCTTCTCCGCCGGCGTCACGAGCACTGGCTGCGCGCGCGCGGCCTCGATGTCGGCGCCCGGGTCGTCGCGGCCCTGGCCGGCCCCGGAGCTCAGTCCTCCAGCAGGTCCAGGAGCTCGCAGGCCTCGCGGTGGAGCTGGCGGATCTTCTTGCGCAGGGCACGACTCGGAACGCCGTCCCGAGCGTCGTCCGCCAGGGCGGCCGCGACCTCCGGTGTCGTGCCCGCCTCGTGTGCCTCGACCGCCTCGGCCGGCTCGATGCCGGCCTCCATCTCCGACACGAGCTTCTTCTTGGCGCCGGCGATCGTGTAGCCCTCGTCGTACAGGAGCTGCTTGATCCTCCGGATCACGGCGAGGTCGTCCTCGGCATAGGTTCTCTGCCCGGAGCGGCTCTTTCGCGGCTCCAGGACGGGGAACTCGGTCTCCCAGTAGCGCAGGACGTACGGCTGGATATCCAGCTTCTTGCACGCCTCGCCGATCTTGAAGTAGAGCTTCTTCGCCACCTGTCGCCCCTATCGTCGGCCCTGGCAGCCCGCGGTGGAAGTCAGGCGCGTGCGACAGCACGCGGTCTTCCTCGGAATCGAGGCGGCAATCCGCAATCGATTCGGTGAATCGCGGAGGATCTCCAACGGAGAGTCCGGAGAGGAGGGCCCCTCGTAGCGTGTCTCGCCTTTCACCATGGGACGCTAGGCCTCCCCGTCGTCGACGGGCTCGACCTTCTTGCGCAGCCGGGGCGACGGTCGGAAGCTGAGGCCCTTGCTGGACGGGATGAAGATCTTCTCTCCGCTCGCCGGGCTGACGCCGGTCCGACCCGGCCTCTCCACCACCTCGAAGACCCCGAAGTTGCGGATCTTCACCGGCCGCCCGTCGACCAGCGTGGCCTTCAGCGTGCCGAAGATGGCATCGACGACCTCGGCGGCCTCCTCCTTCGTCAGACCGCCGTGGCGATCGTAGACCGCTTCCGTCAGATCGGCCTTCGTCAACCCACCCTGAGGCGGCATGTTCTTTCGCTTGGGCACCAATCCGTTCCGAGCAGACGCAGAAAAGCTCAAGCAGAGCCTCTGAGAATCTTCTTGAAGTGTACGCCCCCAAACAGCGAAGGGCAAGGAAGTTTCTCGCACTCCGCCCTACCCGCTGCGGCGCCGGACGACGAGCCGGATCGGCACGCCGTTCCACCCCAGCTCCTTCCGTAGGCGGTTTTCGAGGTACCGCCGATACGGGTCGCTGCGAGCCAGGCTGGTGTTCGCGAACACCATGAAGGTCGGCGGCAGGGCCGCGACCTGGGTCGCGTACAGGAGCTTCCAGGGACGACCGTGCTGCGTCGGCGGGTGGTGGCGGGCGACGGCCGCCGCCAGGAGTCGGTTGACCTGCCCCGTGGAGAGCTTCGAAGAGACGACCGCGAGCTGCCCGTCGATCGCAGGAAACAACTTCTCCACGGAGCGGCCCGTGAGGGCCGACACATTGACCCGGGGTGGCGCCGAGAGAACTTCCGCGAGGCGGAGCCAGGTCTTCTCCAGCGCCTCTCGCCCGTCGTCGTCCAGCAGGTCCCACTTGTTGATGGCGACCACGGCCGGTCGCCCCATCTCCCAGATCGCGCCGGCCACCGAGAGGTCGCCGCTCGTGACGCCATCCGCGGCGTCGATGACGAGGACGGCGAGCTGGGACCGCTCGATCTGCCGCCTGGCCATCATCACCGCCAACTCCTCGGGCGCACCGCTGGTGCGACTGCGACGCCGGATCCCGGCGGTGTCGATCAGGAGGTACTCCTGTTCGCCGCGGCGGATGAGGGTGTCGATCGGATCCCGTGTCGTTCCCGGCATGGGAGAGACCAGGACCCGGTCCGTCCCCAGAATGCGATTGAGCAGCGACGACTTGCCGACATTGGGCCTGCCGACGATGGCGATCGCCGGCGCCGTCGGAGCGGCGGCCGTCCCGCCCACGGGCAGGAGGTCCGCCACAGACTCGCGTAGCTCCTGGATCCCGAGTCCGTGCTCGGCGGAGACGCCGACCAGGGCCTCGATGCCCATCGCCCAGAACTCCGGCTCGTTGTCGCGGGCGGCCCGGGTGTCGATCTTGTTCACGGCCAGGACCGCCGGCTTGCCGAGGGCGCGGAGCGTCTGCCAGACGCTCTCGTCCGCCGGGGTCAGGCCCTCGCGGCCGTCGACGACGAGAATCAGCACGTCCGCCTCCTCGACGGCCGCCAGGACCTGCCGCCCGAGCCCGAGCTCGTCGCTCACCGTCACCAGGCCTCCGGTGTCGATGAGCTCCACGAATCGGTCGTCCAACAGCTCGGCGCGGGCCGCGATCCGGTCTCGGGTCACCCCCGGTTCGTTGTGCACGATGGACTGCCGACGCCCGGCGAGCCGGTTGAACAACGTCGACTTGCCGACGTTGGGTCGGCCGACGATGGCGACGGTGGGCGTGTGGGTCAAGATCTGGAGTCCGTGGAGGCGTGAGGCGTGGCGCCAGTCGCGCCGCGCTACTCCTGAATGGCGCGGAACAGGACCAGCCAGCCGCCGTCGTCGCGCTTGAGCTGGTACTGCACCCGCTGCCGCTGTCCCAGCTCCTGGGAGATGGGGTCGCCGTCCTCGAAGCCGCTGGCGTACACCCGCAGGTCCCAGACCTCGACCGTGGTCACGAAGGCGTTCGCCCAATTCCAGTCGTTGACCTCCTCGACCGTGAGCTCCTTGAAGGTCGGATGCAGCACCCTCCCCTCCTGCAGGAGGTCCTGGATCCGCTTCTCCACCGCGGCGCGCTCCTTGTCCGCCGCCAGGCCCAGGAGGGCGTTGGAGTCGGCGCTCGCGTACGCCTCGCCCAGAGCCGGCAGGTACTCCAGGAGGACGGTGCGGATCTCGCCCTCCAGGTCTTCCTGCCTCTCCTGGCGGGAGGCGCCGCAGGCCGTCAGCACCGCCAGCAGGGCGAACGCGACGCAGGCCACCCACGCCCTCCGAAACTCGGGGTTGCCGCTCTTCGAGGTCGCCGCGGACTCGGCGACGCGATCCGGTTCGCTGTCTCTGGGGGGCTTCGTTCTCGTCATCATGGAGTTCCCTGGCAGTCTAGCGGTTCCGGCGCTCACCCGTTCGCCCGCGCCGGACCGCCTCGCCGTCACCTCGGCACGAAGCTCGTTGACTTCGCGTGGAGCGGACTCTACAATTCCCGCTCGCGCTCCTGACGGCGCGCGGCGGCTTCCAGCCGAGCGAAAGTGGCGGAATTGGTAGACGCGCAGGATTCAGGATCCTGTGGCCATTGCGGCCGTGGGGGTTCGAGTCCCCCCTTTCGCACCATCCCTCCCTTCCGGCTCCTCAGTACAGACCGTGGGGGGACCCCGAGGGTTCCCAGAAGTCGGTGCTCGATCGCCGACCGGTCGTCGGGGCTCGGAGGCAGAGCGGCGTGGTGCTCGTCCCGTGCCGACCCGGCCTTGAAGCTGGCCGGACCTTGTGACATTCTTCACGAGCACGTGCGACGCCAGTCGGCGTCGGCTACCGCACGAGCGCACCAACGCGATCCACAGCAGCCACCGAGGCTGGAGCTTTCAAGTTCTGCGGCGGTCGTGTCGCCGCGAAGGAGACTCTGTTGACGAGGAGAACGTTCGTCTCACGGCGAAGGGCTGCCCGTCGTCGGCGTGCCTCGGGAGACCGTCGCGATGCCTGAGACCTATCTACCCGTCCTGCTGGCGCTCGCGTTCGCCCTGATCCTCGGCGGCGTGATCCTCGCCGCGTCCGGCCTCATCGGCAGGGGAAGCGGCGGTCGCGTCAAGCTGTCGCCCTACGAGTCCGGCGAGCCGCTGCTCGACCCCTCACGAAAGCGGATCTCGATCCTCTTCTTCCTCATCGCCATCGACTTCGTCATCTTCGACGTCGAGGCGGCGTTTCTCTATCCGTGGGTCCTCGTGCTCCGGGAAGGCGGCTGGCCGCTCTTCTGGTCCGTGATGGTCTTCGTCGCTCTGATCCTGGTCGGCTTCGTCTACATCTGGCGCAAGGGCGGACTCGACCTCAAGAAGCGATTCCGTACGCGCTGGCAGGAGGCGAGCCATGGCTGACGCCCCCCTTCCCAGCCGCGAGGAGCTCCTCGTCGGCGTCCGTGAGCGTCTCGCCCCTCTTCGCGACCGCTACCCCACGACCGAGGCCCTCACCATTCCCGCGCTGCACTTCGCGCAGGCCCTCTGCGGCGGCTGGCTGCCCGAGGCCGCGATCGACGCCGTGGCGGAGGAGCTGCAGCTGGCGCCCGCCAGCGTCTACGGCGTCGTCACGTTCTACGACCTCTTCCATCTCAGCCCCGTCGGGCGCCATCGGCTCCGCGTGTGCACCAACCTGCCTTGCATGCTCCGCGGTGCGGACGAGATCATGGCCGCGATCCGTGACGAGCTGGGGGTCGGAGAGGGCGAGGTCACCGCGGACGGGCGCTGCTCCTACACGCACTTCGAGTGCCTCGGCTCGTGTGACACGGCGCCGATGATGATGCTCGACCAGGAGTATCGGGAGAACCTCACCCCCGACTCCGTACGCCGGATCCTGAAGGAGCTCGACTGATGGCCTTCGAGCCGGTCCTCACCCAGAACGTCGGCAAGCCCGGCATCCTCACCGTGGCCGGGTACCGCGACGCCGGGGGTTACGCGGCCCTGCGCAAGGCGCTGGGCATGACGCCCGCCGAGGTGATCGAGGAGGTCAAGAAGTCCGGCCTCCGGGGCCGCGGCGGCGCCGGCTTCCCCGCCGGGGTCAAGTGGGGCTTCGTCCCGGCCGACACCGACCAGCCCAAGTACCTCGTCTGCAACGCCGACGAGTCCGAGCCCGGGACTTTCAAGGACCGGCTCCTCATGGAGAAGGACCCGCACCAGCTCCTCGAGGGCTGCGCCATCTGCTGTTGGGCCGTGGGCGCCAACACCACCTACATCTACATCCGGGGCGAGTACACGGAGGCGGCGGACATCCTCGAGGAGGCCATCCGCGACGCCTACCGCGAAGGCATCCTGGGCGACGACGTCCTGGGCTCGGGCTTCAAGCTCGACATCCAGGTCCACCGCGGCGCCGGCGCCTACATCTGCGGCGAGGAGACGGGGCTGCTCGAGTCGCTCGAGGGACGCCGCGGCCAACCGCGCGTCAAGCCCCCCTTCCCCGCCATCGTGGGCGCCTTCGGCAAGCCGACGGTCATCAACAACGTCGAGACGCTGTGCAACGTGCCCCACATCCTCACCCGCGGCGCGGACTGGTTCCGCGGGATCGGCACCGACGAGCGCAACACGGGCCCGAAGCTGTACTGCATCTCGGGCCACGTGGAGCGGCCGGGGACGTACGAGGTCCCCATCGGCGTCACCCTGGACGAGCTCATCGACCTCGCCGGCGGTATGCACAAGGGGCGGGCGCTGAAGGCCTTCATCCCGGGCGGCGCCTCGGCCGCCATCCTGCCCGCCTCGCAGAGCCACTTGAATATGGACTTCGACAGCCTGGCGAAGGCCGGCAGCATGCTCGGCTCGGCGGCGGTCGTCGTCATGGACGAGACGACCTGCCTCGTGCGGGCCACCTGGCGGTTGGCGAAGTTCTTCAGTCACGAGTCCTGTGGCCAGTGCACGCCGTGTCGCGAGGGCACGAACTGGATGCAGATGACGTTGAAGCGCATCGAGGACGGGCACGGCAGCGAGGCCGACGCCGAGCTCATCCTGCGGATGAGTCGCAACATGTCGGGCACCGCCCTGTGCGCGCTGGCCGACGCGGCGGTGGGGCCCGTCCAGTCCCTGGTCACCAACTTCCGCGAGGAGGTCGACGAGCACATCCGCCGAGGCGGCTGTCCCCTCCCGCCGGTTCCCTTCTTCGAAAACGGAGCGTCCCACTGATGCCGAACGTGACGATCGACGGGCGAACCGTGGAGGTCCCGGCCGGGACGAACCTGATCGAGGCCGCCAAGAAGGTCGGCGTCCAGGTCCCGCACTACTGCTACCACCCCCGGCTGACGGTCGTCGGGCAGTGCCGCATGTGCCTGGTGAAGATCGAGGGCATGCCGAAGCTCCAGGCCGGCTGCACGACGCAGGTGATGCGGGACGGGATGGTCGTCAAGGTGGACGACCCCGAGGTCAAGGAGGCGCAGCAGGGGATCATGGAGTTCCTCCTGATCAACCACCCCCTCGACTGCCCCATCTGCGACCAGGCCGGCGAGTGCGGCCTCCAGGACTACTCCTTCAAGCACGGCCAGGCCTTCTCGCGCTTCCGTTACGAGGAGAAGCGGACCTACCCGGGACGCGAGCGGATCCCGCTGGGACCCAGCGTCGTCCTCAACATGAACCGGTGCATCCAGTGCACCCGCTGCGTCCGCTTCACGGAGGAGATCTCGGAGACCGGGGAGCTGGGCTTCTTCCAGCGCGGCTCCCGGGCCGAGATCGGCACCTTCCCGGGCAAGGTCCTGGACAACGACCTCTCCACCTGCGTGGTCGACATCTGCCCGGTGGGGGCCCTCACCTCCACCCGCTTCCGGTTCGCGGAGCGGGTCTGGTACCTGGACAAGAAGCCCTCGATCTGCACGGGCTGCGACGCCGGCTGCAACGTCACTTTGGAGCACCGGCGCGGCGCCATCCGACGCTACAAGCCCAGGGTCAACCCCGAGGTCAACGACCACTGGATGTGCGACTACGGCCGGACGACCTTCGAGCGCTTCGGCCGCGGCGAGCGCCTCTCGGCCCCGCGCATGCGGTCGAAGGGCGGCGACGCCCTCCCGACCAACTGGAGCGACGCCCTGGACGCCATCGCGCGGCAGCTCCGCAGACCCGATCGCGAAGGAGCCGTCGCCTTCCTGGCCTCGGGGCACCTCACGACCGAGGAGGCCTTCCTGGTCGCCACGCTGGCGGACCGGGTCGGGACGCCTCACCGCGCCGTGTGGGTCGAGGAGGGGCCCGAGCGCCGGATCCCCAATCCGTCGGGCGGGGTGACGGGCCGCGAGACGGCGCCCAACCGCCGCGGGATCGAGCTCGCCGGACTGGTTCCGGGCGACGGCGCGATCACCGCCGCCGACCTTCTCGAGGGCGACGGCGCCGCGCGCTGCGCCGTCCTGGTGGTCGCCGAGAACGACCTAGGCGAGGCCGGACGCTCGCCGGAGGTCGCCGAGCGCCTGCGCCGGGCCGGCTTCCTGGTGGTGGTGGGCTGGCAGGACGGGCCGCTGGCGGAGATCGCCGACGTGGCGCTTCCCACGGCCACCCACGCCGAGCGGAGCGGCACCTACGTCAACTCCCAGGGGCGGATCCAGCGCTTCGAGCGCGCCTTCCCCGCCCGCGGCGACGTGCGGGACGGCGTCTCCCTCTTCTCCGATCTCCTCGGCCGCTTCGAACCGGAGTGGTCGGGTGCAGGCGACGCCGCGGTCTTCGAGCGCATGGCCTCCGCCGTGCCGGCGCTCGGGGGTCTCTCGTTCCGATCGATCCCCGCGTTCGGC
>CAJQNK010000162.1 GCA_905479655.1 uncultured bacterium | reverse complement strand
AGCCGGCCAGCACCTCGCGGATGGCGCGCCGAAGACGCTCGAGCTCCCCGTCGCTCAGGTCGTAGGTCCGCTTGAAGGGGGAGAGGCGGGCAGCGTGGAGGATCTCGTCGGAGTAGGCGTTGCCGATGCCGGAGAGGATCCGGGGGTCGGTCAGGGCACGTTTGAGCGTGTGGCGGCCACCGCGGAGCCGCTCGGCGAAGGCGTCGCGGGGAGCCTCGAGCACCTCCAGGCCGCCGGGGTCGTGCTCCGCGAGCCGGTCGCCGGGGACGACGTGGAGCGACGCGCGGCGCTTGGAGCCGGCCTCGGTGAGGATCAGCGTGCCGCCCTCGACGTCGAAGGCGGCCAGGCCGATCCGCCCGGGGATCTTGACGCCGGCGTCGCCCCACCGGAAGCGGCCCGCGATCATGAGGTGCAGCACGAGGTGGAGATCGCCCTCCAGCGAGATCACGATCCGCTTTCCGAGGCGGGAGAGGGTCTCGATCGGGCGACCGTGGGTCGCCGAGGGCGGCGGCTCGACGGAGCGCAGCAGGAAGGGGCTCGCCAGGCGGACCCGCAGCAGGCGCCTACCCAGGAGACGGGGGCCGAGGGCGTGGAGGTAGAGCTCGACGTCGGGTAGCTCGGGCACGATCTCGCCGGTCTCAGACGGACCGGATCTCCGTTCCCGCGCGGCTCGCGACGAGGAGTCCGCCCGCGGGCAGGGCCACCGGAGGGGTCCCGGCCGATAGCGTCGCCAGCGCCTCCGTGTGGGTCGCGACGGCGACGCGCCCCTCCTCCCGGACCTCGTAGAGGGGTTCGCCGTCGCCGGCCGCTCCGAGCAACCGCTCGTCCTTCCGGTCCCACAGCAGCGCCCGCCACTCTCCCTCCAGGTGGCGGGGGAACTCCTCGACCCAGCGCTCGAAGGCGGCGATCACGATCTCGACGGGTCTCGGTCGCTCGGCTCGCAGGCATCCGGCCTCCGACAGCTGCCGGGCGAGGTCGTCGCGCCGGTCGAGCCGGCCCTCGAAGAGCGCGCAACAGAGCCGTCCGTCCCCCAGGAAGGGCTGGTCGATCCGTGTTCTCCGGGAGGCGCGCTGGTGGACCAGGCCCACGGGCCCCTCGGTCCAGTAGATCGGTTCGACTCCGGGCAGGTCGGCGGCCGGGCCCCGCAGGTCCTCGAGGCTCGCTCCCGCGGGGTCCAGAATGGCGCAGAACGGCAAGGCGACTCCTCCGTCTTTCGGGTTGCCGGCCCGCCTCGGACCGGTACCGGGGAGTCTACGGCTCGCGGGTCCCGGCTGTCACCCGACACGTGCCGGGTGCGAATCGGCGGTCCAGGCGTTAGAGTAGAGCGTCAGGGGAGCGTCAGGGGAGCGTCAGGAGGGCGAATGCTCTCGGGGCGTCGACACCGCCCCTCGAGGAAGGGAGGCGAGTCTGAAAGCATTGTCCATCCGGTTGCTGGGAGGTCTGGACGTTCGGTATGGCGACCAGCCGGTCACCGGCTTCGAGTCCCAGAAGGTCCGCGCCCTGTTCGCCTACCTGGCACTCCACCGGGGCCAGCGGTTGAGCCGTGACCGTCTGGCCAGCCTCCTCTGGCCCGACCGTGGAGAGGAGTCCGCGCGGCGCAACCTCCGCCAGGCCCTCTACAACATCCGGGTCTCTCTCGGCAAGGTCAACGGCGGTGGGGAGACCCTGCTCGCCGACCATCAGGCCATCCGGTTCCACCCGGACCTCGACGCGTGGCTGGACGTGGAGGCCTTCGAGGAGGCCCTGCGCTCCGGAGTCTCCGAGCGCGGCTCCGATCCGCACCAGCTCGCCATCGCAGCGCGGCTCTACGAGGGCGATCTGCTCTCGGGCTTCCTGGTCAAGGGCAGCACCACGTTCGAGGAGTGGCTCCTCTCGGAGCAGGAGAGGCTTCGGGAAGGGGCGGTGACGGCGCTCAGGACCCTGGTGGAGGCGTACCTCGCTCGCGGCGAGTACCGCGTGGGCATCCAGTTCGCCCTGCGGCTCGTGGCCGTCGATCCGCTGTCCGAGGAGGCCCACCGCTACCTGATCCGTCTCTACGCCCTCTCGGGCCGCCGGAGCCGAGCCGTCAGACAGTACGAAGAGCTGTGCAAGATCCTCGAGGAGGAGCTCGGCGTGGAGCCGATGGAGGAGACGACGGAGCTCCACGAGTCGATCCTCGGCGGCGACATGCCGACACGGCCCGACGCGGACGAGCGACCGCTGGCGCCCGTGGTCCCTCTGGTGGGTCGCGAGGCGCCGCTCGCGGCGCTCGAGTCCATCTGGCGGCGTCTCTCCGCCGGCTCCGGGCGGCTGACGCTGGTCGTCGGGGAGGGTGGCTCAGGCAAGAGCCGCACCGTCGGTTCCCTCGTCGACGCCGTCACCTCGCGGGACGCCGCGTGGGTGGTTCGGGGGCGGTGCTACGACGACGCCCCGATGGTCGGATTCCAGGTGTTCGGCGAGGCACTGCGCGAGCTGCTGGTGGGTGAGGCCGAGCGGGTCGAACGGATCCTCGCCGGCGAGGAGGCCGAGGTACGGCAGGCGGCGCTCGCGCTCCTGCGCCACGCCCCGGAGGAGATGCCGACGCGCAGACCCACCCGCCACCAGGTCTTCGAAGCGATCCGTGTTCTGCTGGCGGGTCTGGCTGGCGCCCCGGGGCGACGGAACGCGGAGCCGCTCATCGTGATCTTCGACGACCTGCAGTGGGCGGACCCGTCGACCCTCGGCCTCCTGGCGCATCTGGCCTCCGAGCCGATCGCGGCGCCGGTCTGGTTTCTCGCCACCTGCCGGCCCGACGGCCCCGGGCCCCTGCGGGAGCTGTTGGAGAGCGCCGACGGGCGTCCCTGGGTCGATCGGGTCGAGCTCGCGCCGCTCGCCGCCGAGGATCTGCGGGAGATGGCCCGTGCCCTCATCGGCGAGGACGACGCGCCCACGCTGGCCGCCTTCCTGGAGAGTCACCAGGGACGGACGCCCCTGGCTGCCGTCGAGCTGGTCAACCACCTCTGGGATCGTGGATACCTGAAGCCCGGGCGCCCGGGAGCATGGCGCCTGAGCCCGCCGCCGGATGGCCTGGTGGCGCCGGGCGACGGGCGGCCCGGGACCGTGGCGGCGCAACGGATCCGCGACCTGCCGACCTCCTCCCGTCGTCTGGCGACCCTCGCCGCCGTCGCTGGCCCGCGTTTCGACAGTGCCCTGCTGGCCCGCGCCGGCGATGAGCATCGCGGCGTCGTCGCGATGGCGCTGGAGCTGATGCTGGAGCGCTGGCTCGTCCGTCAGTCGCTTCTCGCGTGGTCCCAGCCCGGCCGGCAGAGGGACCTGGCCCTGTGGGTGAGCGGTGTCCGGGAGGGGGCCTTCGAGTTCGCCCACCGCGCCCTGCGGGCGGCCGCCCTGGCGCGGCTCGCCCCGATTCGCCGCGCGGTCCTGCATCGGCAGGTGGCCGACGCCCTGATCGAAGCCAACCCGTCGCGGTTGGACTCGATCTGCGAAGCGCTGATCCACCACTGGATCGGAGCCGGCGAGGACGACCGGTTGCTTCCGATGCTGGTACGCGGTGCGGAGCGGGCGAGGGATCTCTACGCCGAGGAGGTGGCCGCCGTCTTCGTCCAGAGGGCGCGGGGCCTGCTGGAGGGGCGTCGGCAGGCGGGCGCTCCCGTGACCGAGTTGAAGGTGTGGTCGTCGACGCTGGACAGCCTCGACGGATAGCCTGCGCGCGCCCCGCTACTCTCGGCTGACCCTCACCCGGACGTCCAGCGCTCGGCTCTTGCCGCCGCGCGGAGCGGCCAGGAAGGGGTTGATGTCGAGCTCGCGGACCCGAGGGTGACTCTGGGCCAGCTGGGCGATGCGCAAGAGGATCTCCTCCAGCCGCTCCGTGTCGGCCGGAGCGTCGCCGCGCACACCCTCGAGGAGGGGGAAGCCGCGGATCCCGCGGACCATCTGGCGCGCCTCGGTGGCGGCGAGCGGCGTGACTCCGAAGCGGACGTCACGGAACACCTCGACGTAGCGGCCGCCGAGGCCGAACATCAGGAGCGGGCCGAAGCGCGGGTCGGTGGAGATGCCGAAGATCACTTCGTGGCCCCCCCGCGCCATCTCCTGGAGCAGCCATTCGCTGGGCGGTTGGCCGGCGGCGACGAGCGAGGCGGTCATGGAGTCGAGCGCCTCCGCGACCTCGTCGCCGTCGCGCAGGTCCAGCGCCACCGCGCCGGCGTCGCTCTTGTGCACCAGCCCCTCCGCGCTCGCCTTGAGCACCACGGGGTAGCCGATCTCCTCGGCCGCGGCCAGCGCCTCCCGCCGGCTCGTCGCCTCGCGCCACCGGACCACGGGGATGCCGTAGAGCTCCAGCAGGCGCAGAGCGTCGCCCTCCGGCAGATAGCCGTCCTCGGTCCGGGCGAGCACGCCCGCCACCGCCTCGTCGTCCACCTCGAAGCGCGGGATCTCCGGGTCGACGGGTGTCCGGCGCCAGGCGGCGTAGCGGGCGAGTTGCGCCAGCGCCTTGGCCGCCGACTCCGGGAAGCGGTAGACGGGCGGCAGGTCGGTGCGCGCGCGGACCACCTCGTAGAACTCCTCCGTCGCCATGATCACGCAGAGCACCGGCTTGTCCGAGCCCCGGGCGGCCTCCGCGATCGCCTCCATCACGTCCATGGGGTGCACCAGCAACGGGGTCACGAAGATGGCCAGGACCAGGTCGACGCCGGGGTCGCCGAGCACGGCCCCGACCGACTCGCGGTACTCGGTCTCGGCCGCCGACGCGATCATGTCGACCGGGTTCTCGAGGCTCGCCTGGGGCGGCAGCAGTTGGCCGAGCCGCTCTCGCGTCGCGGCGCCGAGGTCGGCCATCTCGAGGCCGAGGTTGACGCATGAATCGGTGGCCATGATGGCCGGTCCGCCGGCGTTGGTGACGATCGCGACCCGCTTGCCGCGGGGCAGCGGACAACGGTCGAGCGCCCGGGCCATGTCGAACAGCTCGTCGATTGTGTCGGCCCGCAGCACCCCGCACTGCTCGAGGAAGGCCGAGACGGTGACGTCCGTGCCGGCGATGGCGCCGGTGTGGCTGCTGGCCGCCCGCGCCCCGGCGGCCGTGCGCCCGGACTTGACGATGAGGATCGGCTTCTTCCGGCTCACCCGTTTGGCGATCTCGGTGAAACGCCGGGGATTGCCGAACGACTCGAGATACATGCAGACCAGGCGGGTGGCCTCGTCGTGCTCCCAGTACTCGAGCAGATCGTTGCCCGAGACGTCGGCCTTGTTGCCGATGGAGACGAACTGAGTGAGCCCGATGCCGAGCTCCTCGGCCACGTTGAGGATCGCGACGCCGAGGGCTCCGGACTGGCTGACGAACCCGATCGAGCCGCGTCGGGCCGGGACCGGGGCGAAGGTGGCGTTGAGGCGGATCTCCGGGTCGGTGTTGATCACCCCCATGCAGTTCGGGCCGATCATGCGGATCCCGGCAACCCGGACCTGCTCGCGCAGCGCCTTCTCCTGAGCGGCGCCCTCGGCGCCGGTCTCCGCGAAGCCGGCGCTGATCACGACCAGGCCTCGAACGCCGTGCTCGACACAGTCCGCGACGACGCCCGCCACGGCGGCCCGCGGCACCAGGATGACCGCCAGGTCCACCGGATCCGGGATCGCCGTCACCTTCGGGTACGCGCGCAGCGAATGGATCACGCGGGCCCCTGGATTGACCGGATAGACGGCTCCCTGGAACTCACTCAGGACGAGGTTGTGGAGGAGCGCGAAGCCGATGGAGTCCCGGCGGGTGGAGGCGCCGACGACGGCGACGGAGCAGGGAGAGAAGACGGGGTCGAGCGAGGACATGAGGTCAGGCTACACGCGCTGATGACTACGCGGCACCAGGAGGCGCAGCTTGTCCGCCGCCAGGCGGATCTCGAGTGGCGGCGCGAGCCCGGGCAGGATGTCGCCGTCGAGCTGGATGGCGACGTCGCTCCCCTCCAGCCAGCGGACTCTGCGAACGCGCCGGATCATGACGTCGTCGCGGGTGGCATGGTGGCCGCGGGCCAGGTCGAGCGCGAAGCCCAGGGTCGCCCGCCCGCTGCCCGCGAAGACGACCAGGTCGAGCGTTCGGTCGTCCACCCGGGCCTCGGGGGCGATGCGGAATGGCCCGCCGTAGAACGGCAGGTTCGACACCGAGAAGAACGTGCCGCGCAGGGTCTCGCCGTCCAGCGACAGCTCGCTCTCGGGGTAGGCGTAGCTGCCGGCCGTTCGCAGGGCGGTCGCGGCGACCGCCAAACGGCCGAATCTCCGCTTCTTCTCGGAGCGCACGTGGGCGAGGACGTGAGCGTCGAGCCCGCCGGACGCCATCATCAGGAACGGCTCGTCCCCGCACAGCCCGACGTCGATCTCGCGAATCGTGGCGTCGCCGAGCCTCTCGACCGCGCGCTCCGCCCCGCCGTCGAGACCGAAGGCGTAGGGCACCACGTTCACGGTGCCACCCGGCAGCGGGGCCAGGGCGGTGTCCGATCCCAGGAGCCCCGCGGCGACCTCGCGCAGGGTGCCGTCGCCGCCGAAGGCAAAGACGACCTCCACGCCCCGCCCCGCGTGGTCGCGCGCGATCCGCGTCGCGTGGCCGGGCGCCTCGGTCTCGATCGACTCGGGCTCGTAGCCGAGACGACGCAGGCCGGCCACGATGCGTCCCACCCGGGCGCGGGTCCGCCACCGCCCGGCGCGGGGGTTGTAGATCAGGACCGTGCGCCGCATGGAGGGCCAGGAGCGGGGGCTCCCGCGCTCAGAACAGGGTTCGGTCCCCGCCGCTGGGTCGAGGGTAGCCGAGGTGGTCGTAGGCCCTTCGGGTCGCGACGCGGCCTCGTGGTGTGCGCTGGATGAACCCCTCCTGGATGAGGAAGGGCTCGTAGAGATCCTCGAGGGTTCCCCGGTCCTCGCCCACGGCGGCGGCGAGGGCCTGGATGCCGGCCGGTCCGCCGTCGTAGTGTTCGATCAGGGTCCCCAGGATCTTGCGGTCGACCTCGTCGAAGCCGAACTCGTCCACCTCGAGCTGGCCGAGGGCATCGCGGGCCGAGACCTTGCCGATGGCCCCGTCGCCCTGGACCTGCGCGAAGTCCCGCACCCTGCGTAGCAGGCGGTTGGCGATCCGCGGCGTCCCCCGGCTACGCCCGGCGATCTCGCGGGCGCCCTCGTCGTCGACCTCGATCTCCAGCAGGCGGGCCGAGCGGTGGATGATCTGCGCGAGGTGGTCCGGCGAATAGAAGTCCAGTCGGTGGACGATGCCGAATCGGGCTCGCAACGGGGAGGTGATGAGGCCAGCGCGGGTCGTGGCGCCCACCAGGGTGAACGGTGGCAAGTCGATTTTGACGATGCGGGCCGCGGGACCCTGGCCGATCACCAGATCGAGCTGGAAGTCCTCGAGCGCCGGGTAGAGGATCTCCTCCACGGTCGGTCCGAGTCGGTGGATCTCGTCGATGAACAGGAGCTGGCCCGCCTCCAGGTTCGTGAGCACCGCGGCCAGGTCGCCGGCCCGCTCCAGGACCGGGCCCGAGGTCGAGCGGATCTGGGCCCCCATCTCCGCGGCGATGATGTGCGCCAGGGTGGTCTTGCCCAGGCCGGGCGGCCCGAACAGCAGGACGTGGTCCAGCGCCTCGCGCCTCTCGATCGCCGCCCGCACGAAGACCCGCAGGTTGTCCACGATCTTCTCCTGACCGACGTACTCGTCCAGGTGTCGCGGCCGCAGGGACGACTCGACCCTCAGGTCGTCCGGCTCGGGGGCGCCGGCGAGAAGTCCGGATCGGGAGTCCATCGGCGCATTCTACCGGTCGGTCCGGCTCGAACGCGGGGCGGACCCGGCGTTCAGACCTTCGACAGTCGGCGCAGGGCGGCGCGCAGGAGATCGGCGAACTCGGCCTGGGGCAGCTCGGCATGGCTCGTCGTGACGGCCTTCTCCGCCAGCGCGCGGCGGTACCCGAGGTTGACCAGGGCCTCGACCAGGTCCTCGTCGGCCGGCCCCGAGGGGGCTTGCGTCGCGGGAAGCTCCGCCGCCAGGTCCGCGACCTTGTCGCGCAGCTCGACCACCATGCGCTCCGCCGTCCTCTTGCCGACCCCGGGGATCTTCACCAGCCGCCCGAGATCGCTCGCGGCGAGCGCCGTGAGCAGCTCTTTCGCCGCCATGCCCGAGAGGACGACCTGGGCCAGTCGGGGTCCGATCCCCGTGACGCCGATCAGGCGCTCGAACAGCCGCCGTTCGCGCAGCGTCCAGAAGCCGAACAGCGCCAGGGCGTCCTCCCGGACATGGGTATGGACATGGAGGGAGATCTCCTCCCCCGGGCTCCGACGCTCGATCTCGTAGTACGTCGAGATGGGGACGTGCAGCTCGTAGCCCACACCGCCCACGTCGAGGATCACGACCTCGGGCGTGCTCGAGCGAATCTGGCCCCTCAGGTGTCCGATCACCGGCCGATCATAGCCCGTCGGTCGCGGTCAGCAGGGTCGTCGGAGAGAGGGCAGGGTCGCCGGACAAAGGAAAGGCGGGACCGTTCTGGAGGAGCCGGTCCCGCCTACGGTAGGGGGGTGCGCTTCTTCGCGGCGTCTCCGTCGCCGCGGGGTGCGGTGCCGCCTCTCTCGAGGTGGCGACCGGTGCTGCCTTTGCTGCTCGTCGTGAGCCGTTGAGCCCCCGACGCAGCTGCAGGATCCCAAGACCTCGTCAGGAGAGCGTCAGGCTGCTCCGAGCGGGCGGAACCGAGTCTTGGAGGCGGCGCGGGCTCGTCGGGAGGGGGCGGTCAGGCCAGGGCGGTCAGGAGGTCACGCTCGAGGTCGACGCCGGCGACGACGTCGCTGTGCCCGGAGAGGAACTTCGTGGCGCTGTGCACCACGAGGTCCGCCCCGAGCTCGACCGATCGCTGCAGGATCGGGATCGCGAAGGTGTTGTCGACGACCAGCGTCGCTCCGCGTCGGTGACAGGCCGCCGCCAGGGTCGCGAGGTCGCAGCAGGCGAGCAGAGGGTTGCTCGGGAACGGCCGTCGTCCCGGCCCCCTGCTTCGGCGATCGGGGAACGGAGCCGTCTTCCATGTCCTCCCCGGCCTCCGCTCGGGCCGTCAGCCCTGGGTCTCGTCGAGCAGGTCGAAGGACTCGAGGAGTTGGCGGTTGTAGGTCACCCCCATCTCCTCCCGCCGCCGCTCGACGAGCGAGGCGAGGAGCTGGTCCACGCGCTGCGTCTGGAGGTTGTTACGGGTCTGCTCGCTCAGCGCGGCGTAGGTCGTCGGGTCGAAAGCCACCCGCTCGGCCACCTGGAACAGCACGACCGAGGCGTCGAGCGTCACCGGCCCGCCGAGGTCGCCCTGGGACAGCTCGAACACCGCCTCGCGGACCGCCGGCGCGTCGCCCAGGTTGCCCGCCGGCCCGGTACGCTGGAAGGTGCCGCTGTCGATGATCTCGAGCCCGAGCTCCTCCGCCACCTCTTCCAGGGTGCTGCCGGCGGCGAGTCGCTCCCGCGCGCCGGCCATCCGCTCCCGGGCCAGCTCCAGGCCCATCTCCGTGACGACGCTCCGCCGAACCTGGTCCCGGACCTCCGCCAGCGGGGGAACCCGGGGCTCGACGATCTCCTCCAGTCGGAGGATCGCCCAGCCGCGGGCGACCTGCACGGGCCCGGAGACCTCGCCGGCCTCCGCGCCGAAGGCGGCGGTGGTGAACGGGGTTCCGCGGCCGATCCCCGGGATCGGATCGTGCTCTCCGAAGGGCCCGGCGGAGGCGAAGACCACGCTCTCGTCCTCGGCGGACAGACTCTGCAGGGCCTCCTCCGACTTCAGGTCCTCGGCCCGGATCCGTTCGGCGAGCTGCCGTGCCTTGGCCTCGGTGCCCGAGCGTGCCCGCTCGGCCACCAGCCGGCTACGGACGGTCGAGGCGACCTCGTCGAGGGGCCGAGGCCCCGCCTCCAAGCGGTCCAGGACCTCCACGAGGTGGAAACCGAAGGGGCTGCGGAACGGGCCGACGAGATCACCCACCGGGGCGCCGAAAGCCGCGTCCTCGAACTCCTTCACCATCCGGCCGCGCCCGAAGTAGCCGAGATCGCCGCCGTCCTCCCGGGTTCCCTGATCACTGGACAGCTCGCGCGCGAGGTCCGCGAAGTCCTCCCCGCCCTCGATCCGGCCACGGATCGCTTCGAGCTGGCCGCGGACGGCGTCCTCGTCGTCTGCTCCGACCTCGAGGAGGATGTGGCGGGCCCGGACCTGCTCGTTCTGGGTGAACTCGTCGAGGTGCAGGTCGTAGTACTCGCGCACTTCGTCGTCACCTACCTCGATCGACTCGCGGACGCGGGCCGTGTCGACGAGCAGGTAGTCGACCCGCCGCTGCTCCGGCCGTCGCAGCTCCTCGGCGTTGGCGTCGTACCAGCCGGTGATCTGATCGTCGGTGGGCTCGATCTCGCCGGACATCTCGGTGGCGGGCAGGCGGAGGTAGCGGATCGCGGCGCTCTCCGTCTGGTCGCGATAGGCCTCCTCCACCTCGCTGGCGGGAACGTAGACGTTGTGCGCCACGACCTGGCGGAGCTTGCCCGTGAGGATCTCGCGCCGGAGGCTGGTCTCGAACTCGTCGCTCGAGAGCCCGTTGGTCTTCAGGATCCTCTGGTACTCCGCTTCGCCGATGAAGGCGCCCTGGGCCGTGCGGAAGACATCGAGCTCGAGGATGCGTCGGCGCACCTCTTCGTCGGTCGCGGCGAGCCCCGACCGCTCGGCCTCCGCCAGCAGGACCTTCTCCGCCACGAGGGAGTTGAGGACCTGGAGAGGCAAGCCCATCTGCCGGGCCAGCTCGGGCGAGAACTGCTCGCCGTAGGCCTGCCGGTAGACCTCCTCCATCCGTTGGTAGCGGCTCCTGAACTCGGAGAACGTCACCTCGCGGTCGCCGACCGTGACCGCACTGTCGTTCGGGGCGCTTCCCGTCGGCACCGTGGCGCCGAAGTCCACGAAGACGAACAGGACGAAGACGGCGACGACGGCCCAGAGGACCGGGCTGAGGTATTTGAGATTGTCGCGGAAGACCTTGAGCATGACCACCCTCCATCGCCCCTCTCGCCGGGGCGAACCCGGGACTTTAGCAGCAGCCTGGCGACGCGGCAACTCCCGGAGGGCCGGCCGCATGCTAATCTAGCGCGCTCGGTGCGAGACCGGGACCCCGCGCTCTCGCCAAGGCAGCAAACTTCCCGCGCACGGCACGAGCGAGATGTTCCCCTCCGACGATAGCCCCCGATCTCGGGACTGGTACAAGATCTCGGTCGACTCCCTGCGGAGCCTGGGAGGGTTCCTCCTCCTGGTCGCCCTGGTCGTCTTCGGATGGTGGGCGTACCGCGAGGTCAAGCCTCAGCTCCTGCGGCGAGAGGCGTCCCTGGTCCTCACCGAGGCGGGTCAGCTCCTGGCGCGGGTGGAGAGCGAGCCCGGCAACGAGGCCTACCGCAGTCGCACGGAGAGCGCCCGCCTCAGTCTCGAGGAGGCCACCGAGGCTTTCTCGGAAGGCGTCTACGACCGGGCGTTGCGCGAGGGCAAGGCGGCCCGGGTCCTCCTGGCGACGGTGCTGGAGGCCCTGATCCATCGGCGGCCGGTCGGGGACGCCAACTTCCTCTCGGTCCGCGGGCGGGTGGAGTTCCGCCGGGGCGAGCAGGAGATCTGGCGGCAGGCTACCGGCCGAGTGGTGCTCAACTCCGGTGACTTCGTCAAGACGGCGGACAACGGCGTTGCCGAGATCATGTTCGGTGACGGAACCCTCTACACCGTGCGACCGAATACGCTGTTCGTCGTCAAGAGCGGTTCGAGCCTGGGCGGAAAGGAAGAGTCCATCGCCATGGAGTACGGGTGGGTCAACCTGAGCACCGCCCGCCGGCCGTCCACGGTGACGACGCCGGGAGCGGAGGCGCGGGTCGAGGAGGAGTCGGAGGGCGAGGTGGCGATCGAGGAGGGGGGCGAAGGCAGGTTCGCGGCCCTCCGGGGCACCATGCAGGTGCGGTCCGACGCCGGTGCCGTGCAGGATCTGGACACCCTTCAGGAGGTCCGTCTCGATCCGCTGGAAGGGCTCTCGGAGCCTCGGTCGCTGCCGGACCGCCCCGTCGGGGTCAGCCCACAGGACAATCTCGAGGTCGACCTGACGCTGGACGACACCCTCGTTCTCGAGTGGAGCGAGGTCGCCGGGGCGGAGCACTACGAGCTGCAGGTCGCTGCGGACCGCTCTTTCGCGGAAAGCATCATCGACGCGGACGACCGGCTCGGGACCACCGCGACCCTGGGGCTGCGTGCCGAGGGTCGCTTCGTCTGGCGGGTGGCCGCGGTAGACGAGGCCGGCTCGCGGGGCCCATGGAGCGACCTCCTGCGCTTCCGGGTGATTGAATCCACCGTGTCCGGTGGCGTCGGAGCCCTCGCGGGTCCGGCGGCCGCCGCGTTGCTGATGAGCGAGACCCTCGTCTCGTCCGAAACGGAGAGGACCCCTGATGTTCGGTAGGCTGTTGCGGTACTTTTCGAACGATCTCGCCATTGATCTCGGGACGGCGAACACCCTCGTGTTCGCGCGCAACAAGGGCATCGTGGTGCGCGAGCCGTCGGTCGTGGTGATCAACAAGCTCACCAACCGGATCGAGGCCGTGGGGTCCCAGGCGAAGGAGATGCTGGGGCGGACTCCGGGCAACATCGAGTCGGTGCGGCCGATGAAGGACGGCGTCATCGCGGACTTCGAGGTCACGGAGCGGATGCTCGAGGACTTCATCAAGAAGGCCCACGGCCGCCGGATGTACGTTCACCCGAGGATCGTGATCGGGGTGCCCTCCGAGATCACCCAGGTGGAGAAGCGAGCCGTCAAGGACTCGGCCATGCGCGCGGGAGCCTCGGAGGTCTTCCTGGTGGAGCAGGCGATGATGGCGGCGATCGGCGCGGGGCTGCCGATCACCGAGCCGTCCGGCAACATGATCGTCGACATCGGCGGCGGTACGACCGACGTGGCGGTGATCTCGCTGGCCGGCATCGTCTACAGCCGATCTGTGCGCGTTGCCGGAAACGAGATGGACGACGCGATCATCCAGTACCTCAAGCGGCGCTACAACCTGCTCATCGGGGAGCGTACCGGCGAACGGATCAAGATGGAGATCGGTTCGGCGTACCCCCTGAAAGAGGAGAGGAAACTCGAGATCAAGGGGCGGGACCTGGTCGAGGGCGTGCCGAAGAACCTCAGCATCACGGACGAGGAGGTGCGCGAGGCCCTGGCGGAGCCGATCGCGACGATCGTCGAGGCCGTGCGCATGGCGCTCGAGAGGACGCCGCCCGAGCTGTCGGCGGACATCATGGACAAGGGCATCGTCCTGTCGGGTGGCGGCGCGCTGATCCGCGGCCTCGACCAGCGGCTCCGCGCGGAGACGGGGTTGCCCGTGGTGCTCGCCGAGGACCCCCTCGCGTCGGTCGTCCTGGGCACGGGCCGAGTTCTCGAGGACATCGACCTCCTGCGGAAGGTCTCGATCCCGTGATCGGGCTGCCGGCGACGTGACCGGGTCAGGGTCAGGCGAGCGGCGCTCGGGTTGGCTCCTGGTCCTCGCGCTGGCGGCGCACCTGATCCTGCTGGCCTCCCAGGTCGGGTCACGGTCCGGCGGGACGCGGCTCGAGAGCTGGCTTCTGGGTGCCCTGGGCCCCATCGCGGGGGCGGTGGACCTGACGGGAGACACCCTGGGCGGAGTGGGCCGGGCCATCTCCACCCAGGGTCGGTTGCGCGAGGAGAATCGCCAGCTCGAGTCGAGGGTCGAACAGCTGGAGAGGCGCCTCTCGGCTCTGCACGGGGTCGAGGGAGACTACGCTCGGCTCGCCGAGGCCGTGGACTACGCGCGGGGCCTCGAAGTCGCTCTCCGGGTGGCGGACGTGGTGCATGCCGACCTGGAGTCCGGGCAGAGGCTGCTGGTGCTGCGGGTCGAGGGAGAGCGCGCCACGATCGATCAGCCGGTCGTCACCGAACAGGGGCTGATCGGTCGCGTGGTGATCGCCCAGGGGCCCTGGGCCAAAGTCCAGGTGATCACCGACAGCTCGGCCAGCGTCGGCGCGATGATCGAGCGGACCCGACGTCAGGGGCTGGTGCGGGGATCCCCTTCGGGCGAGCTCGAGCTCGACTTCGTGCCTCTGCAGGAGGATGTCCGCGTCGGGGATCGGATCGTGACCGCCGGCATTGACGGCATCTACCCCCGGGGCCTCCCGGTGGGGTTCGTCGTCGACGTGCGCCCCGGGGAGGACCTGTTCCACCGCATCCGGGTCGCACCGAGCGTCGACTTCGGACGACTCGACCACGTCTACCTGCTCGAGGCGGGCCGTGTGCCGGAAGCGATCCTGGGTGCGGAGGTCGGCGATGGCGGTCGTTAGGTTTCTGCTGGCGCTGGCGGCGGCCGCCCTCCTGCACCTCCTGGGGTCGCGGATCAGCGGCCACTTCCCGGTGGTCGTCGACCTCTTCCTCGTGGTCGCCCTCTGGGCTGCCCGCTCGGGTCACCTGACCGCCGCGATCGCGGCCGGCTCGGCGGCCGGCCTGGTGACCGACGCCCTCACCGGTGGGCCGTTCGGCCTCTACGCCTTCGCTGATACGATCGTGGCGTACGCGACGGCGTTCGCGGCGCGCCGGTTGGTGATCGAGCGCGCGTTCGGGGTCTTCCTCCTCCACGCCATGGCGGTAGCGGTTCAGCAGGCAGTGATCCTGGGTCTCCTCCGCGCCCTTTCCGCCGGTCCGAGCCTGCCCGGTTTGACCTTTGTGGGGTTCCGGATGCTCGCCACCGGAGCGCTCGGAACGCTGGCCGCCGTCGGCGCACGCCGGCTCGAGCGCCGGTGGGGCCGGTACCGTCGGGGCCGTCGCTCGAAGTTGCGGATCGGATCGTGAGAGAGCTCGCATGAAGACGGCACGGGAAGATCGGGACCATCTGCAGCGCAGGGTCCCGTTCCTGCAGGTGCTGCTCATGGCCGCCCTGCTCGTGATCGCGAGCGCGTACTGGTTCGTCCAGCTCGTCCAGGGCGCTCACTACCGTGGGCTGGCGGAGACCAACCGGCTGCGGAAGGAGCCGCTGCAAGGGGCGCGCGGCGCCATCTACGATCGCCAGGGTCGGCTTCTGGTGGAGAACGTCCCGGGCTACAACCTGGTGCTGGATCGAAGCCGGAGCAACGATCTGGAGTCGAGTCTGGAGCATGTGGCCGAGATCCTGGGGAAGGACCCGGAGTCGCTACGGGAGATTCTGCGCCAGGAGGCCCGGATCCCCGCCTTCCAGCCGGTTCTCCTAGCGGAGGACCTGAGCCTCTCGGAGGTTGCCCGCTTCGCCGCGACCGCACTGGAGCACCCCGAGTTCGACGTCGAGGTGGGCCCCCTGCGGCTGTACCGCTACGGCGCCCAGATGGCCCACGCCCTGGGCCACCTGGGGCAGGCGACAGAGGCGGAGATCGGGGCCTCCGGCGGGCTCTACAAGCCCTCGGACCTCGTCGGCAAGCGAGGGGTCGAGGAGCACTACGACTCCCTGCTGAGGGGGAGCGACGGAGAACGGGTCGTGGAGGTGGACCATCGTGGCCGGGTCATGGAGGAGTACGGCCGCAAGGCGGCCCTGCCGGGGCGCAACCTCCACCTGAGCCTCGACCTGCAGCTCCAGCAGGTCGCGTCGCGCTACTTCGTGGATCGGGTCGGCGCCGCGGTGGCCCTCGACCCGGACACCGGCGAGATCCTGGTGCTGGTCTCCTCGCCTTCCTACAACCCCAATGTCTTCTCGCGGCGACTCGGGAGCAGCGAGTGGCGGGATCTCCTGGAGAGCCCGAATCACCCGCTGCAGAACCGGGCGATCCAGAGCGTCTACTCGCCCGGCAGCGTGTTCAAGATCGTCATGGGCATCGCGGGCCTCAGCGAGGGCGTGGTGGACGCCGACGACACGGTCTGGTGCGGAGGCTCGGGCGTCTTCTCCGGACGCCGCTTCCGCTGCTGGAAGCGGCAGGGTCACGGGCGGGTCGCGTTGGCGCAGGCGATCCGCGAGTCCTGTGACGTCTACTTCTACCACTTGGGCCAGGAGCTCGGAATCGAGCGCATCGGGAGCTACACCAGGGCGCTCCACCTCGGCCGGAAGACCGGCATCGACATCGCCGGCGAGAAGCCCGGGCTGATCCCCGGGGCGGAGTGGAGCCGCCGGGTGCGCAACGCACCCTGGTACCCGGGCGAGACGATCTCCGTCGCCATCGGTCAAGGACCGCTGCTCGTCTCGCCCCTCCAGATGGCGCACCTCATGGCGACCGTGGCCAACGGCGGGAGGCCCGTCCGACCCCACCTCGCGCTCGACGCCGAGAGGGTGGCCGAGCCCTCCGAACCCGGCGTCTCTCTCTCCCCCGCCGCGATGGAGGCCGTGCGCCGCGCGCTCGTGGAGGTGGTGGAGTCGGGGACGGGTTCCGCGGCGGCGGTCGAGGGGTTGGAGGTGGGCGGGAAGACCGGCACGGTCCAGGTCGTGCGGCAGGACACCTGGATCGACAACAAGGACCTGCCCTACGACCTCCGGGATCACGCTTGGTTCGCTGCCTACTCCACCGACGGAGACCGCTCCCTGGCGGTCGCGGTGTTCGTGGAGCACGGCGGCGCGGGCTCCAAGGCGGCGGCCCCCCTCGCGAAACAGCTCTTCGAGGCCTACTATGCGGAGTCTCTCCGCTCGCGGCTCGGTACCTGAGGACCTGCGTCGCCGGCGGGTGCCCCAGGTCCTCTGGGGTCTCCCGGCCGCCGCCGTGCTGCTCTCCGTGATCGGCCTGGCCACGGTGCACAGCGCGAGCATCGAGTCGGGCGTGGACTATCTGCCGCGCCAGGCGCTGTGGGTCGGGATCGGCTTCGTCCTCATGCTCGTCGCTTTCGCCGTCGACACCCACGACCTGACGAAGTTCGCGCCGGCGATCTATCTCGCCGGGCTGGTCTCGCTGGTCGCCGTCCTGCTCGTGGGCCAGGAGGCCGGAGGGGCCCGGAGTTGGCTCGGTACGGGGAGTTGGCGCCTGCAGCCTTCGGAGTTCGTCCGTCCGGCCACGGCTCTGCTCCTCGCCCGCTATCTCGCGACGAGCGACCCGCCCTACCTCGGGCTCGGGCAGATTTTCCGGGCGGGAGCGCTCCTGGTGGTCCCCATGGTCCTGGTGGCGGCCCAGCCGGACCTCGGCGGCGCCGTCATGTTTTTCCCCATGTACCTCGGGATGATCGTGGTGTCGGGCGTGCGGCTGCGCTACGTGGTAGCGGCCGGGTTGATCGCCCTGGTCCTGGGCGGGCTGGCCTGGAACTTCGTCCTCCTGGACTACCAGCAGCAGCGCGTGATGACCTTCCTGAGCCCGGAGAGCGATCCCTTGGGCGCCGGCTACCAGCTTCGCCAGAGCAAGATCGCCGTCGGCTCGGGCGAGCTCACGGGCAAGGGCTACCTCCAGGGGACCCAGAGCCAGCTCCGGTTCCTGCCCGCCCGTCACACCGACTTCGTGTTCGCGGTGCTCGCGGAGGAGTGGGGGTTCCTCGGCGTCGCGACGGTGCTGGCTCTCTACGCCCTGTACCTGGGCAACGGATTTCGGGTGGCGCGCAGGGCTCGCGACCGGGTCGGGATCCTGCTCGTCGTCGGGCTTCTCTCGACGTTCGCCTTCTACGTGCTGTACAACACGGCCATGGTCGTCGGCCTCCTCCCCATCACCGGGATCCCCCTGCCGTTTCTCTCCTACGGCGGTTCGTTCACCCTGGCCAACTTCGTCGCCACCGGCCTCGTGCTCGGTGTCGACCTGCGGCGCCACGTCAATCGCTGAGGAGTCCGAGTGCACCGGAGTCTGCTGGTCGAGAGCCACCGTCACCAGAGTCGCGTCGTCCTGTTGGAGGACGGCCGCCCCGTCGAGATGTTCCTGGAGCGGGTCCAGGGGGGCAGCGTCGTCGGCCATGTGTACAAGGGCAGGGTCTCGCGGGTGCTGCCCGGGATCCAGGCGGCGTTCGTCGACATCGGCGAGGCGCGCGACGCCTTCCTCTACGTCGACGACATCGCCCGGGACCCCGCGGATCTGGAGGCCCTGGAGGACGACGAAGGGGACGAGGGGGAGGAGGGGCCGCGTCCGTCGGCCCCTTCGATCTCCGAGCTGATCTCGCAGGGACAGGAGCTGCTGGTCCAGGTCCTCAAGGATCCGCTGGCCAACAAGGGCGCCCGCATCTCGACCCAGGTGACGCTGCCGGGCCGGTTCCTGGTGCTCCTGCCGACGGTCAACCACTACGGCGTGTCGCGGCGGATCGAGGAGTTCGAGGAAAGGGAGCGTCTGCGCGCTCTCGTGGAGGATCTGTCGGACTCCGACGGCGGCCTCATCGTCCGCACGGCGGGCCGGGGCAAGGGCCGCGAGGAGTTCCTGCGAGATCGTGAGTACCTGCAACGGCTATGGCACAGGATCCAGGAGCGGGCCCGGGCCTCCCAGGCTCCCGCGCACGTCCACGGCGACCTGGACCTGCCCCTGCGGACCATCCGCGACCTCCTGACGGAGGATGTCGAGGAGGTGCGGGTCGAGGGCCGGGAAACCTGGAGCCGGATCGTCGAGTTCCTCGACGCTCTGGGCTCGCCGCTCGTGGACCGGGTGCGGCTCGAGGAAGCCGGCGATGACCTGTTCGAGAGATTCGGGGTGGAGTCCGCGATCGAAGGGGCGCTGCGCAGCCGGGTCTGGCTCCCCTCGGGCGGCTACCTCGTGATCCATCCGACCGAAGCGCTGGTCGCCATCGACGTCAACACCGGGCGCTACGTCGGTCGCTCGAGTCTCGAGGAGACCGTGGTCCGGATCAACCTCGAGGCGGTGGAGGAGGTGGTGCGCCAGATTCGCCTGCGGGACCTGGCCGGCATCATCGTGGTGGACTTCATCGACATGGAGGACGTCGAGAATCGCCGGCTGGTCTTCGAGAGCCTGGAGCGCGAGCTCACCAAGGACCGCGCGCGCAACCGGGTGCTGGCGATCTCCGAGTTCGGTCTCGTCGAGATCACCCGCAAGCGCAGCCGCACCAACCTGTACGGTCTCCTGACGCGGCCGTGCATCTACTGCGAGGGCTCGGGCCGGCTGCGCTCGGTGACGACGATCTGTCTCGAGATCCGCCGCCGCGTCCTGTCCCGTCGCGCCGAGCTCGGGGACGGGCAGCCGATCCGTGTCGAGGTCCATCCGGAGATCGCGGCCGCGCTCACGGGGCCCGAGGCCGCCATCGTCCAGGAGCTCCGCGAGGTGACGGGTACGGAGATCCGGGTCGAGGGCGTCGAGGGTCGGCACTGGGAGAGGTTCCACATCCGCTCGGAGGGTGGACGGTGACCTCCTCCGAGGGCCCGCGATTCGCCGCCGAGCGGGTCGCGGGCTACCGGGCCGTCTGGCCGGTCGAGCATCGGCCCGAGGCACCCGAGGAGGCCGTGCGCCGACTCGTGGATCCGGCCCACGCCCGCGAGACGCTGCACTGGGGCCGGAACTACCTCTACACCGTGGACCATCGGATGCGGAGCGGCGCCGTGGAGGCCGTTGTGAAGCAGTTTCGCAACCAGGACGTCCGGGTGCGCTGGCGGCGCCAGGTCTCGGGCAGCAAGGCGGAGAAGAGCTGGAAGATGGCCTGGCGACTCCTCGACGCGGGGTTCTCGACGGCCGAGCCGCTCGCCTGGATCGAGTCCGAGAGGCCGGACGGGCCGTCGTACTTCGTCACCCGGCGGGTCGAGCACGACTACGAGGCGCGCTACCTCTGCCGAGCCCTGACGGCGGGCACGGAAGCGGTGGACTTCCCCGGCGTCGACGCCGACCTGTTTCTCGATGCGCTGGGTTCCATGGCCCGCAGGCTCCACGACGCCGGCTTCTGGTATCGGGACCTGTCGGCCGGGAACGTCCTCGTCCGCGAGACCGGCGTCGGCAGCCCGCCGCAGCTCTCCCTGGTGGACCTCAACCGGGTCCGGGCCGATCGACGCCTGGGTTGGATCCGTCGCTCGCGGGACCTGTGCCGCCTGCCGATCGTGCGACCGGAGCACCAGGAGAGGCTGCTCCGGGCCTACTGGTTCGGCAGGGAGTCGGCGTTCGCGGTGAAGCGCCTCCTGTACCGGGTCGCCCAGGGGACCTTCCTGGGGAGAAACCGACTGAAGGAGGCCGCGCGACGGCCGTTCCGCACCCTCGGATCGGTGCTCTTCGCGCGCAAGGCGTACTCCCACATCCCGGCCGCGCCGGGCGACGCCGGGGCTCGGGACAAGGCCGTCTGGGATCACCTCTCCGACCAGCCCCATCAGCACGCCACGCGCGGGGAACGGCTGCGCGTGCGGATCGCGGACGCGCCCATCCACCTGGAGGCGTTCGCCGCCGCTGCCGTCGCCGCGCCCCGAGCCTGGCTGCGCTACCGGCGCCTGAGGTCGGAGCGGGGTGTCGTGCCGGTGCGACTCGACGGGATCGGGCTCGCCGTGCGGCCCTGGGCGAGGGATCCCGAGGGTGCGCTGGCGGCCCTGGAGGAGCTGCGGGTTCCCCGGCTGCTGGTCCGCCTCCACCCCTGGGAGCCCGAGGGTCTCGCGGCGGAGGAGGAGCTGGCCGCCGAGCTCGTGCGACGGGGCTTCGAGGTGGCCTTCGCGGTGCCCCAGACCCGCGAGCTGGTGCGTGACCCGGGAGCCTGGCGTGCTGCGGTGGAGCGGATCGCGGAGCGCTTCCTGCCCCATGGGCGGAGCTTCCTGGTGGGGCAGGCGATCAACCGCAGTAAGTGGGGCGTCTGGAACTACCGCGAGTTCCTCGATCTCGCCGAGATCGCCGTCGACGGTCTGCGTCGGGGCGACGACGGCGTCGAGGTCTTCGGTCCCGGCGTGATCGACTTCGAGTTCCAGGCGCTGGCGGCCGTCCTCAACATGAAGGCGACCGGTCTCCGCTTCGACGGCGTCTCCAGCCTCCTCTACGTCGATCGGCGCGGCGCCCCCGAGAGCCGGCAGCTCGGGTTCGATACCGAGGACAAGGTGACCCTGCTGCGGGCGCTGGCGGAGACCTGCCGCAACGCCGGACCGCGCTGCTGGATCTCGGAGTTCAACTGGCCTCTCTGGGAAGGCCCTCACTCCCCGGCGGGTCGCGACGTCTCGGTCGGCGAGGAGGAGCAGGCCGACTACCTCGTCCGCTACTATCTGGCCGCCCTGGGAACTGGCCACGCCGAGCGGGCCTACTGGTGGCAGCTCGTGGCGCGCGGCTACGGGCTCGTCGACCCGCAGGACGACGGCCTGCTGCGTCGCCGACCGGCGCACCGGGCCCTGGCAACCCTGAGTCGGACGCTGGGCGAGGGCTGGCTGGGGGCTCCCCTGCCGTCCGCCCCCGGCACGATCCTACGCCCGGCGATCTCTCCGACCGGGGAGCCGATGGTCGTGGGCTGGAGTCTGGAGGGCGAGCGCACGGCGAGACTCCCACGCCGCGCTCTGCGCGCGGTGGGCCGGGACGGCGAGGAGCTGCCGGGTGAGGGCCCCGAGGTGTCCCTGCGTCCGGCGCCGCGCTACTTCTTTCTCGAGGCCGGGGAGGACTTGTTGAGAAGGTCAGGCTAGACAACCGAGAGGAGAGGCAAGTGAAGACCAGGGATCTGGGTCTGCTCTTCCTGCGCGTGGGCGCGGGCGTTTCGATGATCGTGGGTCACGGCTGGGGCAAGGTGATGCGCCTGGCCGCGGGGGAGACCGCGTTCCCGGACCCCCTGGGGATCGGTCCGTTGCCGAGCCTGATCCTCGCTGCCTTCGCCGAGTCGCTCTGCGCCCTGGCCGTGGTCGCGGGCTTCAAGACGCGCTGGGTGGCCGTTCCCCTCGTGATCACCATGCTGGTCGCCGCGCTGGTGCAGAAAGCGGGCGAACCGTTCGGAGAACGGGAGCTGGCCCTGCTCTACGGCACGGTCTTCCTGGCGCTGGCATGGACCGGCGGCGGTCGCTACTCGGTCGATCGGCGCTGACGACGGTCGACCCGACCCGAACGGGGCCGACGGCTGCCGGCCCCGGGTCCGAACTCAGTTCTCGAACATCTCGGCGACGGGCACGACCGAGACGCTGCTCGGCTCCACGAGCCGTGCCTCGATGGTCTCGTCGGCCGCCAGTACCTCCTCGGACGGAGGAGCGTTGTACTCCATGGGGCTGGGCTCGTCGGCCCGGAGGGCGGCCGCCACCTGCTCCGCGTCGGCCGTGACGAAAACGGCTCGGAAGGCATCGGCGCTCAGATACCTGCGCGCCGCCGCATTGACCTGCTCCAGCGTCACCTCGGCCATGTGCCGGTCGATCTCGTCGATGTAGTACTCCATGCCGTAGAAGCGGCTGTCCATGAGGAAGCCGAGTCTCGTCGCCAGGCTCTGGGCCCACAGCTTGGAGTAGTTTCTGAGGAACTCGCGGGTGATCTCGAACTCCTCTTGGGTCATCCCCTCGTTCGCCAGCCGGTCGACCTCGTGGAGCGCCGCGCGCAGGGCGAAGTGGGCCGTGGAGGGCACGACGGGCCGGATCCAGACGGAGAAGTACTGCTGGCGCCGCGGTACCGCCGGGTTCGGCGTCGAGGTGAAGGGGGGGTTGGGCCAGTGCTCGATATACGAGTAGTCACCGTAGTTGAGCCCCCTCTCGCCGCGGAGCTGCTGCATGAGCCGGCCGTGGAACGTCCGGTGCTCGCCCAGGAAGGAGTTGGCGATCATCAGCGGGTAGTAGTCGGCGTCGGCCCGAGTGATGGGCAGCGGGTAGCCGAAGTGGATCCCCACCGAATCGGTCGGCTTGTCGATGAGCGTGAACTCGCGACCCTCGACGGTCGGCGGCGGGGGCAGCTCGAGCGTCGAGGGCGTGCCCTCGGGCAGCGAGGCCAACCTCTCCTCGAGGCCCTCGAGCCAGGACGGCGAGTACCCTCCCGCGACCCCCAGCATGAGGTTGACCTGGGTGTAGTGCTGGCGGTGGAACTCGCGGACGTCGTCCAGGGTGATCGAAGCCAATCCCTGGACGGTGCCCTGGGGTGCGTGCCCGTAGGGGTGCCCGGCGAAGATCACGTCTTGGATCGCCTCGAGACCGAGAAGCTCGTCGGAGGCCGCCCGCAGGGTGTTGGTCAGGTAGGCCTCGAGCTCCTCCTTGTTGCGGCGGAAGTCGTCCTCCGAGAAGCCGGGCTCGAGCACGACCTCCTCGAGGAGCGCGGTGTACTCGTCGAGCCTCTCCCGATGCACCTCACCGCGAAGCACCGTGACCTCGCGGCTCGTGCCGACCTCGAACGACGACGCCATCGGGTAGAGGGCGTCGATGATCTCCTTGTAGGTCTTCTGGGCGGTGCCCGCCTGGCCCAGCATCAGCCCGGTGAGCGCCGCCAGACCCTCCTTGCCCGCCGGGTCGTGGATCGAACCGACCCGGAACATGAGCTCGACCGCGATCAGCGGCGAGTCCGCGCTCGGCAGCTCCACCACCTCGATGGCGCTCTGCGGTGTCTTCGGCGCGCAGCCGGAGGTCAGGAGAGCTGCGATGAGGAAGGGGACGAAAAGGACTTTTCGCATGGCTCAGCTCCCTCCGGCGGCGCCGGTGGTGGGATGGATCAGTCGGACGAGGGTCCGCCTCTCGGGCTGGAAGACCTCGCCGGCGATGCGCTGGATGTCCGCGGCGGTCACCGCCTGGTACTGCGCGTACACGCGGTTGACGCTCTCCGGGTCGCCCGTCATGCTGAGGTAGCCGCTCAGGGTGAAGGCGACGGAGGCGGCGCTGTCGAGACCGAGAGCGAACTGGTAGCGCATGTGGGACTTGATCCGCTCGAGCCGATCGGCGTCCACCGGCTCCGCCTGGGCCGCGGCGATGTGCTCCTCGATGGCCTGGAGGACCTTCGGCACGTTCTCCTCGGACTTCACCCGGGTGTAGATCGTGAACAGGTACGGGTCCCGGTGATCCGAGTAGCTGCCGTTCACGAAGTCGACCCACTGCTCCTCGACGACGAGCTTCTGATAGAGGTCCGCCGACTCCGAGAAGAGCAGCTGGCCGAGCAGGTCGAGGCCGGCGGTGGCCGTCGTGGTGTCGGAGAAGGCCGGTGCGTGGTAGCCGATCATCAGGTGGGGCCGGATCGGTCCGGGCCACTCGATGGTGGCCTCCTCGGGCTCGACCTGGGGAGTCTCGGCCTCGATGCTGGGAGCCTCGTAGCCGGGCTGCCACTCTCCGTAGTAGCGCGCGGCCATCTCGAACGTGGCCTCGGGCTCCGCGTCGCCCACGATCAGCAGGACGCAGTTCTCCGGCCGGTAGAACCGGTCGAAGAAGGACAGCGAGTAGTCGTAGTAGCCGGGCATCGCCCGGATGTCGGCGAGATACCCCATCGTCGTGTGCCGGTAGGTGTGGCGGTCGAAGGCCAGCTCGCGCATGCGCTCGTACATCGGCAGGAACGGGTTGGAGATGTTCTTGTTGTACTCGCCCAGCACCGCCAGCGCCTCGCGGCGGAAGACGTCCTCGCCGTACTCCAGATTTCGGAAGCGGTCGGACTCGATGTCCATCATCGTCTCGAGCTCACGGGAGGGCCCGACGATGTAGTACTGGGTCCGGTCGTCGGAGGTGAAGGCGTTGGAGTCGGCCCCCATGCGCTTGAGGGCGTCGTTGTAATCGTCTTCGGAGTAGCGCTCCGTGCCACGGAACATCATGTGCTCGAAGAAGTGAGCGAAACCGCTGTGGCCGGCCTCGACTTCGTCGCGGGAGCCCGTCCGGACGATCGTGTGGTAGGCGACGATCCCCGGGCTGTCGAAGGGGATCACCACGACCTTGAGCCCGTTCTCGAGCTTCGTCTCGTGGACTTCGTAAGGGAAGATGTCAGCGCCGCGGACCGCGGAGACCAGGCACAGGGCCAGGGCAGCGGCGAGCGCCGGGATGGTGCGATGGGGCAAGGCGGGAGCCTCCTTTCCAACGACGGGAGTGGGGGGCGCGGGCCGGAGGCGGGCTTCGGCGCCGGTCCGCGGGGTCGTTGGAGGCGCCCACGCGCCGCGTGGCGTCGCCGCCGGGCGCGAGCCGCCTCCAAACGGCTATTGTAGCCGGGTTCGAGAGGCTCCGGCTGCCGCGGGGATCGGCGACGGGACGAGCCGCTGGCGGCGCACGACGAGGATCGTCTAAGCTCGTGTCGATGCCGCCGTTCCGCCGCTCGTCCGCCCGGTGTGTCGCCCTCGTCCTCGTCCTCCTCGCCGCGGTGCCCGCGCCGTCCTCGGCGGCTCGTGACCCGCGCAGAACCCCGGTCGTGGAGGCCGTGGAGAGGGTCGCGCCCGCGGTCGTGAACATCTCCGCGGAGTCGATCGTCCGCGAGGTGGACCCGTTCTTCGGGCCCTTCTTCGGGCGGCGTGCCCGTCGCGCGCAGTCCCTCGGCTCGGGTCTCATCGTGGATGCGCGGGGAACCGTGGTCACCAACGCCCACGTGATCGAAGGCGCGTCGCGCATCGTCGTCACGACCCTCGACGGCCGGGAGCTCGAGGCCGAGGTGGTCGGTTCCGACCGCGACGCCGACATCGCGGTGCTCTCGATCGAGGGAGAGAACCTGCCGTGGGTCCCGATGGCCGGTAGCTCGGACATCCTCATCGGCGAGTCGGTGGTCGCGATCGGGAACCCGTTCGGTCTCTCCCACACCGTCACGACGGGCGTCGTCTCGGCCCGCGGCCGCTCCGTACCGTCGGATCGGGGAGAGCGCCTCTACACCGACTTTCTGCAGACCGATGCCTCGATCAACCCGGGCAACTCCGGTGGGCCGCTCGTGAACCTCGCCGGAGGCGTCATCGGCATCAACACCGCCATCGTCTCCCGCGCCGAGGGCATCGGCTTCGCGATCCCGGCGGATCGTGTCCGCCGCGTGGTGGAGGACCTGCTCCGCTTCGGTGAGCTGCAGCCCCTGTGGACCGGCCTGCAGCTCGTCACGGTCGATCCGGAGCTCGCCGATCGGCTCGGTCTCGGAGTGAGTCGGGGCGCGGCGGTGCGGAACGTCTATCCGGGCAGCCCGGCGGACGAGGCCGGCTTCCTGCCCGACGACGTGATCCTGTCGATCCGTGGCGAGGCCGTCGCCAACCGCGAGGACGTGACGACCGCGCTCTACTCGGTGCCGGTGACGACGCGGCTCGAGGTCGAGGTCCGGCGCGGCGACGAGCGGCTCGAGCTGGGACTGGTCGCCGAGAGGCCGCCCGAGGGCCTGGGTATCCGCCTCCTCGCGCGCGCGATCGGTCTGGTGCTGGCCGCCGAAGAGGGGGTCCTGATCGTCGAGGGCGTGGTCCCCGGCTCGCCCGCCGACGAGAAGGGGATCCGACAGGGCGATCGGGTGCTGGCCGCCAACGGCCAACGGCTGGAGAGCCTCGAACATCTGGGGCGCGAGACCCTGCGGGCGATCGACCGGGGCGGCCTACTGCTGGTCGTCCAGCGGGGGCGGTACGCGTACCACCTCGATTTCCCGTTGTAGGGGTGGCGGTCCGCGGGGGGCGTCGCCGTGGGTTTTCTCACGCAAAGACGCCAAGACGCCAAGAAGGAGAGTCCGAGCGGTGATGGGCGCGGGCGCCAGGGCGCCTGGGCACCTTCGCGCCTTTGCGCCTTTGCGCCTTCGCGCCTTTGCGTGAGATCCCTCCCAGGCCCGACGTGCTCCGCAGACGCCGGTAACCCCTAGTCGAGATCCCAGGGTCGCACCGGCGGCTCGTCGTCGGGCTCCTCCTTCGCCCGCTTCAGGGCCTCGCGGAACTTCTCCTCGAGCAGCCGATCCCGGTCCTTGAGGGCGCCCATCTCCCGCTCGAAGACGGCCTCGGCCTCGGCCTTGTCCTCGTCGAGCCCCTTCAGCAGGGAATCGAAGTCCTTGCCGCCGGCGAGCGGCCTATCGGCCGAGCGGTGGGAGAGGACCTCTCCGGTGGCAGCGTCCACCACCAGCCTGGCCTCACAGCCGGGGCACCGGATCGTGAGGCGGGCGGGCTCGTCGCTCATCCTCCGAGTCTAGCCCGATCCGCGGCCGGCGACCGCGACCCGGCCCCCGCGAGGATCGCGACGGGAACCCGCCCCGGGACCCGAGGGTCGGCTAGGATAGTGTGGAGTCGCTTGACAGTCGCTTTCGCCGGTGCGTTAGAAAACCGCCCCTACTGCTACGACCCAGGAAGGTGCTGACCATGACGCGACGCGGGATTCTCCTGCTCATCGTTCTGTCCCTCTCTGCCGTGGTGGGCTGCCAGCAGAACGAGGCGGTCCAGTTCGGTGCGGTGCTGCCGTTGACCGGATCGGCCGCGATCTACGGCCAGTCCATCCACAACGGGCTCCAGCTCGCCGAAGAACAGCTCGGCAGCAGGACCAGTCGCGCGATCACGCTGACGATCGTGGACTCCGGGAGCTCCCCCGAGCAGGCGGCCGCGGCGGCGGACGAGCTGTACTCCGACGGCGCATGGGCGGTGATCGGGGGAGTGACCACGGCGGAGGCCATGGAGATGGTGCCGGTCGCCGACGAGGCGGGCGGCGTGCTTCTGTCCCCCTCGGCCTCCAGCCCTGAGCTCACCGGCATCTCGGAGAACTTCTACCGGGTGTTCCCCTCGGACTTCCACGAAGGCACCAAGATGGGGAACTTCGCGGCCCAGACGCTGCAGCTCCAGACGGCGGCCATCCTGGCGGCGGAGGGTCCCTACGGGATCGGCGTCCAGCAGGTCTTCGCCGCGGAGTTCGAGCGCAACGGCGGCGAGGTGGTCGAGAACATCGAGTTCCCGGTCAACACGTCCGATTTCTCGGGCCTTCTCGACCGGGTGATGACGCTGAATCCACAGGGTGTGTATCTCGCGGCCTTCGCCGACGAGGTCACGGCGATGATCCTCGGTCTGCGGGAGCGCGAGTACGGGGGCACCATCCTCACGACCCATGCGTTCGCCTCGACCGACGCCATCGCGCGGGCGGGCCAGGCCGCCACGGGCGTGTTCCTGACCCAGAGCGCTTTCGAGATCGACATCGAGACACCGGAGAACGAGACGCCGGAGGTGCGGGAGTTCGTGGAGGCCTACCAGGCGAAGTTCGGGGTCCAGCCGGACATCTACGCGGCGCATGGATACGACGCGCTGATGGTCCTGGTCCAGTCGCTGGAACAGGGTGTCGTGACCCGCGGCGATCTGTGGAAGGGCGTTCGCTCCCTCCGCAACTACCAGGGCGTGACCGGAGCGATCCAGTTCGACGAGCGAGGCGACGTGCAGAAGTTCCCCCGGGTCTACGTCATCAATGCGCAGGGTCGTCTCCTGAACTACGAAGCGGAGGTGGGCCGCCGGCGCAAGGAGCTGCTGGAGCGGCTTCGGGCCCTGGACGAGGAGCGGCAGGCAACCCCGACCGAGGGTGGTTGAGCCGCCCCGCCCCACCCCTCCGCTGATACGATCCCGAGGGTCCTTGGTGGGCCTGGGTGAGAGTCGGAGTCCCGTCGCGGGCCGGCTTCTTCTCCCGTGTCGGTATTCGGAGTAGCCCGCTCGATCTCTGGTACCCGCAGCGGGCCTCCACTCGATCGCAGGAGTAGGAGCGGCGCCCCTTCGTGCGCCTGACTTTCAAACTGGGCCGGCTCGTGGCAAGCCCGATGGCGCCCGCCGGTGACCCCGAGATTCGACTCCGAAATGCTCTCCGTCGCCCGTCACCTGCTGCGCTTCCGCAGTCTGACCCTGACCCTCGTCGGTCGCGAGCTGAAGGCTCGCTACCGGGGCTCCGTCCTGGGCTTCTTCTGGTCGCTGGTGAACCCGCTGCTCCTGCTGGGGGTCTACACCTTCGTGTTCGGCTGGGTCTTCCGTTCGCCCCAGGGCAAGCTCGCCGACCCCTATGCCCTCTTCCTGGTGACCGGGCTCTTCCCCTGGGTGTGGGTCTCGACGTCGTTACTCGAGGGTACCGTGTCGTTGATCGCGAACGCCGGACTCATCCGCAAGGCGGTCTTCCCGGCCGAGGTCCTGCCCACCGTCTCCGTCATCGCCAATCTGGTCCACCTGCTGTTGGCTGTTCCGGTCATCGTCGGCGCGCTGGTCGTCGGGCGCCGGCTCGGGTACCCGGTCGCCGGCTGGAGCTCGTTGCTGCTGCCGGTGGTGATCGGGCTCCAGATCCCCCTCGTGGAGGGGCTGGCCCTGGGGCTGTCTGCGATGAACGCCCACTTCAAGGACGTGAAGGACCTTCTCGCCAACGTCCTGACCCTGATGTTCTTCGTCACGCCGATCCTCTACCCCTTGGAGGCGGTGACCATCGAGTGGGTGCGCTGGCCGCTCGAGTGGCTGAACCCGTTCACGCCCTTCACCCTGGCGTACCAGGAGATCCTGTTCTACGGGACGTTCCCGCCGCCCGAGCTGTGGCTTCGCATGGGGGGGTGGACGCTGGGCTGCTGGATTCTCGGCGCCGCCCTCTTCGCCCGCCTCGAGGACACCCTGGTGGAGGCGGTATGAGCGGTTGGGCCATCCGGGTCGACGAGCTCACCAAGCTCTACCGCCGCATGGCGCCGGGTTTTCCTCGCCGCACCCTGAAGAGCGCCCTGCTCGGGCGGAGCCTGACGGCAGGCCTCTCGCCGGAGGAGACGATCCCGGCTCTCGAGAGCCTCTCGTTCGTGGTGGAGCGGGGCGAGGCTTTCGGCGTCATCGGCCACAACGGCTCCGGCAAGTCGACCCTGCTCAAGGTGTTGGCGGGCATTCTACCTCCCACCTCGGGCAGCGTGGAGGTCGCCGGCAGCGTCGCCGCGCTGATCGAGCTCGGCGCGGGCTTCCACCCCGAGATCTCGGGCCGCGAGAACATCTTCATCAACGGCGCGCTGCTGGGACTGACGAAACGCGAGATCCACGAGCGCTACGAACGGATCGTCGAGTTCTCCGGTCTGGGCGACTTCATCGAGGAGCCGGTCAAGAACTACTCCTCGGGAATGTACGTCCGCCTCGGCTTCTCGGTGGCCATCCACACGGAGCCTGACGTTCTGCTGGTCGACGAGGTCCTGGCCGTCGGGGACGAGGCCTTCGCCCACCGGTGCCTGCGACGGATCGAGGAGATCCTCTCCGAGGAGCGTACGGTGCTGATGGTCAGCCACTCGCTGTCGCTCATCGAGGAGATGTGCGGGCGGGTGTTGTGGCTCGACGGCGGTCGCCTGCGTCTCCTCGGCAGCCCACGACGGGTCGCGGACGCCTATCGGCAGGCGGTGGCGGAGGCCGAGAGCGAGAAGCACCGGACGGACAAGGAGGAGCGGGAGCGCAAGCTGGTGGAGCGCGGCGCCGGGCCGCGCGAGCAGCTCACCGGCGAGGCGCACGAGTCGTCCTCCCGCGAGCCGGCGGAGACCCTCGTCGAGGATCGCCGGGACGCGGAGGGTGGCGCTCCCGCAGAGGCTTCGGAGGGGGAGGCGGCGGAGCCCCCCGGAGACGTCGACGAAGAGGAAGAGCCCAGCCGTTGGGGCTCCAGGGTGGCGGAGATCGCCGGCGTCCGGATGCGCGGGGGGGAGGGGGACGAGCGGTACCACTTCCGGAGCGGCGAGGCGGTGGCCTTCGAGATCGAGGTGCGAGCCCGCGAGCCCCTCGGGGACTTCGTCTTCGGGATCGCCGTGTCGACTCCGCGAGGGATCGAGTGCTGGGGCACCAACACCCACATCGAGGGTTTCGTCGCCCGGAGGCTGGAGGGGCGGGGCACCGTCACCGTGCGTTGCCCCGGCCTGCGACTGGCTCCGGGCGAGTATCTGATCGACGTGGCCGTCCACTCCAAGAACGGGGCGCCCTACGATTATCATCGCCGGTTGCTCGGCTTCAGCGTCACGGCGCCGAACGGAGGGGTCGGTGTCTACTTTCCGGAGCACGAGTGGTCCTTTGCCGGCGGCGTGCAGTGGCTCGAAGAGCCAGGAGAAAGGCCGGCGGCCGACGAGGAGGGCGACCATGGCAGATGACGACAAGAAGCTCAACGTGAAGATCCCCGACAGCGAGATGGCGGGGAGGTACGCCAACCTCCTGCGCATCACCCATACCCGGGAGGAGTTCGTGCTGGATTTCATCAACGCGGTCCCGCCCCAGCCGGTGGTGACGGCGCGCGTGGTCGTCAGTCCGGCCCACGCCAAACGCATCGCGCAGGCGCTCTCCCAAAACATCGCCCGCTACGAAGGGGCCTTCGGACCGGTCGCCGATCTGCCCGAGCCCCCGCCGGGCGGGGTCCACTGATCCAGGAGGATTCCATGCTCAACCGCCACGCCCTGTCGGCGACCTTCCTCGCCGCCATGACCCTCGTCGCCTGCGGTCCCGCCGGTGACGAGGCGAACGAAGAGACCCAGCCGCCGACCGAGATGATCGTGGCGCAAGACGTCGAGCAGCGGTTGGCCCGGTTCGCCCCCACCGAGCTCACCGCCGATCTTTCGGCCGTGCCCGAGGGCGAGCGGGCCGTGCTCGAGCCCCTCGTCTCCGCGGCCCGGCTCATGGACGAGATCTTCCTGCGCCAGGTGTGGCGGGAGAACCCGGAGATGCGAGCTCGCCTGGAGACGCTGGACGGCCCCGGGGCCGAGGCGGCGCGGGTCTACTTCGGTCACAACTTTGGCCCCTGGGACCGTCTGGACGAGATGGAGCCATTCGTGGGGGAGACACCCCATCCCGCGGGAGCCGGCTTCTACCCGTCGGACATGACGAAGGAGGAGCTCGAGGCGGCGGCCGCCGCCGACCCGGAGCTCGGCGAGGCGTTGCGCTCCCTGACCACCGTCGTGCACCGGAGGGACGGCGAGCTGGTCGCCGTGCCCTACTCGGAGGAGTACAGCGAGTGGTTGGAGCCCGCGGCCGAGGCGCTACGCGCCGCCGCGGACGCCACCCCCAACGCTTCGCTCGAGCGTTTTCTGCGCTCCCGGGCGGACGCCTTCGCCAGCGACGACTACTACGAGAGCGACGTCGCCTGGATGGATCTGGACTCGCCCGTGGAGGTGACGATCGGACCCTACGAGACCTACGAGGACGGGCTGTTCGGCTACAAGGCCGCGTTCGAGGCCTTCGTCACGGTCGCCCTCGAGGAGGAGTCGGCCGCTCTCGACCGGTTCAAGTCCAGGCTGCCCTGGTTGGAGCGCAACCTGCCCATCCCGGAGGAGCACAAGAACCTCTCCCGCGGCACGGAGAGCCCGATCCGGGTGGTCGACGTGCTCTTCACCGGTGGCGACACCAAGGCGGGAGTCCAGACCATCGCCTTCAACCTGCCCAACGACGAGCGGGTGCGGGAGGAGAAGGGCTCGAAGAAGGTCATCCTGCGCAACGTGCTGCGAGCCAAGTTCGATCAGATCCTCTTGCCGATCGCGGAGCGGGTCCTGCCCCCCGGGCAGGCGGCTGCGGTCTCCTTCGACGCCTACTTCGCGGAGGTTCTGCACCACGAGCTCTCCCACGGCCTGGGGCCGGGCAAGATCCTGGTCGACGGCCGGGAGACCGAGGTGCGGCTCGAGCTTCGGGAGCTGTACTCCACGCTGGAGGAGGCCAAGGCCGACGTGATGGGCGTCTACGACATCCTCGCGCTGATCGAGGAGGGCGAGCTGCCCGCCGAGATCGTCAGCTCGCTCGAGCCCACCTACGTGGCCGGTCTCTTCCGCGCCGCCCGCTTCGGCGTGCACGAGGCTCACGGCCAGGGGGTGGTCTCCCAGTTCAACTACCTCCTGGAGAGAGGTGCCCTGACGGTGGACGAGGAGGGCCGGTTCCGGGCGGTTTCCGACCTCTTCCCCGGGGCCATCCGGGAGCTGTTGGCCGAGATGCTCATGCTGCAGGCGACGGGTGACTATGAGGGCACCGCGACCTTCCTGGACCGCTACAGTCAGCCGAGTCCCGAGCTGCTGGCGGCGATCGATCGGCTCGCAGACGTGCCGGTAGACATCCGGCCGTTGTACCCGCAGGCGAGGTAGAGGCGACTATCCGCGTCCGGCGTCCGGGTGGAGCCGGGAGATGATCTCGGCGTAGCGCTGGGCGACCACCCTTCGGAGGGGCCTGCCGTCCTCTCCCACCTCGCCTCGTTCGCGGCTGAGAGGCTGGTCCAGTATCTCGTAGCGACGGACCCGCTCCGGGTCGCCAAGGTGGCGGTTGGCCGCGGCTACGGCCGCCTCGAGCACCTGGTGGGTGATCGGATGGTCCAGCAGCGAGTCGATGCCCCGGGGTTCGGCCGCCTCGTCGTTCTCGGGCCCGCGGGCGGCCTCGCGCAGGGCCTCCAGGTCGGGAACCAGGAGCGCGGCCGGGTACGGGTGGCCCTCGCCCACCACCACCGCCTGCTGGACGTAGGGGCTGGCCTCGAGCCGCTTCTCGATCACCGCGGGGACGATTCGGTGGCCGGTCGACGTCACCAGGGTCTCGGTCTTCCGTCCGGTGATCCACAGGAACCCCTCGGGGTCGACGTGCCCGAGGTCGCCCGTGGCGAGCCAGCCGTCGTCACCGACGGCCTCTCTGCGCGGTCCCGGGTCGGCCCAGTAGCCGCGGCTGCAGCCCGGGCCGCGAACGAGGATCTCTCCGTCTTCCCGGATCCTGACCTCGACACCGCGCAGAGGGCTGCCGACGCTCCCGAGGCGGTGGGCACCCGGGTGGTTCACGGAGACGATGGCCAGGACCTCGGTCTTGCCGTAGCCCTGGTAGAGGGGGATCCCGGCGGTGTCGAAGAGCTCGGCCACACCCTGGCGCAGCGGAGCGCCGCCGGAGAGGGCGAAGCGGAGACGACCGCCGAACTCCCGGCGCAGCGAGCGGAGGGCCAGTGCGCGAGCGAGACTCTCCTGAAGCGCCAGGAGGGGCGCCGCCTGACCTCGGGAGCGGGCCTCCCTGCGTCTGCGCCCCACGCTCAGGGCCCAGCGGTACACAGCCCGGGCCACGGGGCCGCGCCGCCGGGACTCCCTGGCGCTGCGATGGGCCGTCTGCTCGAACAGCCGGGGCACGGAGCTCAGCACCGTCGGCCGCTCCCGCGCGAGGAGTGCCGGTACCCGCTCGACGGCGGGTGCGTAGTGGATCGGGACGCCGCGCAGGAAGAAGAGGTAGGCGACGGTGCGCTCGAAGGCCTCGGACAGCGGCAGAAACGACAGCGCCAGGTCGTCGGGGCCGACGTCGAACCTCTCCGCGCAGCCCAGCAGGCTCGACACGAGGGCCTGGTGGGTCACCTCGACCCCCCGACTGTCGCCGGTCGAGCCACCGGGGTACAGGATACTGGCGAGGTCCTCGGGGTCGACGGCGCCACGGAGACGATCGAGGGGGACATCGCCGCGCCGCGCCTGACCTTCTCCCAGGAGCCGCGTCAGCGGAAGGTGGTCCGGGCGGGGGTCGTCCTCGAGCGCCACCCGCTGGACGTCCGTGCCGATGGGGTCGACCACCTCCTCCAGCCGGGCGGCCTGCCGGCGGCCCAGGAAGAGCCAGCGAGCCCCGCTGTTGTTGAGAATCCAGGCGACCCGACGGGCGGGCAGCCCCGGACCGGCGGGTACGGAGACGGCGCCGAGGAGGTGGCAGGCGAAGTCGACGATGTGCCACTCCGGGGCGTTGGCGGACCAGATCGCGATCCGGTCGCCGCGCTTGATTCCGCGTGCATCGAGGGCGAGCGCGAGCCCGTGGACCGCCGCGACGAACTCGCCGGTCGACAGGGTCTCGAGACGGCCCTCCCGGCGCACCGAGAGGAGGCGGGACCGACCCGCCGAGCGTTCACGGACCCGGTAGGTCAGGTCGGCGAGGGTGCGCAGCGGAGCGTCGACCATCTCGAACCGACGGTCAGGCGGAGCGCGGGGGTCGTGGCCGCTCTCCGCCGATGTGCACCACCCGGCCACCCTTGACGACGTGGCGCACCGGGTTGATGCCGTAGTGGTAGGCGAGGTGCAGGACGTTGGGGGCGTCCAGGATCACGAGGTCGGCCCGCTTGCCCACCTCCACCGACCCGATCTCGGCACCCAGCCCCAGGCAGCTCGCCGCGTTGAGCGTGACGCCCGTCAAGGCCTCCTCGATGGACAACCCCATCTCGTACACCGCCAGGACGAAGACCGCCGGAACGGACTCCGTGTGGGACGAGCCCGGATTGCAGTCCGTGGCCAGGGCCACCGGGATGCCCGCCTCGACGAGACGTCGCGCGGGCGCGTACCGGTGCTTCATCAGGAAGAAGCTGGTGCCGGGTAGGAGCACCGCCGTGACTCCCGCGTCGGCCATGGCGGCGACGCCCGCGTCGGAGATCGCGATCAGGTGGTCCGCGGACAGGGCTCCGAGCTCGGCCGCGATCTCGGCACCACGGGAGTCGACGAACTCGTCGGCGTGGAGACGGGGCGCGAGGCCGTGGTCGCGACCCGCCGTCAGGACCCTGCGCGTCTCGTCGGGTGTGAACACGCCCTCCTCGCAGAAGACGTCGCAGAAGCGGGCGAGTCCGGCTTCCGCCGTGGCCGGGACGATCTCCTCGCAGATCAGGTCGACGTACCGGTCGCGCGCGCTTCGGTGCTCGGGGGGCACCTCGTGAGCTGCCAGCAGGGTGGGCACCAGATCGACGGGGTGCGCCTCGGACGCCGAGCGGATGGCCCGGAGTTGCTTCAGCTCGCTCTCGAGGTCGAGACCGTACCCGCTCTTGGCCTCCGCCGTCGTCGTGCCCCAGACCAGCATGCGATCGAGGCGGTCCGTCATCCGGGCGACCAGCAGGTCCTCGGAGGCCTCGCGGGTGGACCGGACGGTCGACAGGATGCCACCCCCCTCGGCGGCGATCTCGAGGTAGGTCCTGCCGGCCAGCCGTTGGGCGAACTCCTCCTCGCGTGTCCCGGCCCACGGGAGGTGGGTGTGGGGATCGACGAAGCCGGGAACCAGGGTCCCGCCCTCGCCGTCGAGGCGATCGCTCTGCGGAAGATCCCCGAACTGCCGGCGCCGCTCCTCCGGCGGCCCGACGAACACGATGCGTCCGTCCCGGCACAGGACCTCGGCGCCCGCGAGCCGATCGATCCGGCTCTGCTGGAGGCCCGCTCGGGGCCCGTCGCCCCGAGGGGTGGCGACCTCGGCGAGACCGTGGATCAGCAGATCTCTCACTCCGCACCCCCTTCACCTGTCGTCCCGCCGGCCTCCGGTCGAGCGCCGAACAGGGCCGTACCGACTCGAACGTGGGTCGCACCCTCGGAGACGGCGATCTCGAAGTCGTTGCTCATCCCCATCGACAGAAAGCCGGGTCGGCCGTCGAGCGCCGGAAGCGCGAAGACCCGGTCCCGGAGCTCTCGCAGCTCGCGGAACCACGATCGCGTGGCCTCCACGTCCTCCGAGAAGGGCGGGATGGCCATCAGGCCGACGACCGAGAGGTTCGGCAGTCCCACCACCCGCTCGGCCGCCGCCAACAGCCGATCAGGTGGGAAACCGTGCTTCGACTCCTCCTCACCCAGGTTGACCTCGAGGAAGACGTCGATCTTCCGATTCTGCTTCCCGGCCTCGCGATCGAGAGCGCGAGCGATCTTCTCCCGGTCGACGGAGTGAACGGTGCCGAAGAGCTCCACGGCCAGACGGGCCTTGTTCGACTGGAGGGGGCCGATCAGGTGCCATTCGGCTTCGCTGGGTAGCCGATCCTGCTTGTCGCGGGCCTCCTGGACCCGGTTCTCTCCGAAGATGCGGAGGCCGGCCTCCCAGGCTTCCAGCATCCCCTCGACGGACTGGCGCTTGCTGGCGCCGATGAGGGTCACCTCGGAGGGCGATCGGCCCGCGTCGAGGCAGGTTCTTTCGATGCGCTCGCGGATCGCCAGGACCCGCTCCCCCACCGAGGTCGTCCGTGTGCTCATGGCCGGCGGATGGAGAGCGCCGGGCGGCTCACTCTGCCGTCTCGGCGTAGTGGAGGAGGCGCTTGCAGCTGTCGCACTCCACCAGGGCCTCCTGGCCGCGGATCTCGACGACCGCCTGGGGTCGCACCCGGTAGTTGCAGGCTCCGCAGTGCCAGATGCGGGGTCCCTTGGGCCGCTCCACCTCTCGGATGGGGGCCAGGGCCTGCCCCGAATGGCGCTCCAGGAGGCGCTCGAAGTGGGCCAGGTGCTGACGGGGGACCTGGGACCGAAGCTCGGCGATCTCCGCCCGAAGCGCCTCCGCCTTCTTCTGGACCTCGGGCTTCTCCTTCTCCCACTTCTCGAGCTCCACGGCGTAGCGCCGATCCAGCTCCTCGAAGGCCTTTCTCTCTTCGTCGAGGCTGCTCTGGGCGGCGTCCTGCCGCTCCATGGCGGCGAAGGCCTCCTCCTCGGAGGTCTTGATGCCCTCCTTGACGGTGTCGATCTCCTGCAGCAGCGCTCCGTACTCCCTCTGGGTCCGCACCTGGGCGATCTGACCCTGGAAGTGCTTGAGCTTCTCCTGGTAGTCCGCGACGGCGCTCTCGGCCTGACGCCTGGTGGCGGCGGCGTCCGAGACGGCCTCGTCGAGCTCTTCGATCTGCGACTTGTGGGCGCTGTACTCCTCGTGCAGCTCCTTCATCCAGTCGGGGATGCCGTCGAGGAGAGCCTCGGCGGAACGCAGCCGGCTGATGAGGGTCTGGAGCTCCACGATGGCAGCGAGGGGTCGGCTCATAGGAGGATTCTCCGTCGAAGCTGGGACGTGCGGGGGCCAGGGAGAACCGAGCCACGCGGAGCTTTGGCGACCGCCGTCGCAGGCAGCGGCAGAGGCTCGATGTGGGGTCGCTGGCGGGGCAACGGCAAAGGGCTCGGTGGTCTCTGTATGGGTCCACCTGGATTCGAACCAGGGACCTGCCGGTTATGAGCCGGATGCTCTAACCGCTGAGCTATGGACCCGGAGGCTGGCCCCCGAAGGGACCGGGAAGTATACCACCCGCAGGAGGGCAAGCAGGGGCGGCCGGCCGATGGAGAGCCACCGCCGGTCCAGCCGCTGACCGCCCGCGCGACGGCGGACGTCGGGCCGCTAGTGTCCCGTTTGGTTAATCCCGTGGACTTAGTTCGCGGTCATTCTTGGTCCTGGCAAGGCGCACCAACGCAGGGATACCGGGTGTATCGCGAGTTGGTGCAACGCCGCCAGGGCCGAGAAGGAGCCGAAATAGGTGCATGGGAATAGTCAAACGTGGCACTAGGACCAGCGTTTCCGAAGTCCGGCGACAAGGGCCGGACGGGAGGCGCTCGGGGGCCAAGGCGCGCCGACGCAGGCAATGCAGGGACATTGTCGAGGAGGCGGAACGCTGGCAGCCGAGATGCATCGCGGGCGGA
>CAJQNK010000161.1 GCA_905479655.1 uncultured bacterium | reverse complement strand
CGCGAGCGAGAGCGCGCAATCTTCTTCGGAATCAAGGCGGGAATCCGCACTCGATTCGGTGAATCGGGGAGGATTCCCAACGAAGAGTCCGGAGGAGAGGGCCGCTCGTAGCGTGTCTCGCCTTTCACCACGGGCTGCTAGAGGAGCCTCCCGCTACGGGAAGTCCCAGACGCGTTGAGTCGAGTTCTCGAGCTGGGGGCCGTTGAAGGAGGAGGTCGAGTTCGATGGCGAGGCGCCGGATAGGCTCTGCCGAGACGGCCCATCGCTCATCGCCGCTCAGGGCCCGCCCTACAGCAGGCTCTTCGGCCGGAAGATCTCGTCGTGCAGCCGCAGGGCGTAGCGGTCCGTCATCCCGGCCACCACGTCCAGCACCTGCTCCAGCAGCGGCAGCTCGCGCAGCCGGTAGGTCTCGGGCATCTCGTCGGGGTGCTCCAGGAAGTAGTCGACGAGGTCGCGCAGGATCTTGACCGCCTTGGCGGCCTGGCGGTTGGCCTCTTCGCGCAGGTAGACGTTGGCGAACATGAACTTGCGGAAGGCGTGCATCGCCTGCTCGACCTCCGGCTCCATCACGACCCGGCCCCGCTCGATGGACTCGTCGATGACGGCGTGGATCATCCGTTTGACCCACGGGCTCCCGGGGTCGTCGCCCAGGACATCGCGGATCTCGCGCGGGAGCGCGTCCTCGGCCAGGAGGCCGGCGCGCACCGCGTCCTGAAAGTCGTGGACGAGGTAGGCGATGCGATCGGCGTAGCGGCACAGCCAACCCTCGGGGGTCGACGGCGGGGGCTCGACCTTCCAGGTGTGGGCGCGCACCCCGTCCAGGACCTCCCAGGTGAGGTTCAGGGGCTCCAGCACGGTGAGCACCCGCACCCCCTGCTCGGAGTGCAGCCACTCGCCTTCGACGTAGGGGGTGAGCGCCACCTCGCCGTTGTGGCCGAAGGGGGGGTGGCCGACCTCGTGGGCCAGGCAGAGCGCCTCGGTGAGGGTCTCGTTGAGCCCCAGGGCCTGGGCGAGAGAGCGACCGATCTGGGTTACCTGGAGGGTGTGGGTCAGGCGCGTGACGACGTGGTCGCCCTCCGGGTTGATGAACACCTGGCTCTTGTGCTTCAGGCGCCGGAAGGCCTTCGAGTGGAGGATGCGGTCGCGGTCGCGCTCGAAGGCGGTGCGGTAGAGGTCGTCCTCCTCGGGCTCGGCGCGCCCGCGGCTCTCGGTCGAGAGGGTCGCCGCCGGGGCCAGGAGCTGGCGCTCCCGCTCCTCGCGGTCCTCGCGGGTCAGCCGGATGAACGGGTTCACTTCGTCGTCTCCTCTCGGTGCGGCAGGGCGGCCGAGCATAGCGGTCCCATCGGAGGCGGGCAACCAGGGCGACCCGGAGTCGGTGAGCCCTCGCCGGAGGGAGCCTCGTCCGCCGGGGAGGGTCTGCACGGCACGGGTCGTCGTTTTCCGCTAGATTCCGGGCATCATGTCGGTCCAGACCACGAAGGGGCGGATCGCGCTGTCGCTCGGGTGGAGCCTGGTCGCCCTCGTCTTCGCGCTGTTCGTGTGGGGGCTCCAGCGACGCGCCGTCCTCGAGACGACGGGGGAGTCCGTCGTGCGGATGCTCTTCGTCCCGTCGGTGGAGCAGGGGACGCTGGTGGAGAGGGGCGACGTCTTCGCTCGTTTCATCCGCGAGGACAGCGGGCTCTCCCTGCGCACCGAGGTGCCCACCAGCTACGCCGCCGTGATCCAGGCGTTGGGCTCCGGTCAGGCGGACGTCGCCTGGATGCCGGCCTTCGCCTACGTGTTGGCCAACGCGCGCTACGGCGCCGAGGCCAAGCTCCAGGTGGTGCGCTCGGCGGAGAAGTTCGCCATCGTCGTCGTGCGGACGGGGGACGACGAGCCCGCGAGCCTGGAGGACCTGGCCGGCCGCGAGGTCGCGTTCCCGGCGACGCTCCGGGGCGACCGCCGCGCCCAGGTCGTCGAGCGGCTGGACGACGCGGCTCCGGGCTGGATCGAGGTCCCGGCCCCGGACGACAAGTCGGCGGTGGGCCAACTCCTGGACCGGCCCATCGACGTCGCCGCGGCCGTCTCCTCCCACGTGCTCTCCGGTCCGGTGGACTTCGTGGGCGACGGGCGCAAGGAGCTCGAGTACGACCGGCCCGGGACGATGCGGGACACCCGCGTCCTCTACACCACCGTGGAGCCGGTGGCGGAGGAGAAGTCGGTCTACCACGGCTGCGTCATGACGCGGACGGACTCCGGAGCCCGGCGTCTGGAGGACTTCAACGGCCGCACCTTCGCCTTCTCCGACGAGACCTCGACCTCGGGGCACATCTTCCCGCGTCTGACCCTGGAGCGGGCGGGAGTCCAGCTCGGCCGGGTCTACTACGCCGGTGGCCACCCCAACGTCGTGCAGGCGGTGTGGGACGGCAAGGCCCTGGGCGGCGCGGCGTTCTACTCGCCGCCCAACCGGCAGCAGCGGGAGGAGGGGCTGTTTGTCGGCGACGCTCGCTACCTGCTGCTGCGGCGCATGGCGGACGAGGCGACCCGCCTCGCCTTCCTGAACGAGGTGCGGGTGCTCCGCCTCACCGACCCGATCCCCAACGACCTGTGCGCCATCCGGCGCGACTTCCCCGCGGTGACCTGGCGTCGGTTCGAGGACTCCCTGATGCGGTTCCTCGACACCGAGGAGGGCAAGGCGACCTTCTTCGACCTGCTCGCCGCCGTGGGTGTGACCCGCAGCAGTGACTCCCAGTTCGACGGCTTCCGGGCGGCGGTCAGGGCGGCCGGGGTGAGCGCGGAGAGCCTCCTGGAGGCGGAGGAGAGCAAGCTCGAGGGGAGGAAGAAGTCGTGAACGGGGCGGCGGCGGCACGGGACGAGGTCGTGCGCATCGAGGGCCTGGGCAAGGTCTTTCCCAATGGCGTCCGGGCGCTCGACGCCGTGGACCTGAGCGTGCGCCGGGGAGAGTTCCTCGTCGTGATCGGCCTCTCGGGCTCCGGCAAGTCGACGCTGCTGCGCTGCATCAACCGGTTGATCGACCCCAGCGAGGGCCGGATCTGGCTGTTCGGCGAGGAGATGACGGCGCTGCAGGGCGCCGAGCTGCGGGCGATGCGCACCCGGGTGGGCATGATCTTCCAACAGTTCAACCTGGTGAAGCGTCACTCGGTGCTGGCCAACGTCCTCTCCGGTGCGCTGGGCCGGGCCTCGCTGCTCCCCAGCCTCCTGCTGCGCTTCCCGGAGGCGGATCGCCAGGTGGCCCTGGCGGCCCTGGAGCGGGTCGGGTTGGGAGGCCGCGACGCCAGCCGGGCCGACGCCCTCTCCGGCGGGCAGCAGCAGCGTGTCGCCATCGCCCGCGCCCTGCTGCAGGAGCCGGAGCTGATCCTGGCCGACGAACCGGTGGCGTCCCTCGATCCCGCCCTGCGTCACTCGGTGATGCGTCACATCGAAGCCCTGAACCGGGAGGAGGGGATGACCGTGATCTGCACGCTCCACGACGTCGACCTCATCCGTCGCTACGCCACGCGGCTGGTGGCGCTGCGCGACGGCAAGGTGGTTCACGAGGGAGATCCCGAGAAGTTCGACGGCGAGACCTTCAAGGCGATCTACGGCGAGGAGGCCGAGCCCACGCCCGGGCTCGTAGGCTGATGGCGGACGGCGCGGGCCGCGGGGAGCGGGGCATGCGGCGGGTCAAGGGCTGGCTCATCGACTGGGTCCTCGTCACCCTCTTCCTGTTGATGGTCGACTTCCTGTGGCTCGCCTTCTCCGGCCGCCGCGGGCCCACCGGGCTCCTCCTGTCGCCCGAGGAGATCCTCGACCTCCTCCACTACCTGCCACTGCTGGCGGTGTCCGCGGCGCTCGCGGGTCTCTGGCAGGCCGCGGCCGGCATCCTGGGCGAGTCCCCGGGCTGGGCCCTGACGCGACCCCTGGACGAGGCGCCGTCCCCGGTGCTCTGGACGAGCACGCTACGGGGCTGGTTCGTCGCGCTCCTGATCGAGCTCACCGTCTTCACCGGCTGGCTGGTCACCGAGGTCCAGCTCGTCACCTTCCTGACCCAGTTCAACAAGGCGGCGGATATCGTGCGGGGTCTCGTGAACCCGTCGTCCGCCGTCCTGCACCAGGGTCTGATCCTCCTGGTCCAGACGATCTTCCTGGCCTTCATGGCGACCGCCTTCGCGATCCCCGTCGCCTTCGTCCTGTCGTTCTTCGCGGCCCGCAACCTCACCCGCGGCTCGGCGCTCGCGCGCTCTCTCTACAACCTGGTGCGGGCCGCCATGAACTTCACCCGCGCGGTCGAGCCCCTGGTCTGGGCGCTGATCTTCATCTCCTGGGTGGGGATCGGGCCGTTCGCCGGTGTCCTCGCGCTGTGGGTCCACTCGGTGGCGGCGTTGGTGAAGCTCTACTCCGAGCAGATCGAGAGCATCGACCACGGCCCGGTGGAGGCGATCATGGCCACCGGCGCCTCCACGCTCCAGGTGATGCGCTACGGCGTCGTGCCCCAGGTGATCCCGCCGTTCCTCTCGTTCACGATCTACCGCTGGGACATCAACGTCCGCATGTCCACCATCATCGGCTTCGTCGGCGGTGGCGGCATCGGCTACATCCTGAAGCCGCGGGTGGACCTGGGGCTGTGGGGTGAGGTGGGGACGCTCGTCCTGCTGATCGCGGCCACCGTCTGGTGCATGGACATCCTGTCGGCCAAGATCCGCGAGAGGATCGTCTAGTGTCCCGCTCCGGAAATCCCATGCGCCTTTCTCGGCCCCTTCTCGCCCCTGGCTGCGTTGCTGCTCCTCGCCAGATTCCCGATATGGCTCGTCGCAGTGCCTTGCCAGGAACGAGAATGGCCGCGAGCAAGACGTACGGCACTTTCGGAGCGGGACACTAGGGTGTTCTGTCCGGCCGGCCGGGGGCCCGCGTGACGGGCGAGCTCCTCTACTTGGACCACAACGCGACGACGCCCCTCCACCCGCGGGTGGCCGACGCGATGCGCCCCTTCCTCGAGCGGGGCTGGGGCAATCCCTCGAGCGCCCATTCGGTGGGCCGGGAGGCTCGGGAGGCCCTGGAGGCGGCCCGAGCCGAGGTCGCGCAACTCCTCGGGGCGCGGTCGCGCGAGATCGTCTTCACCGGCGGCGGCACCGAGTCCAACAACCTGGCGATCGTCGGATCGACGGAGGCCCTGCGCGCGACCGGCCGACGGCGGCTGGTGATCTCCGCCTTCGAGCACCCGGCCGTCGACGAGGTGGCGCGCCACCTGGAGGCGCGCCACGCCGTGGCGTTGACGCGGTTGCCGGTGGACCCGGCCGGGTTGGTCGTGGCGGCCGCGGTCGAGCGTCACCTGGGGCCGGAGACCGCTCTCGTCTCGGTGATGCACGCCAACAACGAGGTGGGGAGCCTGCAGCCGGTGGCACAGATCGCGGAGCTGGCGGCTCGTCACGGAGTCCGGGTGCACACCGACGCGTCGCAGTCGGTGGGCAAGGTGCCCGTGCGGGTGGACGACCTCGGGGTCGACCTGCTGACGGTGGCGGCCCACAAGCTGTACGGGCCCAAGGGGGTGGGAGCGCTCTACGTGCGCAGCGGCGTCCGCCTCGAGCCGGTGCTGCGCGGCGCCGGCCACGAGGGCGGGTTGCGACCGGGCACCGAGAATGTGCTCGGCGCCGTCGGCCTCGGGGCCGCGGCCCGGCTCGCGGCGAGTGACCTGGAGGAGGAGGGGCGGCGCCAGGGGCGGTTGCGAGACCGCCTCGAGGAGCGACTGGCCGCGGTCGTGCCCGGCCTCGTGCGGCTCGGCCACCCGATCCGGCGCCTCCCCAACACCGCCAGCGTCTCCTTCCCCGGCGTCCGGGCGGCCGACCTCCTGGCCGCCACCCCCGAGGTCGCGGCGTCGGTGGGGGCGGCCTGCCACGGGGACCGGGTGACGGTCTCCGCCGTGCTGTCGGCGATGGCGGTGCCGGAAGACGTGGCGGCCGGAGCCCTGCGCCTCTCCCTCGGCCGGGGCACGGTCGAGGAGACCGTCGACCGGGCGGCCGACGCGCTGGCCGACGCCTGGCGCCGGCTGTGCGGCGTGTAGCTCCCGCGGCGTCTGGTCCCTGGGGCGTCAGCCCGCGCAGGGCGCCGGGTCCGTGCCGGCCACGACGGGACCCACGGCCACGAAGCCGCTGGCGAAGCTGATGCTGTCGCCGGCGATCAGGGTCAGGTCGCCGGAACCGGTCACGGTGATGCCCTGGACCCCGATGGAGCCCACGGCCCGCACGACCTGGGTGTCCGTCACGTCCGACGAGATCGTGACGTTCACGGGGCAGTCGGCGGACGTGACGGTGACCGCCACCGCATCGACGCCGTCGAAGCTACACGAGTCCGAGACCTGGGCCGTCACCGTGTGCTGTCCCGCCGTGAGCAGGGTCGAGAAAGACCCCCCGGAGCCCAGGACACCGTCCAGGTTGGAGCTCCAGGCGAGCCCGGAGGTGAGGCTGCCGTCCTCCAGGTCGGTGGCGGTGCCCACGAAGGAGATGAGGTCGGTGTCGGCGTAGACGGCCCCGTCCGCCGGCGAGGAGATCGTCGCGGTCGGTTCGGCGCCGACGCAGATACGACCGAAGACGGTGGCCCATCGGCCGTCCTCGGAGCCGGTCGGAGAGCCCTGGCTCGACGCGAACTCGTTGTAGATCCAGACGGTGCCGTCGGCCGGGTCCAGGGACACGCCGGTGTAGTCGCCCCAGCGGTTCGAGTCGACGTCGGGATCTCCGAAGGTGCGGAGGTAGGAGTCGAGACCGGCGCGCAGGACGTCGGGCGCCGCGGTGGCTCCCGCCGGATCCGACGCGAGGCGGGTGGTCCAGTAGGCGCCGGGGAAGATCGTCGCCGCCGACGCGGAGAAGCCGATGACGACGTGACCGTACGGCGTCACGTCGATCGAGGGGAAGAAGGTGTGGGTGCCGGTGGCGATCTCCTCGCCGCCGATGGCGCCCAGGTCGGCCAGGAGTAGCGAGTCCGGCACCGTGGTGTCGATCTCCCACCAGTGCGCCGTCGCCTGGTCGGCGTCGGCGCCGGTGCCCGGGCAGATGGTCGCGGTCATCCACAGCGAGTCGTCACGCCACACCGCTTCGAGGGCGCGCCGGTCGTTGGTCTCGATATCGTAGGCCGAGCCGGCCTGCGGGGCGTCCGGCAGCACGTCGTCCAGGGGCTCGAGGTTGCCCGTGGCCAGGAACTCGTGGGTGAGGACCGGGGCTCCCAGGGGGTCGTCGACCCGCACCACCTGGAGGAATTCGTTGGTGCCGTCGGTGAGCCCGGAGTAGGAGACGAGCCAGGTACCGATCCCGGCGGGCGCCGAACCCCGCACGACCGCCGGCTGGGTCGTGGTGGCGATGCCCTCGACGACGTAGGGGTTGAGGATCGTCACGCCGGCCGCACCGCCGTCGTAGAACCCGCCCGAGCCCTCGCCCTTGTCGATCGTCCACAGCCGGACGCCGCCGTAGGCGAAGGTGTCGAAGGTGAACAGGTTGGCGGTGACGTACACGGCCTCCTCGTCCACCGCGAAGCCCGGGTAGTCCGCCCAGTGGTCCTTGGAGCCGGACGTCACCACGCTGTTGATCGCGGTGGTCGTCCACGAGCCGTTGGGGTCCGAGTCGTCGGAGACGGCCAGCAGGATCCGGGAGGTGTTCTGGGGGTCTCCGGCAGCGACCAGGGTCTGGTCGAGGGCCACCACGAGCCAGCGATCGGAGTGCTCGTCGTAGAGGACCTTCGGGTCGAAGGTCTCGGTGAGGGGGCCGAGGTCGGCGAAGAAGTCGGCCAGGGACATCTCGGCTTGGAGGGTGCCGTCCTTGGCGTGGATGCGGAGCAGGACGTTGACCGCGTTGACGACGTGGTTCGGGCCGGCGGCGCCCATCGGGTCCGGCGGGATGAAGAGGAACCCGGTCTGGGTGCCGTTGTCGTCGAAGTCCGTCGACTCGAAGCTGGAGACGAGGGCCGAGCTCTCGGTGACGGCCGGAGCGCGAGCCGCCGCGGTCTCGGCGGCGTCCGGAGTGCGGGGCGGCACCTTCCTCTGCTGCCGCTCGTGCCCCTCCCGGGGAGGCTCGGCCAGGATCAGGCCGGGAGGCGTCTCCCCCAGGCTGCGGTGGGTCGCCTCGATCTCGACGACCCGAGCGGGGACCGCGGTCGGGAGCAGGGTCCTCTCGCCCTCCGCGCGCTCCGCCGTCGGTGCTCCGGGGGTCCGGTGCGCGACCGGGCGCTCCGGCCCGACGGACGACGGTCGCTCGCCGCGTGTCGCCAGGGAGCACCCGGCGACGGGGAGCGTCAGGAGGAGAGCGGCGAGGGCGAGACCGTTCGAGCGTGCGGGTTGGGATCGGCGGTGAGGTCGGCAAGCGTCCATGGAGCCCATGCTAGGGAGGGGGAGGGGGGCCCGACCATCGGTCTCCTGCCCCTCCCGCTGTCGGGCTCCGTCCGACCGGCGCTAGCCTGGCCTTCTCACCGGGTGTCGTTGCGAGAGGCCGTAGGTGCCTGGAGATGCAAGGCTTGCGACCGAGGGCGACGCAGTCGTACTGTCTGTACGTCGAGGAGCCCG
>CAJQNK010000160.1 GCA_905479655.1 uncultured bacterium | reverse complement strand
CCCCGCGGCCACGCCATCGAGTGCCGCGTGAACGCCGAGCACCCCGTGACCTTCCGACCGTCGCCGGGGCGGATCACCACGTTCCACCCGCCAGGAGGTCCGGGCATCCGGGTCGACACCCACGCCTACGAGGACTACGTGATCCCGCCGTTCTACGACTCGCTGGTCGCCAAGCTCCTGGCCCACGGGAATGACCGGCAGGAGGCCATGGCGCGTATGGAGCGGGCCCTGGACTTCTTCGTCATCGAGGGCATCGACACCTCCATCCATCTTCACCGCCGCATCCTGCTTGACCCCGAGTTCCGGGCCGGACGCCTCTCGACCCGTTTCATGGAGAGGTTCCTGGAGCGCGAGAAGGTCCGCGGCGGGTGACTCGGGAGCCGCCGCGCCCACCCACCGTCTACGCGATTGCCGATGCCGGCGTGCTGGGGTGCGAGCTGCTGCCCGCAGCCGCCCGGGAGATGGCCGAATCCGGGATCCGCTGGATCCAGATTCGGGCGAAGCGACTGGCCGACGACGCCTTCCATCTCCTGGTGGAGCGCTGCTGCAGGGAGCTCGAGGGTCTCGGGGTCGACCTCTGGATCGACGATCGCGTCGACCTCGCCTCCTGGTCGGAGGTGGCCGGGGTCCACGTGGGTCAGGAGGACCTGCCGCCGTCCGCGGTGCGCCGGGTGGTGGGCTCGGCGGTCTGGATCGGGCGCTCCACCCACGACCGCCGTCAGGCGGTCGAGGCAGCCGCCGACCCGGCGGTGGATGTGGTGGCCGTCGGGCCCATCTTCCCGACCACGGGCAAGGAGGGGCCGAATCCCGTCGTCGGGTTGCGCCACCTCGCGGAGGTGCGCCGGCTGACGGACAAGCCCCTGGTGGCGATCGGCGGTATCGATGCTGCTAACCTGCGGTCGGTCATCGAATCTGGAGCCGATTCCGTGGCGGTGCTGGGAGCGGTTTGTCGCCCTCCCTTCGCCGAGAGCGCGGCGCGCCTGATCGCCGCCGCGAAGGGGGGACCGTGAGCACGAGCCAGCCCAAGGAGCAGTTCGCAACTCGCTGGGGTCTGATCCTCGCCACCCTGGGGATGGCGGTGGGTACCGGCAACATCTGGAGATTCCCCCGGATGGTGGCGACTCATGGCGGGGGCTCGTTCCTGGTCGCCTGGGCCTGCTTCCTCCTTCTCTGGTCGGTGCCGTTGATGATCATCGAGTTCGCCTTCGGCAAGAGGGCGCGGAAGGGCAACGTCGGCGCCTTCGTCGATCTCGTGGGTGAGCGCTTCGCGTGGGCCGGAGGCTGGGTGGCTCTGTGCGCGACCGCCATCATGTTCTACTACTCGGTCGTGGCGGGTTGGTGTCTCCGCTACCTCGCCGCCGCCGCGACCGGGGAACTGGTCGGCGGCGATCCCCAGGCGTTCTGGGAGGCCTTCTCGGGCAGCGGCGTGGCGGTGGGCACCCACGCCCTGGCCCTGGCCCTCTCGGTGTCGGTCGTCTGGTTGGGCGTGCGCGGGATCGAGCGGGTCGCCAAGCTCCTCATCCCCACGCTCTTCGTGCTGGTCGTGATCCTGGCGCTGCGGGCCGTGACCCTGCCCGGCGCCGAGCGTGGCCTGGCGTTCCTCTTCACGCCGGACTGGGCCCGCCTGGCCGACGTCGGGATCTGGCTCCACGCGTTGACGCAGAACGCCTGGGACACGGGCGCGGGCTGGGGGCTGATCCTCACCTACGCTACCTACATGAAGGTCCGGGAGGACGTGCCGCTCAACGCCTTCCTCATCGGCTTCGGGAACAACTCGGTCTCGCTGCTGGCCGGCATCATGGTCCTCTGCACCGTCTTCGCCCTGAATCCCGGGGCGTCCGAGCAGATCGTCGGCGCAGGCAACGAGGGCTTGACGTTCATCTGGATGCCGCAGCTCTTCGACCTGATGCCGGGGGGCTCGGTCTTCATGATCCTGTTCTTCCTCGCGCTCTCGTTCGCAGCTATCACCAGCCTGATCTCCATGATCGAGCTCGCGGCCAGGATCCTGATGGATGCCGGGCTCTCCCGTCGCCGCGCCGTGGGCATGGTCGGTGGCGCCGGGCTCGTCTTCGGGATCCCCTCGGCACTCTCGATGGAAGTCTTCGCGAATCAGGACTGGGTCTGGGGTGTGGGGCTGATCCTCTCCGGCCTCCTCTTCGCCCTCGGGGCGCGGCGTTTCGGCATCGACCGGCTGCGACGAGAGGTCGTGAACGGGGAGGGCTGTGACCTGCCGGTCGGGCGCTGGTGGAGCTTCCTGGTGGCCGTGGTGCTGCCGGTCGAGGCCGTGGTTCTCGTGGTCTGGTGGTTGTGGCAGGCCCAGGGCTGGGACCCCGAGGGGTGGCTGAACCCGCTCAATCCGACGAGCGCCGGCACCGTGCTGGTGCAGTGGGCGATCGCCCTGGTCGCACTCGTCGCGCTCAACCGCTGGCTGGCCCGGAACACGCGGGCGAGGAGGTCGCCGTGAGCACTACCGCCGTGATGATCATGATCGCGATCTGCTCTTTCGTCTGGGGTGGCTTCGCGGCCTTCCTGATTCGCGCAGTACGGCACGAAGGCGCGAAGCGCCGCTCCGCGGCGGGGCGCTGAGAACCCCTCGATGCGGGTGTACCTCGTCGGTTTCATGGCTGCAGGGAAGACCACGGCAGGCCGGCACCTCGCCCGGGAGTGTGGCTGGCCGTTCGTCGACCTCGACGCGGAGATCGAGCGCCAGGCGGGCGCCCCCGTCTCCGAGATCTTCGAGGTCTCGGGCGAGGCCGAGTTCCGCCGGCTGGAGCGGGAGAGGCTCCGCGCGTCCCGCGGGCTGCGGGATGCGGTGGTCGCCACAGGTGGCGGCGTCTTCGACGACCCGGGCAATCGGGAGTGGATCGGGCGGCACGGTGTGTCCGTGTGGCTGAACGTGCCCTTCGAGACGATCGAGGCTCGAGTGAGCGCGAGGGGGCGCGCGAGGCGACCGCTCTTCCAGGACCGGGATCGCGCCCAGGCTCTGTACCGTGCTCGTCTTCGGGCCTATCGGGAGGCCGAGATCGAAGTGCGGGTCTCGGCCGACGATGTGGCGGTCGATGTGGCTCGACGGATCCGGCGGGGATTGAGGGAGCGGTCCTCGTGCGACATCTGATCTTCTCGGACATCCACGGCAACCTGGAGGCCCTGGAGGCGGTCCTCCGCTTCGCGCGGGCGGAGGGCGTCGAGAGCTACCTGATGCTGGGCGACGTGGTCGGCTACGGAGCCTCCCCCGAGGCGGTCATCGAGCGGGTCCGGTCGCTGGCTCCGCCGGTGCTGGCCGTCCGCGGGAACCACGACAAGGTGGTCTGCGGGATCGAGGCCGGTTTCCAGTTCCATCCGCGGGCTCGGGCGGCGGTCGACTGGACGTCCGGTCAGCTGGACGAAGAGCAGCTCCACTGGCTGTCCGACCTTCCCGAGGGACCGTTGCCGGGCCCCGGCGGATCCGTCCTGTGTCACGGCTCTCCCCTGGACGAGGATGCCTACATCCTCTCGACCTCCGACGCCTGGGGAGTGTTCGAGAGCGGCTTCCTCGAGCCGCGGCAGCGCGAGCTGGTCTTCTTCGGCCACAGCCACGTGGCCTGCGCCTTCGTCCTGAAGGACGACGAGGTGGACGGGTGGCTCATCGAGGGCCAGACGCACCGGATGGAGCTCGAGCCCGGGAGCTGCTACCTGGTCAATCCGGGCTCCGTCGGCCAGCCCAGGGACCGGGATCCCCGCGCCTGCTGCCTGATCTGGGACACCGTCGAGGGTCGGATCGAGTGGCGGCGAGTCGAGTACGACGTCGACTCCGCCCGCGCCCGGATCCTGGACGCGGGCCTGCCCCCGTTCCTCGCCGAGCGGTTGGCGCGTGGGGTGTAGGCGGCCCGTGGAGATCCCCTCCTGTCGAGGGGGGATCTCACGCAAAGACGCGAAGACGCCAAGGGGAAGACTGACTGCCCTCGTGCTCCCTCTTTTGCGTCTTCGCGTGATCCTCTTCTCGCCGAAGCGAGCCCGCCGCGCGGACCGCCCGCCCGCCTCAGCCCCGCGCCGCCGCCTTGTCGAGCCGGCGGTTCTCGCGCAGCCGGTTGACGGTCGAGATCAGGCCGCCCAGCAGGACGACGTACAGGCCGTACCAGACCAGCGCGATGAGGGGCTTGCGGGTGAGGTCGATCGATAGACGCGCCGGGACTCCCTGGGCGCCGCCGAGTCCCGTCACCTCCAGGGCCACGGCGCCCGCGGCCGCGTTGAGCGCGCGGATCGTGACGGTGCCGCCGCCGGGGATCGGATAGCTCGGCGTCTCCACCCGGCCGGACGACTCGAAGCGGTACAGGGGGGTGATGACCTCGGTCTTGTCGCCCCGCTCGATCTCGAGCTGGGCGCCGATGGTGACGAGGCCGCCGGACTGCATCTGGACCAGGGCGTTGCCGTCGGCCGCCATGTCGAAGTCGACGAAGCGCAGCCGGACGCCGGCGAACTCCACGGACTCGTCACGCGCCAGCTGAACCTGGCGAGCGCTTCCCGCGGGCACCCCGGGGTCGTACTCGATGGGGGAGATGTAGATGTCCTCGAGCAGGCGCTTGTCGATGTCCGGGTTCACCATCAGCTGCCGGGTCCGGTCATTGAGGAAGAACTTGGGGTAGGCGTAGTAGGTCTCACGCCCCTCGCTCGTCACCTCGATCTCCATCCGCTCCTTCTCGGTCGCGGTCCTCTGGAGATAGCGTTGGAAGGTGAGGGTCATCTCCCCGACCTGCTGCGGCACACCCTGCTCCAGCGTGAGCTTGTTCGACTGGTCGTAGGCGGACGACGAGATGAAGCCGATCAGCATCACGCCGACGCCGACGTGGGCCAGGTAGCCGCCCGCCACCTTCAGTCCGCCCTTGCGCACGAGTTCCACGACCTTGCTCAGGTTGGCGGCGGAAGCCAGCACGGCGAGGAAGACGAAGAGGACGTGGAAGACCTCCGTGACCCCCAGGGCCACGGCCACTCCCGCCACCCCGGCGGCCACCACGGCGGGCACCATGAGCCGGCGCAGGACGGAGGTGCCGGCCTGTCCCTTCCAGGTCAGGAACGGGACCATGGAGACCAGGAAGGCGGCCAGGATGGCGAGGGGCAGGTTGACCCGGTTGTAGAACTCCGGCCCCACCTGACCCGGGTTCTCCATGAAGCGGGTGAGGAGCGGCGCCGAGGTCCCGACCGTGATGATGGTCGCCGAGATGACGAGCGTGACGATCGCCAGCAGCATGAACGAGCCGCGGGAGAGCAGCGGGTCCTCGTTCGGTGCCGTCGGGACCTCGCGCAGCCGCGTCGCAAAGAGCAGCAGGGACAGGGTGACGAAGAAGCCCATCAGGGCGATGAGCCAGCCGGAGATCCCCAGGTCGACGAAGCTGTGGACCGAGAAGTCGGCCAGAACTCCGGAGCGGGTGAGGAAGGTGCCGTACAGCACGGACAGGTAGGCGAGCGACGAGATGACCAGATTCATGCGGCGGAATCGGCCGCGGGTTCGCTCCAGGTAGAGGCCGTGAACCAGCGTGATGGTCAATAGCCACGGGATGAGGGAGGCGTTCTCCACCGGATCCCAACCCCAGTAGCCGCCCCAGCCCAGGGTCTTGTACGCCCAATAACCGCCCATGAGGATGGCGGCGCCGAGCACGATGAAGCCGGTCAGCGCCCAGGGGAAGGCCCGCGTTGCCCAGCGCGAGGTGTCGCGTCTCCAGAGCGCAGCCATGCCGAACGCGAAGGGGACCGCGGTCAGGGCGTAGCCGATGAACATGATCGGCGGATGGATGACCATCCAGTCGTCCTGGAGCAGGGGGTTCAGGCCCTGGCCCTCGAACGGCGTCTGGGTGAGCATCACGAACGGGTTCTCCCGCACCAGGATGAACAGCAGCCCCATCTGGGTCAGCGTGTAGATGCCCATCACGGGCGCCTCGTCCTTCCCCGCGCTGCGGATCAGCGGCAGGCCGATCAATGCGCCCCAGAAGAGCCAGATCAGGAAGGAGCCCTTCTGCCCGGCCCAGAAGGCGGCGAGCTGGTAGTGCCAGTCGAGGTCCGTGCCGCTGTACTGCCAGACGTACTCGATCCGGAAGTCCCGCCGGAGCAGCAGCACCAGGAGGACGAGGGCCGAGAGCACGATGGACAGGGCGAAGAACTTGTAGGCGCGTCGGGCGAACTCCCGACTCGATTCGTCGCCGCGGATGACCTGGGCGTAGCCCCATAGCGAGGCCAGGGCGAACGCCATCGCACACCAGATCGGGAGCGCACCGGGCAGGTACAAACTCGTTAGATAGGTCATCATTTCACTCCAGAATTAGCCGAGTCGCAATGGGTCGCCGGCAAGAGAGCCACCGGAACGCGCATCCCCGCTCAACCGTAGGTCTTCGTCTCGGCCTCGACGCCCTGGTACTTGCTCGGGCACTTCACGAGGAGCTTGTCCGCGTGCATCTCGCCGGACTGGCTGTCGATGCGGCCGATGGCCACGATGCTGATGGCGTCTTCGAAGTTGGCGGGCTTCAGGCCGTTGTAGCGCACCCGCATCGTCTTGTCCGTCTCCGGCTCGACCAGCGTGAAGAGGAGCGACTCCGATGCGATGTCGTAGCTCGAACTGTCTGGCTCGAGCCCGCCGGCGACCTGGATGGTGCGTCCGGAGGCGACGGCCTCGTCGAACGAGACGTACGGAGTGAGGGACTCGCTGAAGGACGACAGCGAAAAACCGGCGAAGGTCACGAGCAGGGCCCCGCCGATGAGGTAGTAGACGATTCTCTTGTTCATGATCCAGACTCCTTGTCGCGAACTCTCTGGTCGAGACGGAGGAGATAGACGAACAGCCCCGTCCAGATCACCAGATTGACCACCACGACCCAGCCGATGCCTCCACTGACCATCTCAGTCTCCGTTCGAAGAGTTCGAGTTCATGATCACCGGCTCAGCTCTCGGCCCGCATGGCGTCGATTCGGCACTGCAAGCGGTGGAGCCAGAAGAAGAGTGCGGTGAAGGCCACCGATCCGAGAATGAGGACCTGGGCCATGCGAGCGTCCATCTTGACGTTGCCCGCCGCGTTCACGACCGGCTCCGGATGGAGCGAGAACGTGGCGAGCCTCGGCAGGATGAAGAACAGGAACGGGGCGACCACGATTCCAAGACTGGCGTAGGCCCCGGCCAGCCGTGCCCTGGCTTCCGGATCCTCGACCGCCGACCGGAGGGCGAGGTAGGCGCCGTAGAACAGCATGGCGATGACGATGGAGGTCTGCCGGGGATCCCAGTTCCAGTAGGCGCCCCACTCGATGCGCGACCAGATCGCGCCCGTCAGCGTCGCGAGGACGCAGAACAGGAGACCCTGCTCGACCGCCACCCGGGCGGCCCGGTCGTGGGCCGGAAGGCGCTTGCCGAAGAGGTAGCGCAGACTCCAGACGCCGGCGGAGAGGAAAGCCACGAACGAGACCCAGGCCATGGGCACGTGGAAGAACAGGATGCGGCTCGACTCGCCGACGAAGCCCTTGCCGGGCGGTGCGTACAGGAACGCCCCGGCGATCACGAGAGAGATCGCCAACCAGAGGAGCCAGGACAGTGCCGTTCGCATCATCGTCGGCAAGCTAACCTCAATCAGATGACAGACAGGTGAAGTCCCTCCGTCGGGCGATATTGTACAGGAGGACCCGGACCGCCGTGCCGCCCCCGTGGGCGAGCCCACCCGGGGCGGGGCTCAGGGGTTCCAGACGACGGGGAACAGCATGAGGGCGGCCACCGTGATGGTGCCGTCGAAGAGCAGGATCTGGGGCAGGAGGGGTCCGCCGTTGCCGCCGGTCACGGCGACCCGGGTCAGCTCGATGGCCATCAGCAGGAGAGGCAGGAGCACCGGGAAGGAGAGGACCGAGAACAGGGTGCCCTTGGACTGCGCCTGGGAGATGATCGCCGCGATGAGCG
>CAJQNK010000159.1 GCA_905479655.1 uncultured bacterium | reverse complement strand
GGTCTCCGAGCTCCTCCTGCGCTCGTACAGCCGCGAGTTCGAGGACGAGGCGGACGAGGAGGGTCAGCGCTGGGCGGCGACGGCCGGCTACTCCCCCTCCGGCACCCAGAAGCTCATGACCCAGATGAGCACCCGTCTCCCCGAGTCGAGGGAGTACGGCTACTGGCGCACCCACCCGTTCCTCGAGGATCGCGCCCAGGCGGCCTCCGCCCGTGGTGAGTACCTCCAGCCCCAGGAGGCCCAGACCGAGGAGCGGGTGTCGGACCTGCGACGCAGCACGCAGGGGACGCTCCTCTCCTTCCTGGAGGGCAGGGAGGTCGAGGAGCCGGACCAGCTGCTGATCAAGGAGGAGGCTCTGGCCGCCTGGCCCTCGGGGCGGGAGGCCGAGGCGATCCGCCTCGAGCGACTGCGGCGCATGCGCGACGAAGAGCTCGAGAACCGCCCCCTGTACCGCGACTACGGCGAGCTCGTCGAGGCGTACCGGCAGCAGGCCGGCATCGTCGGCAGGCTCGATCCGGAGAGCCCCCTGCTGGCGACGCTGACGGACGAGGAGGAGGAGCTCCAGACGAGCCGTCTCGCCCTGCTCGCCGACGCCGAGAAGGTCCTGGAGGACGGTGTCTACGAGACCGAGTTCCTCGAGACCTTCGTCAGCAACTTCCCCGACGTGCCGGCGACTCCCCGGGTCACTCTCGCGCTGGGCGAGGCGTACAGCCGCCTGGGTCGTCAGACCGAGGCCGTCGACGCGTTCCTGCGCGTCTGGGAGGGCGCCCCCGAGAGCGAGGAGGCCGAGAAGGCCCGGCGCGGCCTCCAGAATCTCGCGCCGATCCTGCGGAGCCTCGGCGCCCTGGAGGAGTTGGCGACCCGTTCGGGTGACCCGGCGCTCGCCGAGCTCGCCGCCCACCGCCTCGACGAGATCGTCGGCAGCTTCAAGGAGCTCTCCAACGGAGCCGAGTACCTGCGTCGCTTCCCCGACGGGGAGCACTCGGAGCCGGTCCGCTCCCGGGTCCACCAGCTCGCCGACGGCCTGTACGGCGAGGTTGTCCTGTACCAGGCGGTCGGCGACCACCTGAAGGCCCTGGAGCGCATCCAGAAGATCCTCGAGTACGCTCCCCTCTCCCCCGCCGCGGAGAAGCTGCGCGAGGGGGCGGTGCTGGGCAGCTAGCCTGACCTTCTCACCGGACCTCGTCGCGAGCGCGCGTCAGCGCTCGTGGGTCTCCTTCGGACGGAACGACCCGCCCGGCTCCCGACGCTGCACGATCTTCGCCGGGATCCCCGCGACGGTGCAGTCGTCGGGCACGTCCTCCATAACCACCGCGTTGGCTCCGATCCGAGCCCGGTGCCCGATGCGCACGGGCTTGATCACCTTGGCCCCGGGACCGAAGTAGACGTCGTCACCGATCCCGAGGCACCGGTAGCTCACCACCACGCCGTGCTGGAAGTAGGCGTTGCGACCGATGTCGCAGGGCGGCACGAAGACGCCGCCCCAGGTGTGGATGAGGAAGCCCGGCCCGATCTTCGCCCGCACCGGGATGTTCACCGAGCCCATCGCCCGGGTGAAGTAGCGCAGCGGCAGGTAGAGCGCCAGGAGGAGATGCCGGATCCCCGGCACCGGGAAGTGGAGCGCCCAGTGGCCGAAGCGGTAGGCGAGCACCGCCTGGGTACCCGGATTGCCGAAGATCTCCCCCAGGTAGGCCATCCACTTGCTACCGGATCGCTTCCCGGCCCCGAAGCCGTTCATGTGGACGGCGCGAGCGAGGTCGGCGCTGACGTTGTCGAACATAGATCGCGGAGAAGCGACCGGCGCGGCGGCCATTGCAATCGCCGCCGCGCCGATCCCCGGTACCGACAGCTAGTTCGCCGCGCCCTGGACCTTCTGCAGGATCTGGTCGCCCACCGAGACGACGAGCCCCTGGGCCTCACAATCCCACGACGAACCGCCGGGGGCGAAGGAGACCGAGTCGCCGGTCGAACGGTTCTCGCAGGCGACGCTCGTGGCCGTCATGCCCGCCACGCTGCCGCCCACGGCCGCCGCGCCGTCCGCCAGGCCGGCGATGCCCGTGCCGATGAGGTCGCCCGGCCCGTAGAACAGCCCGGCGCACTCCCACGCGCCCACGCCGCCGAGGTCGATCACCACCTGGGCGCCGGTCTCGAGGTTGCGGCACAGGGCACGGCGGGCGTCGACGCCCGAGCCGGTGCCCGAGATCCCGCCGCCGCACAGGCCACCCGGCAGCGCCGAGCGGATCGCACCCCAGCCGTAGGTGTTGTTGGGGATCTCACTGCCCGGCACGCCGCCGCAGGTCTGGGTCGAGGTGCGGGGCAGGGCCGCGTCGATGATGTACTGCTCGATCGCGTCCACGTCGCCCTCGAGACAGGGTGCCGCCGACAGGACCAGGGCCACCATGCCGACCACGTGGGGCCCGGCCATGCTGGTGCCGCTCAGGAAGGTGTAGCCGGTGCCGGGGATGCTCGAGCGGACGCTCACCCCGGGGGCCGAGATGTCCGGCTTCAGCCGATTGCTGCCGTCGGCCGTCACGGGTCCGCGGCTCGAGAACGACGCGATGTTGTCGGAGTTGTCCGTCGCTCCCACCGAGAACGAGGCGTCGTAGATCGCCGGCGGATCCGAGACCGTCGAGCAGCCGGAACCGGCGTTGCCGGCCGACGCCACGACGACGATGCCCGCCGCCCGGGTGTTCTCCACCACCTGCTTCAGGACGTTCTTGTCGGTGCAGCCCTCGAACCCCGGACAGGTCCACGAGTTATTGATCACGTGGGGCGCCTTGGACGGATCCGGGTTGTTGCCGGAGAGGTCGGTGGGCGCCATGAAGAACTCGAAGCACTCCGTGTAACTCGTCGGCGAGCCGAAGCCCTGGTTCATGTTGCGGCAACCCATCCACTTGGCCCCGGGGGCCATGCCGATCTGGTTCGAGCCGCCGTCGTCCCCCACCATGGTGCCCATGGTGTGGGTGCCGTGGATGTCGTCGTCGCACGGCTGGGGTGAGTCGGCGCCGCAGGAGCCGCCGCCGGAGTGGATGGAGTCGTGCCAATTGAAGTTGTGGTCGGCGCTACCGCCGTTCCAACCGCGGTAGTGGTCCTTCAGCGCGGGGTGATCCCAGTCGTAGCCCGTGTCCGCGCCGGCCACCACGAAGCTCTGGCCGGTGAAGCCGGCGGCCCAGAAGACGTCGGGCGCCTCGGTGTTCAGGATGCCCGGCTCGATCGACTCGGGAGCGTCCACCCGGTCGCGGGTGATCTCGACCGGCTGCTCCATGCGGATCCACGGGTTGGCGTGGACGCGGCGGACATCGGCGCGCTCGGCCATCTGGCGCACGACCTCACGGTCCGCCTGGACCCAGATCATGTTGGCGACCCAGTAGGAGCGGTGCTCCACGCCCAGGGCGTCGAGCCGCTCGAGGATCGGGGCCTGGGTGCGTCGCGCGGTCTCGCGCAGCGCCTCGGAGACCCAGGCGCCCTTGGCCACCTTGCCGGAGATCGACCGGGCCGGGGACAGATCCGCCTGCTGGTCCAGGAAGACGATGAACTCCACGGGTCGCTTGCCCGTGGCCTGGTCGAGGACCCACGGGTCCACCTTGTCGTGCCAGGCCGGCGTGATGCCGGCCGCGAACGCCGGAACGGCGAGGGCGGCCAGCGCCACCAGCGCGAGGAGCTTGGGAGTGATCTTTCGGAGCATGGGTGCTTCCTTTCTTCCGCTGCGGAGGATGCGATTCGATCTCGGCGCGCCGACGCGGGAAGCGGGCCGCACGGACACCAGAGCTGGGAGTGGACCGATTATCGCGAATCGGCGGCGGGAAGGGAAGGGGCGCGGATCACGACCGGGAACCACCGCGCCAGTTCCTCGCCGGGCGGGTTCTCCGGGACGCCTGGCTACCGAGGGGATGGACGGGATCGACGGGAATGGACGGCAGTCGGAGCGCTCACTGCTAGAGACTGCGCTGGAACAGGACCATCGCCACCAGCGTGAGACTCGTCACCAGCCCCACCTGGGGGCGGGGGGCGTCCTCGTAGGCATCCGGCAGCAGCTCCTGGAAGACCATGAAGAACATCGCGCCCGCCGCGAAGCCCAGGGCCCAAGGCAGAGCCGGCCGGAAGGACTCGACGAAGAGGTAGGCCGGCACGGCCATCACCGGCTGGGGGAGCGACGAGACGACGCTCCACAGGGCGCAGGAGGCGACCGAGGCGCCGCGCGGGCGCATGACCGCGCTGATCGCGAGGCCCTCGGGGATGTTGTGGACGGCGATGGCGACCGTGATGATGCCGCCGAGCGCCACGCCGCCGCCGAAGGCCGCGCCCACGGCCACGCCCTCGGCGAACGAGTGGACGGTCATCACGACGATCATCAGCAGGACCTTGCGGGCGCCGGCCTCGTCGGCCACGTCGGCCACCGAGGGTTCGCGGCCCGCGAGGATCCGCTGGGTCGCCAGGATGAACAGGACGCCCAGCAACCCCCCCGCCACCGTCTGCCAACGGCCGTAGCCGCTGCCCTCGCTCACCAGCCCGAAGCAGGCGCCGAGCATGAGCCCGGCGGCCACCGCGTTGGCGAGGGCCGCCCCGCGCCGCTCGACCGACCGCATCCAGAGGAAGGGGATGGCGCCCAGCCCGGTGGCCAGGGCGGTCGCCAGGCCGTAGAGAAATACCAGCAACGAGGGGTTCATGCCATCGGTCATCGCATCATCCGCCCGACAGCAGGACGACCATTCCCAGCGCGCTCACGGCCGCGAGCGCGACGCTCGTGTGGCCGTCCTGGCGGTAGGCGTGGGAGAACAGGTCGGTCATGACGATCTGCACCAGGGAGCCGACCGCGACCCCGAGGGCCCACGGCAGGAGCCCCGGCGCGGCCTGCGCCAGGGCGAAGGTGACGACGGCGAAGAGGACCTGGTTGAGGTTGGCCGCCACGGTCAAGCTCGCGGCGTGGCCCAGCGTCAACCCCTGCGCCCGCAGAACCGCAGCGAGAGCCAGCCCCTCCGGGATGTTGTGCAGGGCGATGGCCAGGGCCATGAAGATGCCCAGGGGCAGGTTCACCAGCATCGCCGCGCCGATGGCGACCCCCTCGGACGCGGCGTGCAACGCGGTGGCCAGGAGGACCTTGTAGCCGTAGACGGCCTCCTCCTGCTCCAGGCGGTTGAGGTCCAGGGAGAGGGTTCCGGCCGCCCGCTGGACGCCGTGGACGAAGAGCACCCCGACGATCGAACCCGCCGCGAGCTCCCAGGCCCGGGCCCCCGGTTCCGAGGCCGAGAGGACGTAGGCGACCCCCAGCATCGTCCCGGCCGCCAGGGCGTTGGCCCAGCCCAGCCAGCGCGTCGGCGGGCTCGACCGGAAGGCCAGCGGCAGACTCCCGATCCCGCCCGTCACCGCGGCGACGGAGGAGTAGATCAGGACGGTCAGGGTCGGGTTCACGCCACCGATCCTACCCTCTGGCGCCCGGAAGAGCGACACGCCGCGGCAACGAAGGGGCCCGCGAGAACCCCTTCGCCGCACGCGGCGCGCACGCTGCAGCGATCCGGCTCAGACGGCTAGCAGTCCGTGGTGGAAGTCAGGCGTGAGCGAGAGCGCGCAATCTTCTTCGGGATCTAGGCGGAAATCCGCACTCGATTCGGTGAATCGGGGAGGGTTTCCAACGACGATCCCGGAGAAGAGGGCCGCTCGCAGCGTGGCTCGACATTCACCACGGGCTGCTAGAAACTCATCCGGTACGACACCGAATAGGTCCTGCCCGGCTGAGGTCGGAAGAAAGTGGCGTTGGAGAACTCCGCGTAGAGCTCGTCCGTGAGGTTGTCCACGATCAGGGTGAGATCGTGGCTCTGCGACGGGGTCTCGAAGAGCCGGACGCCCGCCCCCAGGGTGTGGATCGTGAACGCCGGCAGCACCAGGCCCACGGTCGGCGGCGGCTCGTTGGGGTCCAGGTTGGCCTTCTGGTCCTCGTTGTGGCGCAGGCGGTACTCCGCCCACACCCGTCGGCCCGTGGGACGATCCCAGCGCACATAGGCGTTGTACTTGTCCCCCACCGAGTCGCCCGTCGGCGGGTTCGTGCTGTCGCGACGCTTGCCGTCCAGGTGCGTGTAGTTGCCGCCCACCGAGATTCCGTTCTCGAGCCGGTAGCCGATGACCATCTCGACGCCCTCCCACCGAAGCTCCTCGATGTTGCGCTGCTGCACCACGAAGACGCCGGAACCCAGGGCGCCGATCTCGTCCTGCACGTCCTGGGGCAGCGCGGCGACCTCGTCGGGCGACAGGAAGTACTGGATGATGCCGTCCTGGATGTCGTTGCGGAAGTAGATCAGCTCGAACACGGCGTTGGAGCGCAGGTACTTCAGGCCCAGGTCGATGTTCTCGCTGGTCTCCGACTGCAGATCCGGGTTCAGGATCTGGAAGCCGGCGCCCTCCGGCGTCGGCCCGTTGAACAGTCGCTCGATCAGGTTGGGCGCCCGGAAGGCGGTGCCGTAACCGGCCACGAGCCGCAGGTAGTCCGTGACCCCCCAGCTCACGTTCAACGACCCGACGACGGCATCGTCGTTGAAGTCGAGCCCCGTGACGTCCCAGCCCGGCGTCGCCTCGGCGCGGGTCTCGACGACCTGGTAGCGCGCGCCGGCGGTGATCCGCAGACGGTCCGTGGCGAGGATCTCGTCCTGCACGAAGACGCCGTAGCTCCGGTTCGTCGCGTTGGGGGCGTTGGCGATGTCGTCCGTCATGACGTCGACGATCTCGAACGGCGGGAAGGGGAAGCGGATGATCGAGGTCGTCTCGGAGAAGTCCGTGTTGGTCGAGTCGTCCTCGTAGCCCTCGACTCCGTAGGTCAGCAGGTGCTTGTCACCCGCCAGCTTGACGGCCTCGACGCGCAGGCCCAGCGTCTCGAGATCGGTGAAGTTCAGCGTGTCGGCCAACACCTCGGAGTCGGGTGCGCCCGGGAAGATCGGACCGATGTTGATGTCGATGTTGTTGGCGAGCTCACGCTCGTTGTTCTGGTGGTAGAGCTGCACGTCGAGGCTGTCCGCCAGGCTCCCGCCGGCGAAGGTCCCCGTGTAGCCCAGGTTGAAGCGGTCGAAGTCCTGGTACGGGTAGAGGATCTGGATCCGGAAGCCCTCGTCCTCCCCACCGAGCAGCTCGGGCTCCACGAAGCCGAACCCGGTCTCCTCGGCACGGTAGCGGGTGGCCCGCAGGGACAGCTGGTGGCTCTCGTCGATCTGGTAACCGAGGAAGCCCGAGAAGTTGCTGTCCTGCACCCCCGTGTCCACTACGGGCGTGTCACCGGCCAGCGTGATGTTGCCGTAGCTGCCGCCGGGAGCGTCGTAGTCGCCGGAGTCGCGGTACGAGCCGTTCAGACGCCAGGCCCACGATCCCTCGCCACCCTCGACCCAGGCGTTGGCGTTCCCGCGGTCCCCGGCGGAGCCGTAGCCCAGCCCCAGCGAAGCGGCGAGCCGGGAGCCACTCGAGAACCCCGGCTGCCGGGTGATGACGTTGAGGACGCCGCCGATGGCGTCGGAGCCATAGAGCACGGAGGCCGGACCTCGAATTACCTCGACCTGCCGGGCGTCGCTGATGTCGGACAGCGCCGTGATCTCACCGAAGTCGGTCTGGCGCCGCGGGTTGTTCAGGCGCAGGCCGTTCTCCAGGAAGAGGACCCGCAGGCCGCGCAGGCCGCGGATGACCGGCCGGGCCTGGTTCGGGCCCACGCCGTCGACGTCGACGCCAGGCATCGTCCGCAGCAGGTCGGCCGGGTTCTCCGGCTGGAGCCTCTGGATCTGATCGCCGTTGATGACGGAGACCGGCGTCGACACCTCGAAGGCGCTGCGCTCGGTGCCGGTGGCGGTCACGGTCGTGCTGGCGAAGAACGACGCCAGCTCGCCGGTGTCGTCGCCCTCCTCGGCCTGGGTGCTGTCGGTGGCCTCGTCGGTGGCGGCGGCGTCCGCGGTCGTGGGGGTCGCGTCGGACTGGGCCCATGCCGGCAAGGCGAGGAACGCCATGACAAGAAGAAGAGGAAGGCTGGAACGTCGCATGAGACTCTCCTGACGCCCGGCGGCGGCCACGGAGGCCCGCACGCGGGGACTGGGAACCGGCTTGCCGCTGACGTTGTAGCGGTAGCCGATGTAGATGAGGATCAGACCCGCGAGCTCGGTCACGTAGAGAGCCTCCACGTAACCGGCCCGGGTCATGGAGCCGCCGATGCCGGGCAGGATCGCCCCGACGGCGATGAGGATGTTGCCGATGTAGCGGTGACGGAGCTGAGGCGCTCTGCGGAAACGCAGGGCGGAGACGACGGCCCCACCCGCGAGGAAGATCACTGAGTAGATGTTGATGAACGGGCTGACGAGGCGGACCCCCTGCCACTCGATCACGCTCCCCGACAGTCGATGCGCCTCCGCCAAGGAGGTGTCGAGCGGCGTCAGGAAGACGAAGACCGAGGCCACCGCGATGACCGAGGTCACGACGACCGCGGAGGTGTGGGCGAACCGCTTCTTCATCAGCAGGTAGATCGAGCCCTGGGCCAGCGGATACCCACCCAGGAAAGCCCCGGCGATGTACCAGAAACGGAACACCGTCGGGTCCCAGCCCACGATGGAGGTCCAGGCCTCCGTGAAGGTCCCGACCCCGTAGGTCGCCATTCCGATCCCCCACCACAGCAGGTGGAGGCCGCCGCCCTTGGCGCGATAGCGGCTGAACAGCTCGAAGCAGAAGTACGCGGCGCACAGGGTGGTGACCACCGGCAAGTGCAGGACCGCGCGGTGCAGCAGATCCGTGTCCATCTTCCTTCCCTCCGGCCGAAGGGACACGAACCCGTGTCCGTCGGCCTCCAGCTCGGGCCGCCCGGGCAGCGAACCCGGTTCGGCTCTTCCAGGTGCGAGCCCGGGCGCTCTCCGCCCTACCCCAGGGGTGCCGCAGCGACGCACGGCGCGCCGCTCGGAGGCTCGTCCTCGCTAGAGCTGGACGAGGGCCGGGGGAGGACGGCTGAGGACGGACGGCGCGTGGCCGCTCCGCGCCAGACGCAGTCGCTCAGGGGTGCGACGCCGGAGCCGGACCGGCCGGGGCCGAAGCCTCGACCACCGCTCCAACGCGATCGCCACGAGCAGCGCCGACAGGACCGGCGACAAGGCCACCGGCAGCGCCAGAAGCACGGCGGAGCCGGGAGCGTGGCCGCCCGCCTGGACCGCGCTCGCCGCCGGAATCCCGACGTGGAGCAGCAGCACCAGGAGCCAGAACACCGCGGCGCGCCGGCCCCAGAGAAGCGGCACGCCAGCGCGGCGCAGGTAGACCAGGGCGGCCAGGAGCAGGACGCTTCCGAGCCAGCGGAGCAGAACCGCCGGCTCGAGCAACGACTGGCTGGCGACCCGCTGCCACAGGAGCGCCAGGTGGAAGAAGGCGAGGATCGCGCTCCCCAGCCCGGCCAGACCCACGGTCAGACGCCGCAGCCGGCTCCGATCCGCGGACCTATCCACCCCGGCGCCGGAGACGCCGCGAGCGAGCGGACGGGAACGAGAGCGAAGCGTGACCATGGCCGCACCGGCATCATACTCAACCGATGCCGGAACGCAACGCCACCAACGGTCGGTTCGACAGGCCACCCCCAGGGTAGGGCCGACCCGCCTCGTGGGGCGGTTCCGGCGGTTTCGGCGGCACCGACGGCGGCACCGACGGCGACGACCGGCGCCGTTGACAGCGGGACGGCCAGCCGCCACAATCCTGACGCCCCCCCCTATCGAGCACCCGTACCGAGCACCCGTACCGAGCACCCCACCGAGCACCCGTCCCGAGCACCCGCCTCACTGCCCGAACCATCCGATGGCCGCGAAATCCCCGAAACCGGCGAAACCGAAGCCGGCGAAACCGACCCCGGCGAACGACCGCTGGGACGCCGTCCTCGTGTTCGGCGTCGCCCTCGCCCTCCGGCTGTTGTACTGGCAGGCGACCCCGGACCGGGGCTGGGCCCACCCGGCGGCCTACGAGGGCGACGCCACGGTCTGGCTCACCTGGGCCCGGGCCCGCGCCCTGGGCGTGCCCTTCGAGCTCGGGCTCCCGCTGCGACCGCCCGGGATGGCCTGGTTCGTGGGTCTCTTCACCGACGCGGACGCCTCGGTCTCGATCGCCTCGCTCCGCTTCACGCTGTGCGTCCTCGGCGCGGCCACGGCGGTTCTTCTCGCCCGGGCCGCTCGGCCGGTGGTCGGTCGCGGCGGCGCCCTCGCCGTCGGGCTGGCGGTGGCCGGCGCCAACGGCCTGATCCGCCTCTCGGTCTCGGTCAACAACGAGACGCCCTACCTGTTCCTGGTGGCCATCGCGCTGCTGCTGGCGCCCGGGCTGCGCGACCGGAAGCCCTCGCCCTGGGCCGTCGCGGGCTTCGCCGCCGTCAACGCGGTGGCCTGTCTCGTGAGAGCCGAGCACCTCCTGTTCTGGCTCGCCGCCGAGGCCTGGCTGGCCTGGGGACGCGGGCGCCACGGTGGAGTCGCGGCGGCACTCCGACCCGCCGCGCTCGCGGGCTGCGTCTTCCTCGTCTGTCTGACGCCCTGGCACCTGGTCGCCTGGCGAGCGTCCCAGCGGGCCAACGAGGTGCCGCCGACGAGCGCCCCGGACGATCGCCTCCAGGAGGCCGTGGAGCGGGCCGTGGCGCATCTCGAGTGGACCCCCGACGCCCTGGCCCGACGCTCCGCGCTCCCCGCCTTCTGCCGCCGAGCCAGCGCCAACTTCGTGGCGGCCACGGTCGCCGTCCGCGGAGGGGAGCGGGTCACCGCCCGAGACTTCGAGATCCTCGATCGAGCCTTCGGCGCCTCACCGCAGCCACTGTCCGAGCACTTCTTCGTCGCCCTCTACGGCGGCCTGAACTTCCACCTGGCGAACCATCCCGGCGCCGACGGAGGGTTCTCCCGCGGCCCGCTCGCCGAGGCGCCGCCCCTCGCCGGGGGACCGTGGCCCGTACCGCTGGTCCAGGGCCTGCCGCCCGACGGGCTGGCCCTGACCTACCCGCCGCACCTCGCCCAGCTGGTCGACGGCTACCGCCTCGGGACGGCCTGGATCCGATCGAATCCCGCGGCGTTCGTCCGCCTGGTCGGCGCGAAGCTGCGCCGGTTCGCCGCGGGTCTCGCGACCGGCCTGGGCGGCTGGAACCTGCCGCTCGGGCCGAGCGGCATCCGCTGGCCGGTCGACATGGCCGTCGCCACGGGTGTGCTCGCCGGCCTATGGACCTCGGCAGTCCTAGGCCTGGCGGCGATCGGCCTCCTCGAGGTCCGTCGCCTCCCGGAGGCCGTCCCCTGGCTG
>CAJQNK010000158.1 GCA_905479655.1 uncultured bacterium | reverse complement strand
CTCGACCTCCAGCTCGACGCAGAAGCAGTGGCCGACGTTCTCGCGGCCCGGCAGGCGCCCGGTCGACGGGCTCTCCTCGAGCAGCGGGTTGCCCCCCGCGGTCTCCACCTCGAAGTAGACATCGGGGCCCGAGGTCATCTCCAGGTTGATCAGCGGCGAGAAGATCGTCGCCGTGAAGTCATCCTCCTGGTACCAGATGTGGAACTCCCCCTGGCCATCGGTCACGGACTCGCCGAGCCGGTCGTCCTGCAGCCAGTCGCGGTCGTGCGCGCGCACCGTGAGACCAGCGAGCGGCAAGCCGTTGGCGGCGTCGCGGACCCGGCCGCAGATCACCCACCAGCCCCACCTCGCCAGGAGCGCGCACCAGGTGCGGGCGGTGATCGAGTACGAGCCGTCGGCGACCATCCCGCCGTCCACCGGCTGCCACTCCGGCCGCAGGGTGGCCAGCGAGAGGGTCACCGGCTCGTCCAGGTCGGCGTCGACCTCCTCCAGCCGCGAGATCCGGGCGACGATCTCCAGAGCTCCCTTCGGCTCCCCCGCCAGCTCCACCTTCCAACCGCCGTCCCCGGCCACGTCGGCCTCCCCCAGCAGCCGGCCCGAACGGGCCTCCATCTCCTGCGCGTCGAGCTCCCGGAAGGAGAGCTTGGCCGAGGCCGCGGCCTTCGGGTCGTCCGCCCGGTAGACCAGGATCCGGTTGCCGGAGAGCGGCAGGCTGCACTCGGCGCACAGCAGCGCCGTCAGACTTCCTCGAATTGTGAATCGACTCATGGGCTCCTCCACCACGTGACGAAGCCGGGCTCATCCCGGCTCTCTCTCGTAGGCGCGTTTCGCCGGGCGGGCGTTACCGAGCCGGAGCTTCGGACCCCGCCGACCCTCCGAGCCGACGCACGGAGGCTGAGGTAGGGTGCACCCATGGCTGAGGAACCCACGACCGCCGGCCTCCTGGCCATCGAGGGCGACGGGCTCTCCCTGCCCCTCGAACGCCAGCTCCGCCTGCTGGGGCGACGGCTCGAGGAGGCCCTCGACGCCCGTCGTCCCGGCCTGGCCGGGCAGGTCTCCGACCTGGTGGAGCTGTGCCGCGAGGCCGAGCGCACCGGCGAGCCGGGACCCCGCAGGCGGGCCGCCGAGCGGATCCGAGAGCTCGACGACGACCGGATCTCCGCCCTGCTCCGAGCCCTGACCGCCGTCTTCCACCTGTGGAACCAGGCCGAGAAGCGCGAGATCCTGCGCATCAACCGCGACCGGAGCCGGGGCGACGAGCCGCGACGCGAGTCGATCCGGGAGACCCTCGGCCAGATCCGCGCCGACGCGCCGAGCGTGGAAGCGGTGCGGGACCTGGTCGGGCGGCTGGACGTCGGGCCCACGCTCACGGCCCACCCGACCGAGGCCCGTCGCGCCGTGCTCCTGCGCAAGCAGCGGCGGGTGGCGGAGCTCCTCGCCGAACTGCAGGATCCCGACGCCATCCCCGAAGAGCGGCGCCGCACCCGCCGCCGTCTCGGTCAGGAGATCGCCTTGCTCCTCGCCACGGACGAGGTCGCCGCGGAGCGCCCCAGCGTGCGCCAGGAGGTGGAGCAGAGCCTCTACTTCCTCACCGGCAGCATCTGGGAGACGGTGCACCGGATCCAGGTCGACCTCGAGGAGGAGCTCCGTGAGCTCGGCCTCGAATCCGCCATCTCCCCCGAATCCGCCATCTCCCCCGAATCCGCCGTCTCCCCCGAATCCGCCGTCTCCCCCGTCCTGCGTTACCGGTCCTGGATCGGCGGCGACCGTGACGGCAATCCCCGGGTCACCGCGGAGGTCACGCGCTGGACCCTGCGCCGGCACCGACAGGCGGCCCTGGGCCTCCACCTGCGGGAGCTCGAGGCCCTCGAGGAGGAGCTGGCCCTCTCGGATCGCCTCGTCCCGGTGCCCGACTCGCTCCGGCAGTCTCTCGCCCGCGACGCCCGAGAGGTCCACCTCGGCGACGACGAGCGCCGTCCTCTGGAGGCGGAGCCCCACCGTCTCAAGGTCCGGTTCGTGCGCGCCCGCCTCGCGATGCTGTCAAAGGCCACGATCGCCGGACGGGATCCCGAGGCCGGCGGCTACACCAGCGCGAAGTACCTGGCCGATCTCGACCTGCTGCACGACGCCCTCGAGCAGGCGGGGCTCGGCGGCGCGGCCCGCTACGGTCGGCTCGGCCGATCCCGGCGGCTCGCGGCGGCCTTCGGCTTCCACCTCGCGGCGCTGGATCTTCGCCAGCACAGCGGAGTCCACGAACGCGCGGTCACCGAGCTCCTGCGCCATGCGGGCGTCGAGGACGACTACCGGGCTCTCGACGAGGACCGGCGCCTCCGGCTCCTGAGCGACGAGCTCGAGAGCCCCCGCCCCCTGCTGCCGCCGCGCGGCGTCCACCTCGACGCGCCGACGGCGGAGCTGCTGGCGACCCTGCGCCTGGTGGGCGACACCCTCGAGACCGAGCCCGACGCCATCGGCAGCTACATCGTGAGCATGACCCACAGCGCGAGCGATCTCCTGGAGGTCCTGTTGCTCGCTCGCGAGGTGGGGCTGTGGAGCCCCGCCGAGGAGGGCCCGGGTCTGCCGCTCGACCTCGTGCCGCTGTTCGAGACGATCGACGACCTGGAGCACGCCGGCGAGCGTCTCGACGGACTGCTTTCGCACCCCCTCTATCGCCGCCAGGTGGCCGCCCGCGGCGACTTCCAGGAGGTGATGATCGGCTACTCCGACAGCAACAAGGACGGCGGCTACTGGATGGCCAACTGGGCGCTCCACCGGGGCCAGGAGGGTCTGGCCGAGACTTGTCGGCGACACGGCGTCGAGCTGCGTCTGTTCCACGGTCGCGGAGGCACGGTCGGACGCGGGGGCGGCCGGGCCAACCGCGCCATCCGCGCCCAGCCGCCGGGGGTCCACAACGGCCGGATCCGGTTCACCGAGCAGGGTGAGGTCATCTCCTTCCGCTACGGCCTGCCCGAGCTGGCCCACCGCCACCTCGAGCAGGTGGTCAGCGCCCAGCTCCGAACCACGGCCGCCGCCGAGCGGGGTGACCAGGCCGCGGCGCCCGCCGGGGCGGCGGAGCTGATGGAACGCCTCGCCCGGCACTCGATGGAGGCCTACCGGGGGCTCCTGGCCCGCAAGGAGCTGTGGCCCTGGTACCGCTCGGTCACGCCTATCGAGACGATCAGTCGGTTGCCCATCGCCTCCCGACCGGTCTCGCGAAGCTCCGGAACCGAGGTCGAGTTCGAGAGCCTGCGCGCCATCCCCTGGGTCTTCTCGTGGAACCAGACGCGCTACCTCGTCCCGGGCTGGTACGGCACCGGCCGGGCGCTGGGCGGCCTGTGCGACGAGGGGCGGACGGAGGAGCTCCAGCGCCTCTACCGCGACTGGCCCTTCTTCGCCACGGTCGTCGACAACGCCCAGCTCGAGATGGCCCGAGCCCGACTCCCCATCTCCCGGCACTACGCCGAGCTGGCGGAGGACGGCGGCGAGACGATCCATCGACTCCTGGCGGACGACTTCCGGGTCGCCCGCGGCGCGATCCTGGCCATCACCGGCCAGCGGGAGCTCCTGGACAACGACCCCGTGATCCGAGCGACGATCCGCGTGCGCAATCCCTACACGGACGTGCTCAACCTGCTCCAGGTCGAGCTCCTGCGCCGGGAGCGGCAGGCCGGTGACGGCGAACGCCGGGAGCGCCTGCACCGGGCGCTGTTCGTGAGCGTCAACGGGATCGCGGCCGCGATGCAGAGCACCGGGTGAGGGCGAGCCCGCGCCCGGGGCGTGGCACAATACCTCCCATCGGACACCCGACCCCCGCACCTCCCCGCGACTCGAGACACCTCTCGGCCGCCGAGCTGCGTCCATCGATCGAGGAGATCCCCATGTACGGACGGATCGGCAGGATGACCGCCAACCCGGGCGAGCTCGAGCGGATCGCGGGCACGGAGCCGAGACGGGAGACCGAACCCGTCGGAGGCCACGGCCTGGTGACCGCGTGAGGGGTCGCGGGTGAGCGGTAGCGCCGAGCCGGGCTCGACGCAACCACCGGCGGAGCAGTTCGGCACCTTCCTCGGCGTCTACACGCCGAGTGTGCTCACCATCCTCGGCCTCATCATGTACCTGCGGTTCGGGTGGGTGGTGGGGAACGTGGGCCTGCCCCTGACGCTGCTCGTCGTCCTGCTGGCGAGCTCGGTCACCTTCGTCACCGCGCTGAGCGCCTCGGCCCTGGCCACCAACATGCGGGTGGGGGTCGGGGGCGAGTACTACATGGTGGCCCACAGCCTCGGCCTGGAGCTGGGCGGGGCGATCGGCATCCCGCTCTATCTCTGCCGCACCCTGAGCATCACCTTCTACAGCTTCGGCCTCGCGGAGTCGATCGCGGCCCTCTGGCCCCACAGCGAGCTGCTCGCCTCGGACCGGGGGATCCAGGTCCTGGCGGCCGTCACCGTGGTGGTGATCACCGCGATCTCCGGCAAGAGCGCGGGGCTGACGCTGAAGCTCCAGATCCCGATCATGGTGGCCGTCGGGCTCTCCCTCGCGGCGCTGATCGGCGGCACGGTCACCGGGGGCGTGCGACCGCCCGAGGTCGTGGCCTCCTACCGCACGGCGCCGGGCGGCTTCTGGTACGTCTTCGCGGTCTTCTTCCCCGCCGTCACCGGGTTCACCGCCGGGATCGGCCTGTCCGGAGACTTGAAGGATCCCCGGCACTCGATCCCCCGGGGCACGCTGGCCGCGGTGGCGACCGGCACGCTGGTCTACCTGTCGGTGCCCTTCCTGCTCGCGGTCTCCACCCGGGTGAGTCTCGACGAGCTGTCGCAGACCGGCGTCGGCTCGTGGACCGGGGTGGCGCTCCTCGGCTCCTGGCTGGTCTTCCCCGGCATGCTCGGCGCGATCCTCTCGTCGGCCTTCGGCAGCGCCCTCGGCGGCCCCCGGGTGCTCCAGGCCCTGGCGCGGGACGGGCTGGCCCCCCGTTTTCTGGCGCGCCTCTCCCAGACGGGGCAGCCGACCGTCGCGACCTGGGTGAGCGGCGCCATCGCCCTGCTGGCGGTCCTCCTGGGCGGGCTCAACGCCCTGGCCCAGTTCGTCACCATCCTGTTCCTCACGCTCTACGTCACCATGAACCTGAGCGCCGCCGCCGAGTCGTGGGCCGCCGACCCGTCCTACCGGCCCACGATCCGGGTCCCCTGGGCGGTCTCCCTCGCCGGCTGCCTCGGGGCCGTGGTGGTGATGTTCCTGATCAACCCGTACGCCTGCGTCGCGGCGGTGGTCCTGGAGCTGTTGCTCTATCTCTCGCTCCGCCGACGATCCCTGCAGCGCCGATGGGGCGACGCCCGGGCGGGGGTCTGGATGGCCCTCATCCGCTTCGCGCTGTTCCGGCTCAAGGACCACGGCGCCGACCCCCGGAACTGGCGTCCCAACATCCTCGTCTTCGTGGGTGCGCCCGAGAAGCGGATCGGCCTGGTGCGCCTGGCGAGCTGGTTCCATCAGGACCGGGGGCTCATCACGGCCTCGCAACTCCTGGTGGGCGACCTCACCCGGGAGAACTTCGAGATCCGCGCACTGCGGGACGAGATGGACCGGGCGCTGGCGACCGAGGGCCTCCTCGCCTTCAGTGAGGTCGACGTGGTGAAGGAGTTCGAGAGCGGCGCCATCGGCACGGCCCAGGCGAACGGTATCGCGGGCCTCCAGTCCAACACGATCCTCGCGGGTTGGCCGCGCAAGCCCGGACGTCTCGAATCGTGGCTGCGCATCACCCGGGCCCTGGCCCGGGTCGGCAAGAGCACCCTCATCGCCAAGCTCAACTGGGCCCACGAGCCGGGCCAGAAGATGCGCATCGACCTCTGGTGGGGCGGCCTCCAGAACAACGGCGACATCATGCTGCTCCTCGCCCACCTGATGACGCTGAACCCCGAGTGGGTCGACGCCCGGATCGTGCTGCGCTCCATCGCCCGCAACGAGGAGGAGCAGGCGTTCCAGACCGAGGGCCTGCAGAAGCTGCTGCAGGAGGTGAGGATCGACGCCGACACCGAGATCATCCACAAGCCGGAGGGCCTCTCGATTCCGGAGATCATCCGCAGGACGAGCGCCGGCGCGGACGTCGTCTTCCTCGGCCTCCAGGATCCGAAGCCGGGCTCGGAGGCCCACTACGCGAAACGCATGGAGTCGCTGGTGGAGGGCCTCCGTACCGTGGTCTTCGTGCGCGGCGCGGGCGAGTTCGCCGGACGGCTGATCGTGCCCCACGAGGAGGCCGAGACCGACTCTGCGGAGAACGCGCCGAGCCCGAACCTGTCCGACCCGGCCGCCCCCGCCGCGGGGTCCTGACGGGCCGGCCGCCGGTCATCGGCACCCCACCCGACTGGGCGTCGTACTTCCCGAACCTCGCCGCCTCGGACGAGTACCTCGAGCTCCATCCGGAGACGCCTTCGCCGCCGGCCTCGAGGATGACGATCGCCGAGGCGCTGCGCGAGGGGTGAGCAGGGCCCGAGCGCCGGCGCCGCTCGTCGCGCGGCGCCGGCTCTGGGGACCTGGGTCCTTCCGGGGGAGCCCGTTCGGATCAGTCGAAACAGAGGGCGTCCGGCGCCCAGGCGCAGAGGGCGTCGCGCAGAGCCTCGACGTCCGCGATGCCGCACGACGGGTCGTCGAGCACGTCCAACGAGTCGCCGAGACAGCTCACCTCCTCGCGCTCCCCCGTCGGCACCTCGTCCTCGTCGATCTTCACGGCGAGGACGAAGCCGATGCCCGGCAGGTAGTACTTGAACTCGGCCTGGCCCGGGTCGTGGGGATTCAGCTCGAAGGTCTTGAGGCACGAGCCGGCGCAGGGGAAGGCCGCCACGTCGCCGCCCTCCTCCTCGGACGGAGTGGCCGCCAGGCTCCGGTACTCGACGATGTCCTCGGCCTCGTCCGACGCCATCTCCTGCCGGTCCCCCTCCCCCACCACGGGGAGCGCCCGGACGAGATAGCCGGCCCTGGCGCGGTCGGTGCCGTTGGCGAAGGAGCCGTCGGTGTTGTCGATCAGCCCGTCCTCGATCTCGAAGGTGTTCTCACCGCAGTAGACGACGTCGCCACCGAGGTTCTGCGCGTACCAGTCCTGGGTTACCTCGAGCGCGTCGTACTCGATCCCGCCCTCGCCGTCGTCTCCCTCCTCGAACACGAAGTCCCGGATCACCCGGCAGGGCAGACCGCCGACGTCCCGCACCTCGTCCGTGGCGGTCACCACGGTGACCTCGCCGTCGGCGATGATCACGTGGGTGTGGCCCGCGCTCAGCGGCCAGTAGGGGTTCGGCTCGACGGTGTCGCCGATGTCGTCGGGGTCGACGAACTCCGCCGGATCGAAGTCGACCAGGAAGCGCTCCTCGCCGATCAGCTCGCAGACGTCGAGACGAGCCTCGTACAGCTCCTCGCACTCCTCCGCCCGCTCGACGGCCTCCGCGACGGCCTCGGCCCTGCACTCCTCCTCTTCCTCCTCCGGGGTCACGTAGGCGCAGTCGGCACGGTGCACCAGGTAGTCGTCCTTGCGGTCCGCGAAGCAGGCCCGGCGCAGGAAGCCCGCGTGGGTCGCGCACGGAGTGTCGGGGCCACCCGCCACGGCGGGGTGGGCGGCGCCGAGGCCAGCGGCCGGCGTCGCGAGAGCCCCCAGGACGACCAGCACGGGGACGGCCAGGGCGGCAACGAAGCGGGATCGCTCAGGCATCTTCAATCTCCTCACTCGTGAGATGGCGGCGCCCGGTGGGGCGCCTGACTCTCGGTTCGGTCGATGAGATGCGGAAGCGACGAATCTCCTTCGAAGGCCGTGGCCGGCCGCCGTCCGAAAGCCTCAGACGATGGGGACCCGTTGTGGCCAGCGCCCGCGGGTGAAGTCGGGGAACTCCACGGGCCGGCTGCCCTCGGCGACCGAGCGCTCGGAGAGCGCCGTGATGACGCTCCAGCTCGCGGCGTCGTAGACGTCCATGTCGAGGGGGGTGCCCTGGCGCAGGCACTGGATCAGCCGGTAGTCCTCCAGGTAGTCCATGCCGCCGTGTCCGGCGCCGGCGGCGGCGTCCTCGAGCTCGCGCCAGAGCGGGTGGTCGAACTCCTCCCGGTAGGAGTCGAGCTCGTCCCACTCGTGGGGCTCGGTGCGCCCCTCGACGAAGACGCGGTCCGGGTAGCCGGCGGCCACCCCCGCCGTCCCCTGGACCCGGTTGATCCGGCTGTACGGACGCGGCGTGGTGGTGTCGTGCTGGATCATGATCGTGCGGCCGAGACGGGTCTTCACGATCGACGTGTTCATGTCTCCGAGGGCGTAGGAGCGGCCCCGGCGCGGGTCGTCCGCCGGCAGGTTGCGCTCCGCGTAGAGGCTCAGCCCGCGCTGCGGCGAGCTCGCCGAGACGAGGTAGGCGAACTGGTCGCCGCGGTTGATGTCCATGCACTGGGCCACCGGGCCGATGCCGTGGGTCGGGTACAGGTTGCCGTTGCGATCGACGGAGTGGGCGAGCCGCCACAGGCCCTCGCTGACGTCGCTGAACTTGATCGCGCGCAGGTCGTGGATATAGGCGCACTCGGCGTGCAGGAGATCGCCCAGCAGGCCCGCCTTCACCATGCCGAGGATCATCAGCTCGCGGCGTCCGTAGCAGCAGTTCTCCATCATGATGCAGTGGCGCGCCTCGCGCTCGGCGGTCTCCACCAGCTCCCAGCAGCCCTCGACGGTGTAGGCGGCCGGCACCTCGACGGCGGCGTGCTTGCCGCTCCGCATCGCCTCCACGCACACCGGCACGTGCCAGCGCCACGGCGTCGCGTTGAACACCAGGTCGATGTCGTCGCGCTCGCACAGCCGCCGGTAGTCGGTCTCGCCGCGGGTGTAGAGATCCGGCGCCGGGCGGCCGTCGTCGACCACCCACTGCGCCACCTCCCGCGCCCGCGGCTCGTCGACGTCGCAGATCGCCCGCACCTCGACGCCCTCGACGCCGAGGAAGTTCTCGACGTGGCTGCCGCCCTGGAGGCCGACGCCCACGAAGCCGATGCGCACCAAGTCGAGCGGCTCGGCGGCGAAGCCGGTCGCCGACAGGTAGCCGGCCGGGATCTCGTAGCCGGGGGCCGCCGGCGTCTCGCGGTCGGCCCGGTCGGCGGCCGCGCCGGCGGCTCCGAGCGTCAGGCCGAGGCCGGCCCCGGCGGAGGCCTTCAGGAAGTCGCGTCGGCTGCGGTCTGCGCACATGGGATCACCTCCGGAAGGGGACGGCGCGAAGCCCGTTCCCCGGTCGTCATCGATAGAGCATCCAACCCACGCCGAAGAGCACGGCGTAGATCGCAAGGGTCGAGAGGAGGGTCAGGAGCAGGCCGCGAGGGACGCTCCACGCCTCCTGGGACCGCTCCCCGGGAGGGAGCGCCTCCTCGATCGGCCGCCAGCCGGGACCTCCCGGTCGGATCAGGCGGACGAAGCGGGCCAGGGTCTCGGGGCTCGCGGGGGGCGTCACCAGGGTCACCGCGACCCAGCCTACCGTGGTCACGGCCACCCCGACGACCAGCTCCTGCCAGGCCTCGAGACCGGAGTCGCCCCAGGCGAAGACCACCGCGACCAGAAACGAGACACCCATCGCCGTCAGCTCGCTCCAGGCGTTGACGCGCCACCAGAACCAGCGCAGGAGGAACAGGAGACCGGTTCCGGCGCCGATCTGGAGGAGGATCCGGAAGGCCTGGAGAGCGTTGTCGAGCGCCAGAGCGAGCAGGGCCGCGAAGGCCATCAGCAGCACCGTGGCGACCCGCGCCACCGTCACCAGCTCCCTCTCCGAGGCGTCCGGACGGAGGAACCGGCGCCACACGTCGTGGGTCAGGTACGACGACCCCCAGTTGAGGTGGCTCGAGATCGTCGACATGTAGGCCGCGGCGAGGGACGCGACGACCAGCCCGAGGAGCCCGGTCGGCAGGAACGTCAGCATCGACGGATAGGCGAGGTCGTGACGCACGACCCGCGGGTCGACGTTCGGGAAGGCGGCGCGCAGCGCCTCCAGGTCGGGGAAGACCACCAGCGACGCCAGAGCGACCACGATCCAGGGCCAGGGACGCAACGCGTAGTGCGCCGCGTTGAACAGGAACGTCGCCCCGACCGCGTGGCGCTCGTCGCGCGCCGCCAGCATCCGCTGGGCGATGTAGCCGCCGCCGCCCGGCTCGGACCCCGGGTACCAAGCGGCCCACCACTGCACCGCCAACGGCACGAAGAACAGCGGGATCGCGACGTCGAGGTCCGAGAAGTCCGGCAGGAAGGAGAGTCGTCCCTGCACCTCGGGGGCCCGGAAGAGGGCGTCGAGCCCGCCGACGGCCGGGTGGCGCACCGCCACGACCGCGGCCGCCACCGAGCCCGTCATCGCGACGACGAAGAGCAGCGCGTCGGTCAGCACGACGCCGCGGAAACCGCCGGCGGCGCTGAACGCCACGGTGACCACCGACGCGACGAAGACGGTGGCGAGCGGCGACCAGCCGAACAGCACGCCGCCGATCTTGATGGCGGCCAGCGTCACCGCCGCCATGATCATGACGTTGAAGAACAGACCCAGGTACACGGCCCGGAAGCCGCGCAGGAAGGCCGCCGGCCGGCCGCTGTAGCGGATCTCGTAGAACTCGAGGTCGGTCAGCACGCCGGAACGGCGCCACAGCCGCGCGTAAACGAAGACGGTGAGCATGCCGGTCAGGAGGAAGGCCCACCACACCCAGTTGCCGGCGACGCCGTGGGTGCGAACGATGTCGGTGACGAGGTTCGGCGTGTCGGTCGAAAAGGTCGTCGCCACCATCGACAGGCCGAGGAGCCACCACGGCATCGAGCGGCCGGAGAGGAAGAACTCGCTCTCGTCCCGTCCCGCGCGGCGGGCCGCAGCGAGACCGATGCCGAGGGTCACCAGCAGATAGCCGCCGACGATCGCCAGGTCGAGCATGGACAGCCGCATCTCGTTCAGGCCTCCTCGATCACCCGTGGACCCCGATGCGCCGAGCCGGCGGCGCCGGCGGGCAGGCCAGAAAGCTCGCCTCCGCGGCGCGCCGTGGGAAGGCGCCCCGGTAGCTCCGCCGCCACTCGTCGTGGAAGTCGTCGAGCGCATTCTCTCTCACCAGCGCCCAGACCGCGCCCCCGAAACCCGCGCCGAAGGCCGAGGCCGCCGCCGCGCCGAGACCGACGGCGCTCGCCGCCAGGAACGACGTCTCGCGAACCTGGTTGCCGAGTCGGCTCTCCGCCAGGCGCTGGGAGCGCGCCACCTCCCGGCCGAAGGCCGCCAGGTCCCCTTCGGCCAGGGCGGCCGCCGCCCTCGGCACCAGGACCTCGCTCTCCCGCTCGAAGGCGTCGAACCGGTCGACGAGCTCCCGCGGCGGATCGCCGGCACCGGCCCCCTCGACCAGGGCCGCTCGCACCGCCCGGGCTCCCGCGGCGGCGATGGCCGCTCCGAGATGGGGATCGTCGCGCCCCGACCGCCGCCGCCAGAGCGCCGCCGCCTCCTCCGTCAGCCGCGACAGGCGGTTGTAGGCCTCGCGCTCGCTCGTCGCCTTCGAGGCATGGACCCCGCTCACCGCGACCGCGAAGGTCCAGCCCACGGGCATGACGACCGAGTCGAGGCGCACGAGCGGATCGTAGCGGTAGAGGCCCAGCCGGCCCCCGCGCGACAACAGGATCGCGACGTGGTCCTCGCTCCCTCCGCGGGTGCCGACCCCCTCGGCGTCGTCCCCTCCCCCGCCGAACGGCCGACCCGCCTCGACCGCCGCCAGATACCCGGCCAGGAGCTCGAGAGCGTCGTCGCGGGGCTTGTTCGCCAGTCGACGCAGGTCGTCGACCGCGATCCCGGAGGCGGCCGCCAGGGCCAGGAACAGCCCCGTCCCCAGCGCGCTCGAGCTGCTCATACCGGCGGCGGCGGGCAGATCCCTCGCCACGGCGATGTCGGCGCCCCGGACGCGCGTACCGAAGTCGGCCCGCACGCGGCGCTGGACGACGGCCGGGATGCGGCCGGCGTCGCTCGCCGTGGCCCCGTCGCCGCCCTCCGGGCCGACGCGGATCTCGACCCCGAGCGTCAGGTCGTCGATCACCAGGTCGTCGTCGTCGCGCGCGGCGACCGCCAGGCACACACCCTGCGGGGTGGCGCAGGTCAGACTCCGCCCCCCGGCGTAGTCCGAGTGCTTCCCCAGCACCTCGATCCGCCCCGGCACGTGGAGCACGTCGATCCGGCGGGCGCCCGCCCGCGCCCGGACCGACGCGTAGACCCTCCGGGCCCCCGCCGCGACATCGGGGCCCTCCTCCGTTGCCGAGACCCGCGGCAGGGCGTCCAGCATCAGGCGGTCCCCTCCGGGCGCGAGAGCAGTGCCTCGACCGCGGCGACGTCCCGCCGCCGACCCAGGTCGAGGATCGGCGCCGCCGTCCGCACGACCTCGAAACGCACGCCGAGACGGTCGATCGCGTGCTGCACGGCCGCGGGCAGCTCGAGCTCGCCACGCGGCGACGGGCCGATCGCCTCACAGGCCCGGAAGATCCTCTCGTCGAACCGCCAGGCGTTGGGGCTCGCCAGGCGAGGAGAGCCGAGCCGGGCCGCCTCCTCGGGGTCGGGCTTCTCGACGATGCGGACGAGGGAGCCGTCCGGCCGCGTCTCCAGCAGCGCCCACTCCAGGATTCGGCGGCGATCGAGGTTGCTGCGACCGCCGGCCAGGACGGCCTCGACGTCGAGCCCCAGGCAGCCGCAGCCGGCGAGGCCGGCGAGGGCCGCGAGGGCGGCGGCGGGATAGAAGTTGTCGCCGTTCAGCAGCAGGAACGGTCCGGGTCCCACCGCCTCCCGACACGCCAGGAGGGCGTCGGCCGTGCCGCGCGCCGCTCGCTGCGCGACGCACCGGATCTCGAGGCCGGCGCCGTCGGGGCCGCCCCAGCCGTCACCGTAACGCCCCACCAGGCTCGCCTCGCCGCTCGGCGCGACGAGCACGACCCGGCGGCCCCCCGCGTCGCGGACGGCCCCCAGCAGGTGATCGAGAAACGGTCTCCCGGCCACGGGCATCAGCGCCTTCCAACCCAGCTCGGCCGCCGACCGCTGCTCGGCGGTGAGCCGCACCCCGGCCTCGCGCCGCCGCATGCGCGTGCCGCGGCCCGCGGCCAGGATCACGACGGTGCCTCCCCAGGGCGGCGCGGGCTGACCCTCGGGTCGCCCTCGCCCCCTGAACGCACCCAACTCGTCGGACGCCGGCCCCATCGGCGAATTCGATCATGGGCTCGGCGCCGGCGCAAGCCGATCCCTGGGAGGCCGGAGGACGCGATGCTCTCCGCCAATCCTCCTCGCCGTCAGCCCGCGGGCGACCAGGAGCCGCTGCGCTCGTCCTGATCGGTCGCCACCAGGGGCAGCACCTCGCCGCCGCCGCTCGGGACCGTCATCAGGTCGAACCGGGTCGCCCCCAGGGGCGCGCCCGTGAACATCAAAAGACGACCGTCCGGCGACCATTGCGGACCGTAGTGCTGGGCGCCCCGGGTCAGCTCGAGCCGCTCCGACCCGTCGAGATTCATGACGACGATCCGCGCCTCGCCGCTCTCCTCCGCCGCATGGAACGCGACGCGTCGGCCGTCGGGCGAAACGCGACCGCCGTACTCGGCCGCGCTGGTCCCCGGCAGGCGCCGCTCCTCCAGGGTGGCCAGGTCGAGGAGCACCAGGTCGATGGTCTCCCCGAACTCGCGCGCGAAGAGGAGCGAGCGCCCATCGGGCGAGAAGTCGGCGCCGAAGGTCGAGCTCAGGGGCTCTCGCGTGAGCCTCTCGGGCTCTCCGCCCGCGCTCGCCACGAGATAGAGGTTGCCGGGCATCTCGCGCGGACCGTGCTCGATGCCGCGATCGGAGAAGAAGACGATCCCGCTCCCGTCCGGCGAGACGTCCGGCAGGAGGTCGTGAGCCGGGTGATCGGTCAGGTTGCGGAGGCCCGAGCCGTCGACCGCCATGACGTAGACCTCGCGCTGGCCGTCCCGCGTCGTCTGAAACGCGATCCGGGAGCCGTCCGGGAACCAACTGGCGACGTGGTCCTGGGCTGGGTTCGCGGTGAGGTTCTCCGCCGGGCCTCCGGGGCCACGCTGGAGCCAGAGATCCGAGTTGCCGCTCGCGCCGGAGGTGAAGACGAAGGCCGCGGCCTCCAACGACCAGGTCGGCAGGGCGCTTTCCGGCGGGCTCCCGGCGAGGGCCGTCGCCGCGAGCGCGACGCCCGCGATCGACACCGCGAACCGGCCGGCGGTCCGTCGTCGGCCGCGGCACGGGCCGCTATCCGGCCGCATCGTAGGCCTCTCGCAGCCAGCCGACGATCTCGACGTCCACCTCGCCGAGCTCGCCGATCCTCACGCGAGGGCTGACCCTGCTGTTGAAGCTCCCGGATGCCTCCAGCCGGCCGTAGGGATCGACACCCCGCAGCTGGATCCCCACGTCTTGACGATCTCGCCGTGCTTGGCCAGGCCGCTCGCCCGGACCAGCGTGCGCCAGGCCTCGATCGGTCTCCCCGTCTTCTCCTCGAGATTGCGGAGCATGCTCTGGGCCTGCTCTTCCGGTGTCGTCAGGCGGTACCTCCTTCGGGTTCGTCGTCTCGGGTGGCCTGCCGTGAGTGGCCGCCATCGCGCCGCCGGCGACCGCGATGCCGATGCGACCGGTTCAGAGCCTGGGCAGCAGGCCCAGCTCCATCGCGCCCAGGGCCGCGCTCATCAACAGCATGAGGAGGGCCGGCAGAGACTTGATCGCGGGGTCGCCGACCTTGATGTGCATGGCCAGCGCCCCGACCATCAACACCGCGACCACCGTCGCGGCCGGGAGGACGAGGCCGCCGATCCAGATCCCCAGGATGAGCAGGATCGCCGAACCGACCTTGAGCAGCCCCACCCCATAGAACGCCATCTCCGGCAGGCCGTAGGCCGCGAACTCCTCCTTCAGCGACCGGGCTTCGCCGCCGCGATAGGCCGTGGCCGACTTCGAGCGCAGCAGCCACACGTTCAGCAGGCCGAGCGCCACCAAGAGTTGCAGAACCGTCGAGATCGTCACTGGAGGCATGATCGCTACCCTACGCTCTCGGACAGATGGAGCGCCCCGATCTCCTTGCGCTGCTTCCGGCGGCGCTCCGGGACCATCGAGCGCATCGAGTCCAGCTTGCCGTAACAGAGGAGCTTGTCACCCGCCTCGAGGACCCGCGCGCCCTTGGGGTTGGAGATGACGGTGGCCCCTCGGTGGAGGTTGAGCACGACGATGTCGTGGTCGCGCAGGCCGGACTCCCGGATGGTCTTGCCCACCAGCCCCGCACCCTCGGGGATCACCAGGTCCGCGACTCCGTAGCCGACCGAGACGGTCAGCCGCTGCCGCACGTCGAGCTCCGGGAACGCGACCTGGTTCGCGATGTGGTCGATCACCGCGCCCGCGACGTCGAGCTGGGTCGCACCCTCGATGCCCTCCAGGCCGGGCGACGAGTTGACCTCCATGATCTGCGGGCCGCTCGCCGACTCGAGCATGTCCACCCCCGCCACGCGCAGCCCCATGATCTGAGCGGCACGGATCGCCGTCTCCTGGAAGACGGGGTCCAACTCCACGGGCTCGGCCTTGCCGCCGCGATGCACGTTGCTGCGGAACTCGTCGCCCTGGGCCACCCGGCGCATGGCCGCCACCACGCGGTCTCCGACGACGAAGGCGCGGATGTCCCGGCCCTTGCTCTCCTTGACGAACGCCTGGATGAGCACGTTCTGCTTCGTGCTCTGCAGGGTCTCGATGATCGCCTCGGCGACCTTCGTGTTGTCCGCGAGGATGACCCCGACACCCTGGGTACCCTCGAGGATCTTGATGATCACCGGCGCCCCGCCGAGGCGCTCGATCGCGGGCAGCACGTCCTTGCGGTCGCGCACGAACGCCGTGCGGGGGATGCCGATGTCGTGCCGGCTGAGGATCTGGAGCGAACGCAGCTTGTCCCGCGAGTTGGCGATGCCGTTGGCGGTGTTCGGCGTGTAGACGTCCATCTGCTCGAACTGTCGCACCACGGCGGTGCCGAAGTAGGTGATCGAGGCGCCGATGCGGGGCAGCACCGCGTCGTAGACGCTCAGCTTCTTCGAGCGGAAATGCAGGTCCGGCGAGCCGTGGCTCAGGTCGATCGCGAAGTGCAGCGTGTCGAGCACTTTCACGTCGTACCCCCGTTCGAGGGCCGCCTGCTTGAAACGGCGCGTGCTGTAGCAGTTGGGCGCCGAAGAGAGAATCGCGAGCTTCATGGGGTCTCCTTGTCGATTTTTCCCGCCGCCAGACCGCGGCGGCCATCGTCCCCACCCTAGCCGATCCGGCTCTCGGGAAGCCGATCGACTGCTACGTGCGGCCTCTCCTGCTCGGGAACCCGCGACCCGGCGGCGCCCGCGCCGCCCGGCCGGTGGCTCCTACCCTCTGATATACTTTCTCGATTATCGGTTAATGCAGCTGGCTTCGTCGCCCCGCGAATCGCGCGGGTCGCTGCCCCTGCCCGGTCGACCAGCACGGCCGGCTGATACGGAGGAGGTCCCATGAGAAGAGCATTCCTCGGAGTTCTATGTATCGCCCTCGCCGGCGTCTGCGCGATGCCGCAGGCGGCCGCCTCGCAGGAGACCGAGAACGGTCCCCTGCTGTGGATCTCGTACGTCACCGCCGAGCCCGGCAAGTCCACCGAGCTGGCGATGCACCTCGCCACCGAAGGCGCCAAGTCCTACGACGGCCTGATTGCCGACGGCCACGTGCTGAGCTGGGGCGTGGCCCAGGCGGTCAACCACTTCCCGGGCGACGACTGGACCCACCTCGAGTTCATCAACTTCCGGGACTGGTCGGCGGTCAACGCGTTCATCGGAGGCTTCATGGGCCGCATGATGTCCATGAGCGAGGAGGACCGGGTGGCCAACGCCGCCCGGTGGGACGAGCTGACGGTGCACGGCAGCCACTACGACGTCATCGGGCGCCACGTGCATCTCGCCACCAACGGCACGCCCCCCGCGTACATCTCGCTCTCCACCTTCGGGACCCAGCCCGGGGTGAGCGAGGACCAGATCGCAGACCTCTACCGGTCGTGGCGCGCCCCCATCCTGGATCCGCTCATGGAGGCGGGCACCATCACCGGCCACGGCGTCTACACCCCCTACATGCACGGTCCCGGCGGGTGGGACGACGTGACCGGCTGGGTGACGATGACGGACCTGGGCGCCATGGACGCCGTCGAAGCGGCTGTCGACGCCGACGCCGCGGCGCACTCCGAGGAGGAGGAGGCCGCCTGGATGGAGGCGATGCAGACGATCTTCGAGCCTCCGACCGAGGGCAACCACACCGACCGTCTGCTGGTCGTGACGCACTTCAACATGGCCGAGGCACCCGCCGACCAGTAGGCGCACACCCGGGGCCGAGAGGTCGGAAGCTCTCCGGCCCGGGGGCGCGTCCCGGCGGAGGGGTCGTCGTCGACGCGGGGTCCATACCGCGCAAGTTGTAACGAAACGCGAGGCGGATCGCCGCTGGTGAGGGATCGAATGACGATGCGCCGGCGACGACGAGCCGGTGGAAAGGAGCGAGACATGGGAGAACACCGCCCGGTCGCGGGCGCGGTCCTCGGCACTCTGCTGCAGCTCGCGTGTCTGGCCTCGGCCTCCCTGCCCCTCGCCTCCGCGGCCGTGGCCCAGCGGCGCGTCGCACTCGACCCCGGCCGCGAGCTCAGCCGCCTGGCGCGGTTGGAGACCCAGCTCCAGACCGGGGAGTTCGTCCAGTGGGGCAACGAGATCGTGCTCTACACCCCACGCGAGCTGACCTTCCGCTGGGGCCCGCCCGGGGTCGCGACCGTCGCCCAGTGGCAGCTCTACGAGGGCGAGATCCAGGCGGCGAATCTCCTGGCCAACGGTCCCATCGGGGAGGCCTCCGACCCTTCCGAGCTGCAGTGGTTCCGGGTGGATCTCCGGAACCTGCTCCCGCCCCAGCCCACGGGCGTCGAGACCTATCGCCTCCGGGTCGTCCCCGGCACCGGGATCCGCTCCTCCCCGGTGACGATCACCTACCGCGTCAATACCAACCAGACCCACTTCTCCGATTTCGGGCTCTATCCGGAGCTGCGGCTCCCCATGCGCGTCAAGGTCCACCTGCAGAACTTCCACATCCTCGACGCCGACGAGGAGAGCGGCGAGGAGCCGTACATCATCCCGATGATCGCCTACATGGACGGAACCACGATCGACCCGGCGAACCTGCCGCAGAGCAGTGTCAGGGTGGACCGCGCGCTCCGTCACGACGCGCACGGGAACCTGCCCACCTCGAACGACCAGGGCTCCGGCTCCAGCATCTCGATCCCCTCCAACGTCGGCTACTACGAGGAGAGCATCCGCCTCGTCGGTCTGGAGATCATCGAAAACTGCGACCCCGGCGACATGGGCAGCTGCCTCGTGACGCTGAGAGACCTGATGGAGGCCACCACCGTCTGGGTCTTCGTGGTCGCGCTGGAGGAGGACGAATCGCCCACCCCGGTGATCAACTCCACCCGCCACGCCATCGTCGACGCGTTCAAGGCGCAGTTCGAACAGTGCGTGACGGGTCTCTCCTTCGCCAACCTACTCGGCATGCTCAACGGCGGCTTCGATCCGCAGGCGGCCCTCGCGAGCGAGGACGAGTCGGTGGAGTTCTGCGGCCGCAGCCCGCAACCCGACCCCGACACCGGCGAGATCGACACGATCCTCGACCAGATCCGCTCCAGCATGAAGACCCTGGCCCTGGACCGGGTGATCGAAGACACCTTCCTCAACCCGACCACCTTCCTCCACGGCCTCGGAGGCGTCTACGCCCTCAACCAGGCCTTCGATTCCGACGACGTCATCGGCTTCGCGCACCGCGCCTTCACCTTCGAGCAACTCGCCCGCGCCGACGGCCCGATCCCCTTCGATCTCGAGATCCGCAAGTCCGACAACTCCGGCGTCGCCACAGCCGGGGTCAACCCGGTGCACTACAAGATCCAGGCCGTCATCAGTCGCTGCCACGAGCAACTCGACCGCGGTCGCTGCGAGAACGTCGACGAGGCGCTCTACCCGTAGGGCCCTCAGACCTCGCAGCAGAGACCTCGCAGCAGAGACCCTGCGGAGGAGACCGGCTGAGAACGTCAGGCTAGCAGCCCGGTGCAGATAGCGTCGGAGGCTGTTGGTCCTTGGCTCCGCTGAGGTTTGCGAGACTCAGGTGGGTGGGTTGGAGGTCGCTGAGGCGGATCTAGTCATCCGTCGGCGGGTGCGGGCTCGGTGGGAGGATGGGTGGCGAGCCTGGGTAGGTGGGCTGGGCTTGGATCTCGGCCTCAACGGTGCGCGCCGCTGCGCGGCGCCGGCCTGTCGGCCGCCGTTGACCCCGAGCCGCGCCCCGACGCCAGAAAGATCATGGGCGAAGGGGGGGAAGCGGGCTCTGCAAGAGGAAGCAGGGGAATGCTCGGGGCGATGCTCCTCTCCTTTGTGGCCGCAACCGGGGCAGGCAGGCTAACCCCCGCTAGCGTCCTGCCTCCCTCCTCGCTTCCTTTCGCAGAGTCCCGCTTCCTCCCCGTCGCCCACTCTTCCTCCACGTCGGGGAGACCGGGAGGGTCCAGGGCGGCCGAAGGCCGGCGAAGCGAACCCTGGAC